>DAIMYT010000056.1:0-22339 GCA_036734345.1 Dokdonella sp. | reverse complement strand
CGGCCGGCCAACCGGTGGACGGTTGACTCGTTGGGGTTCGCTGGCGCTCACCACCAACATGATATTGCGACGAAGAGAGTTCACATGACAACAAAGGGCCATTCCAATCCGATCCGACGGGAGGCACCCCCGCACGAAGCCGAAAGCCTGCTGACCCGCTGGGCCGAAAGCGGCCGGATTCCGGATACGCTGCTGCGCCTCGGCATCCGGCGCATGTGCGCTGCGCGCCTGCGCGACGAAATGGCCGGCGGCGTCGAAGCAACCGCCGAACGCCAGCGCAAGCGCATCGATGAGCTGCGTGGCAGCCCGATCGCCATCGAGACCGATGCCGCCAATGCCCAGCACTACGAACTGCCGCCACCGTTCTTCAGGCTCTGCCTCGGCAGCCATCTCAAGTACAGCGCGTGCTACTGGGACGAGACCACGCCGGACCTCGACGCGGCCGAAGCGCGCATGCTCGGCCTCTGCGGCGAACGCGCCGAACTCGCCGACGGCCAGCGCATCCTCGAACTGGGCTGCGGCTGGGGCTCACTGACGCTGTGGATGGCGGCGCGCTTTCCGCAGGCGCGAATCACCGCCGTTTCCAATTCGCGCCCGCAACGCGAGTTCATCCAAGCGCGCTGTCGCGAACGCAACCTGGCCAACGTCGAGGTCATCACCACCGACGTCAACCATCTCGAACTGGATGCCAGCCAGTTCGACCGCGTCGTCTCGATCGAGATGTTCGAGCACATGCGCAACTACGAACACCTGCTCGAGCGAGTAGGCTCGTGGCTCAGGCCCGGCGGCAAGCTGTTCGTGCACATCTTCTGCCACAGGACCCTGGCCTACCCGTTCGAGACCCGCGGCGGTGACAACTGGATGGGACGCCATTTCTTCACCGGCGGACTGATGCCGGCAGCCGATACCTTGCTGCATTTCCAGCGCGATATCGCCATCGAGGAACGCTGGCTGCTGCCGGGCACCCACTACGAAAAAACCGCCAACGCCTGGCTCGAAAACCAGGACCGCAATCGCGGCGAGATCCTGCGGATCCTTGCCGAAGCCTACGGAACCGACCAGGCCAGGCTTTGGCACCAGCGCTGGCGCATGTTCTGGATGGCCTGCGCCGAACTGTTCGGCTACGCAAACGGCGCGGAATGGATGGTGGCGCACTATCGGTTTGCCCGGCGCGCCTGATTGCGGCGACCCACGCCCTTGAGTCCGGGTGACGGCGCCACCATTGGCTGCTACAGGAGGTGTCCTTGAAACGCATTCTGGCCGGTGCTCTCATCGTCGTGGTGGCGCTCGTTGCGGTGGCCGCCGGGGCGCTGCTGCTCGTCGACGTGGACCGCTTCCGTCCGCAGGTCCAGACAGCGCTCGGCGAGGCGCTCGGGCGCGATGTGGCGCTGGGCAAGCTGCACTTCTCGATCTGGAGCGGCTCACTCGAGGCCAACGACATTCGCATCGATGAGGATCCGGCCTTCGGCAAGGACGCATTCGTCACCGCCGAATCGCTCAAGCTCGGCGTGCGCCTGTGGCCGCTGGTCACCCGCCGCGACGTGCAGGTCACCTCGCTCAGGCTCGACGATCCGGTCGTCTCCCTGCGCCAGGATTCCGCGGGACACTGGAACATTTCCAGCATCGCCGGCGGCAAGGAGACGGCCGGGCCACCCTCCGCGAATGACGCCGACGCTTCGCATGTCAGCGTCGATGCACTGCGCATCCGCGGCGGGCGCATCACGATCCGGACGGCCTCCGGCCAGCAGCGCAACTATGCCGACCTGCAGCTGGATGCCGGGCACCTGCGCAGCAATGCAGCCATTCCATTCACTGCCAGCGCCACCATCGCGGGTGGCGGCACGCTCGAACTGGAGGGACAGTTCGGCCCATGGAGCGCCGACAACGCCATCCTGACGCCGCTGGATGCGCGCCTGCGCCTGCGCAACGTCGACCTGGCCAAGGCCGGCCTGGTCAGCGGCGAGAACGATATCGGCGGCACGATCGACAGCGACACCCGCATCACCTCGGCCAACGGCGAACTGCGGACCGGCGGCAGCATCGAAGCGCGGCAGCTCAAGCTGGTCGCCGCCGGATCGCCCGCCTCGCGACCGCTGCGCATCGACTTTGCATCCACCTATCAACTCTCCGCGCGCAGCGGCAGCATCGACAACACCTCGATCGGCAGTGGCGCCGCACGCCTGCGCCTCGCCGGCACGTTCGACCACAGGCAGGACCGCGTGCGCGTCGACCTCAGGCTGGGCGGCCAGCAATTGCCGGTCGACGACGTGCAGGCGCTGTTGCCCGCCTTCGGCGTGGTACTGCCCGAACGTTCGAAACTCGGCGGAGGCGTCCTCGGCCTCGACCTGACTGCGAAGGGCCCTCTCGATGCGCTCACCATCAGCGGCCCGGTAACCCTGGACAATACCCTGCTCGAAGGGTTCAGCCTCGGTTCGAAACTCGGAACGGCGCTGTCACTGGCCGGCATCAGTGCTCCAAGCGATACCCTGATCCGGCATGCCGACGCGATGCTCGTGATGGAACCGGCGGGCGTCACCGTGGATCCGCTCAACGCCGAGATCGTCGGTCTCGGCAGGATTCTCGGACGCGGTCGCATGGATGCCGATGAATCACTGGATTTCCGCTTGCGCGTGCTGCTCGACGATGCCCTGACCGCAGGCAGCCAGCGCAACGATGTCGGCGGACTGATCGCGAACCTGTTCAAGGGCTCGTCCGAGGACGGCATCGGCGTGCGCGTCCGCGGTACCGCAAGGAATCCGAAGTTCAAGGTCGACCCGGGCGCGATCCTCGGCATGCTCGGTAACGGCAACGCCGCCCGGGAGGACGGCAAACCCGATGACGCCGGGGAGAAAAAGCCGAAACGTACCGAAGACCTGCTCAAGGACCTGCTGCGCGGCGCATTGAAGCCGAACAAGGACACCTCCGGTTCGCGGGACCAGGATCGCGACTAGGCTGCTTTCGTCGCGCGGCCGTCGGCACCCGCCAGGCTGCCCGGTAGCAGCGGCCCTTGCACAAATTCCCGCTTGGCGATGGAATCGGCAGCGTCGCCACTGACCGCCACGATGCCTTCGGAGACTTCCCGATGACCGACCGACCCGCGCCGATCGCCATATCCGCCCTCGATGTGGCCCCACGCAACAAGCGATCGCTCTATCCTGAACCGTTCGCGTCACGCATGAATGGCCGCGAGAAGCGCCAGCTTGGCGAAGTCTTCGGCCTTGCCAACTTCGGCGTCAACCTGACCCGCATGGCTCCCGGGGCTGCCTCGGCCTTGCGTCACGCGCACACGAAGCAGGACGAATTCATCTACATCCTGCAGGGCCATCCGCACCTGCTGACCGACGAAGGACGCACGCCGCTCGCCCCGGGCATGTGCGCAGGATTCCGCGCCGGCACCGGCAACGGCCACTGCCTGGTCAACGAATCCGGCGAGGAAGTGGTCTATCTCGAAGTCGGCGATCGCTCGGCCGGCGATGAAGTCAGCTACCCGGACGAAGACCTCAAGGCCCTCTTCGCCGATGGCCAGTGGAAGTTCGTGCGCAAGGACGGCTCGTCCTACGGCACGGGCTGAAGCGCCGGCGATGGCCTTGCCGGGTGGAAACTTCCGCCACCGTGCAGCGGTCACTGCAACGCACACAAGCGAGCACTACACATGAAAAACTGGCTGAAGAACAATCGCGGGATCCTCGTATTCATCGTCTGCCTGGGCCTGTTCCGCACCGCCATCGCGGACTGGAACCCGGTACCCACCGGCTCGATGCGCCCGACCATCCTCGAAGGCGACGTGGTGCTGGTCAACCGCCTGGCCTACGACCTCAAGATCCCGCTGACCGACGTCTCGCTGACCCGCCTCGGCGACCCGCAGCGCGGCGACATCGTCACCTTCAGCTCGCCGAAGGATGGCACCCGCCTGATCAAGCGCCTCGTTGCCGTGCCCGGCGACATCGTCGAACTGCGCGACAACCGGCTCACCATCAACGGCGTCACCGCCGACTACAGCGACATGAACCTGGTCAGCGAACCGCTCGGCTTCGGCCGCCATGTCGAGGCGACCCGCGCCACGGAGAACGTGGCCGGCAGCAGCCACGAAGTCCAGTTCCTGCCCGACAGCCATTCGCGCAGCGATTTCGGTCCTGTCGTCGTTCCGCCCGACGAGTACTTCATGATGGGCGACAACCGCGACAACAGCGAGGATTCGCGTTACATCGGATTCGTGCCGCGCAAGCTCCTGATCGGTCGCGCCGGCCGCATCCTCGTCTCCGCCGACATCAAGAACAACTGGAAGCCGCGCTTCGACCGCACGGTCAGCCCGCTGCACTAGCGGCGACAGCGGCCCCTCCGCGAGTCGTTGAACTCGCCCCGGCTTGGGCATAAGGTCGCCGAGCCGGGACATCAATTGCCGCGCACGAAAACCAGGAGGGTCGCCCCATGTCGCTGCGAAAACCGCAAGCCAGGTCCGTAAGCCATGCCGCTCTTGCCATCGGCACCATCGCCGTGCTGCTCGGCATCGGCACGTGCCCCGTGCTGGCCCGCCCACCCGACGGCGGCGGTCCCATGCCGGTCCAGGCGGCAGATGAAATCAGCGCGGAACAGCGTGCGCGCATCGACGCGCAACTGGCCGACAACGTCGACCGGCTGATCCGCGAAGGCAAGCTCGCGCCGACCCCGCGCTGGCTGGTGCCGTTGCAGGGTGGACTGCAATGGCCGCTGCGCAGCGTCGCCGGGTATGCCGATCCGGGCTATCACGGCATTTCCAATTTCGTCGACCTGAACCCCGCGTTTCCCAACCAGCTGCTCGACTACAGCTGCGGCGCGCGCACCTATGATCTCGCCTCCGGCTACAACCATGCCGGCATCGACCTGTTCCTGTGGCCTTTCGCCTGGACCCTGATGGACCAGCAATCGGTCGACATCGTCGCCGCGGCGCCGGGCACGATCATCGGCAAGCAGGACGGATTCGACGACCGCAGCTGCCCGAACAACTACTCGGCGGACTGGAATGCGGTCTACGTGCAGCACGCGGACGGCACCGTGGCCTGGTACGGCCACATGAAGAAACTCTCGCAGACATCCAAGCCGATCGGTGCCGCGGTCGCGGCCGGGGAATTCCTCGGCAAGGTCGGCAGCTCGGGCTTTTCCACCGCACCGCACCTGCACTTCGAGAATCATTCGGCGGTCAGCAACTACGCGATCCTCGAGCCCTACCAGGGCAGTTGCCAGGCCTCGCCGTCGCTCTGGGCGCAGCAACGTCCGTATTACGATTCGGCGATAAACCGCATCTCCACGCATTCGGCGCCGCCGGATTTCCACGGCAACAACTGTCCGAACCCGATCGACGAGACGATCAATGCCTCGGACCGCTTCGTCGCCGGCAACACGGCGTACTTCATCGTCTACTACCGCGACCAGCTGGCCGCCCAGCTGACCACGTTGCAGATCCTGCGACCCGATGGCAGCGCGTTCCAGTCGTGGAGCTTCCGCATGTCGGACTTCACCACCGACCCGTTCTATTCCGCCGCCTACTGGTACTGGTCCTCGACATTGCCGGCCAACGCACCCGCGGGAACCTGGCATTTCCGCGCCACCTACCAGGGCACGACCTACAACCACGACTTCATCGTCGGCGACGTCATCTTCTCCAACGGCTTCGACTGAGCAGCGCATGGAAGCGGCGCTCTTCTGCGAAAGGCTGCCGTGATGGTCCGGCCCAACCTGCTCGTCGCGCTGCTGGTGATAGGCCTGCCTGCGCAGGCTGACGCGCGCACCGTATGGCGCTGCGTGCGCGATGGCACGGTCAGCCTGGCGACTGCACCGGAGCCCGGCTCCCGCTGCACGGCACAGACGCTCGACGACGACGCGGCGGCCTTGCCGAACCTGTGGGGCAGCCTGGGAGACTTCCAGGGCACGCTGTACCAACGCGAACAGGACGGAAAGACCGTCTACAGCACGCGCAACCTGCCCGGCTCCCGGCCCCTGTTCGGCTTCGCCGTCGCCACTCCGGCCCATTCCCCGGCGCACGCCGGCCTCGGCCAGGTCGGCAATCCACGCCTCGATGTCTACCGCGCCGAGTTCAGGGCGGCGGCACGCAGGACCGGCCTCGATGAGGCGTGGTTGCGCGCGATCGCCCACGCCGAGAGTTATTTCGATGCGGATGCCGTTTCGGACAAGGGCGCGCGCGGCGTGATGCAGCTGATGCCCGATGTCATTGGCGATTACGGCGTGGCCGATCCCGGCTCGGCGCGCCAATCGATCCTGGCCGGCGCGCGCCACCTGCAGGTCCTTGATGCGCTCTATGGCGGCGACCGCGTACTCGTTGCCGCCCCCTACAACGCCGGGGCCGGTGCCGTGGCCCAGCATGGCGGCGTCCCGCCGTATGCCGAGACGCAGGAATACGTGGCCAAGGTCGGCGAGCTCTATGCGCGCTACAGGAAGGCCATGGGCCTCGAAGCCAGGCCGCTGCGGTTGCTGCCGGCCCGGTGATATCCGCGACTGCCGCAACGCCTTGAAGAGGGACCCACCGGGCCGCACGCTTCGTTGGGCCGCCCCGCGAAGAAACCCGATATGAAGCACTATGTATACATCTGGGAGTTCGACGTGCTCCCGCACTACCTGGCCGAATTCCTGCGCTGCTACGGACCGGACGGCGACTGGGCAAGGCTGTTCCGCCGATCCGAAGGCTATCTGGGCACGCTGCTGCTCAAAGACGAGCTGCAGCCGATGCGCTACGTCACCGTGGACCGCTGGATCTCGCGCGATTCGCACGATGCGTTTCGCGCCCGGTTCGGCGAGGCCTATGACGCCCTGGACAGGCAGTGCGAAGCCTACACCTCAGGCGAAGCGAGCCTTGGCAGCTTCGCCCAGATCGATGGCCATGAAGAACGCGCATGAATGCGCGATCACGGGCGCTGCCTGCGCTTCGCTCACGAGGGCACGTCCTTCTGCCGGGTCGCGGTCACGCCATGGATGATGGCCACGCCGACCAGGCAAAGGACGCCGACGCCGATCCATTGCGGCGGCACATTGAGCAGGTGCGCGCCAAAGGCCAAACCGACAATGAAAATCGCGTAACCGGCAAGGTAGATCCAGAACGACATCGGGCGCCTCCAGCAGTGACTGATCCGGGCCTGGTCGAATGCCTCGCAACGACCGCGCCATCAGCGCGATAGATACGGGTCCTCGTCGGAACCCCGGGTGAACGCGTCGAGGCGGTATCGCGGCAATCAGACCGGTTCGATCAGTTGCGGCCCCTGGTTGCGTACATTGCCGACCGCCTTGCCGACCGCGTGCCAGGCCAGATCGGGCAACGGCGCCGCCTGCGCGATCGCGGTCGCCTGCTCGCCGTCGCCCTCGATCCAGTCGCGATGCAGGTCAGGCGGCAGCATCAACGGCATGCGGTCGTGCAGTTTCGCCAGTTTGCCGGCCGCGTCCATGGTGACGATCGAATAGGTCTCGACCGGCTCGGCGTCCTTCGGGCTCCAGCGCTCCCAGAGGCCGGCGAACATCAGCACCGGGGCATGCGCCGGGTGGATGTAGTACGGCTGCTTCTGCTTGCCCTCGCCGGGCCACTCGAAGTAGCCCGATGCCGGCACCAGGCAGCGTCGCGAATTCCACGCGGCGCGGAATGCCGGGTTGCTGCTGGCGGTTTCCACGCGCGCGTTGATCGTGTTGTAGGCGATCTTCGCATCGCGCGCCCAGGACGGGATGATGCCCCAGCGCATCTGCGTCGCGTGCGCCGCGCCCCCGCCATCGCCGACGAGGACCCAGCCGGGCTGGGTCGGCGCCATGTTGTAGGCCGGCTGCGGATCCTCTTGCGGCAGGCTCAGCTTGAGGCCGGAGGAAAACTCCCAGATCTCGCGCCAGGTGTAGTAACTCGAAAATCGTCCGCACATCGCTTCGTCTCCTGCGCCATTGCGCCGCGTTCGTCCCGGACGGCGTGAATCGCGCGTTGTCGACCCGGGACGGATGATGACACGCGCGCAGCGGCGGATGAATGCCATTGCCGGGGTGACGTTCAGCACGCGCCAGGCAAACCGGCCTGGTGCCCAATGGCGCAACGAGCCGCACTCGCGCCACGTCTTTTCACCCATGCGGGAGGGAAGCGAAATGAACGCATCCACGCTGCGCTGCATCTGCCTTGCGGCAGCACTGACGCTGCCGACAGGCACCACGCGGGCGGATGAACCGGCAAGAGTGGCACGCGGCATCACCCTGTTGCCCGGACAATTGCAAGCCAACCGCAGCCCGGACGGAAACAGCCTGATCCTGCGCGGAAGGGAAGGCGTGGTCGTCATCGACACGGGCCGCGGTGGCGGGCACACGCGGCACCTCATCGATCTTGTGTCGCACATGGACCTGCCGCTCGTCGCCGTGATCAACACGCACTGGCATCTCGACCACATCGGCGGCAACGCGCTTTTCCGCGAGCGCTGGCCGGGGCTGCATGTCTACGCCCACCCTTCGCTGGACACGGCGCTGGCCGGATTCCATGCCGACTATCGCAAGCAACTGGAATCCTATCTGCCCACCTTGCCGGAAGGCTCGGATGAGCAGAAACGCTACCTGGCCGAGATGGACCTGTTGCGCCTCGACCGCAAGCTCGCAGGAACCGACCCATTGCCGCAATCGACGAGCCTCACCCTCGGCGGCCGCCGGCTCGAACTGCACGTCAGCCCGCACGCGGTGACTGAAGGCGACCTGTGGATTTTCGATGCCGCGACGAAAACCCTGGTCGCCGGCGACCTCGTCACCCTGCCCGTTCCGATGTTCGATTCGGCCTGCCCGGAAGGCTGGAGCAGCTCGCTCGCGGATCTGGCCCGGGAAGATTTCAGCCAGCTGGTACCCGGACATGGCAGGCCGATGTCGCGCAGCCAGTTCGCCATCTATCGCAAGGCATTCGATCATCTCCTGGCCTGTGCGGCGAACGAAAACGACAGCAAGGCCTGCATCGACGGCTGGTTCGAGGATGCCGGCGTGCTGATCCCCGCAGCCGACCAGGCCTACGGGCGTACCCTGCTCGCCTACTACATCGAGCAATTCATCAAGCCGTCCGCGCCGGGTCGCAAGCGCTGGTGCCCGGCGCCTTGACGCGTTTGCCGCGGGCACGAAAACTGCCGTCGCGAAGACGAGAACGACTCGCTGCACCAGCCACGATCGCGCCGCTGTGCGACTATCGGCCCTGACGAGATCATTCCATGCCAGCAATCGGGGGCACGATGCAGGAGCTCGAACCGACCACCGCGTTGATCACCGACGACACCGTGGTCCTGGGGTTGCTGGCCCTGGCGCTGGGCCTGGTGTTCTGGACCACGTCGCGTCCCGGCGGATTCTGGAAGCGCTTCTACTCCTACGTCCCCGCCCTGCTGCTTTGCTATTTCATTCCGGCCGTGTTCAACAGCGTCGGCCTGATCGATGGCAATGCCAGTGGCCTGTATCCAATGGCGCGCGATTACCTGCTGCCGACGGCGCTGGTCCTGCTCACCCTGTCGATCGACTTCGAGGGCATCCGCCGCATGGGGCCGAAGGCGATCATCATGTTCCTGGTCGGCACGCTCGGCGTCATGTTCGGCGCGGTCTTCGCCTTCGGCCTGTTCGAGATCGTCTCGCCGGAAACGGTCGCCGGCGAAACCTGGCGCGGCATGACCACCGTGGCCGGCAGCTGGATCGGCGGCAGCGCAAACCAGGCGGCGATGAAGGCCGTGTTCAAGGTCGACAGCAACCTGTTCGGCCAAAACAACACAGTCAACGTACTGGTCGGCAACCTGTGGACGGCCGTGCTGCTGTTCCTCGCCGGACGTGCCGAAGCCTTCGATCGCTGGACCGGTGCCGATACGAGTGCCATCGACGACATGAAGCGGCGCATCGAAACCTACAACGCCGAGCATGCGCGGATCCCGACCCTCAACAACGTGATGATCATCCTCTCGCTCGGCCTCGGCGCGACCGGCCTCGCCCATGCGATCGGCAAGCCGCTCGCGCAATGGATCGAGCGCGCAGCGCCGGCACTGGCTCCGTACAGCCTGACCTCGGGATTCTTCTGGGTCGTGGTGATCGCGACCACGATCGGACTGGGCCTGAGTTTCACCCGCGCACGCCAGCTCGAAGGCGTTGGCGCATCGAAGATCGGATCGGCCGCCCTGTACATCCTGATCGCGACGATCGGCATGCACATGGACATCGGCGCCCTGTTCGACCGGCCACGCCTGTTCGCCCTGGGCCTGTGCTGGATCAGTGTCCACGCGCTGCTCATGCTGCTCATCGCCAAGCTCATCCGCGCGCCGCTGTTCTTCATGGCGGTCGGCTCGCAAGCCAACATCGGCGGCGCGGCCAGCGCGCCGGTCGTCGCCAGCGCGTTCCATCCGAGCCTGGCGCCGGTGGGCGTGCTGATGGCCGTGCTCGGCTATGCGCTCGGCACCTATGCCGCCTGGATCACCGGCCTCATGCTGCAGGCCATGGCGGGCTGAAGCGGCCCGCTCAGCCGCCGTCGAAGCCGTCCGCGAACAGGCGATCGGCACGCCACTCGTAGGCGCCGAGGTCGACCGCCGCGCCCTGTGGCCTCGGCACGCCTTCGATGTCGAGCGGCGGTGCCAGGCTCAAGCTTCCCGCGTCCACCGCGGCCGCGCTGGTACGCAGATGCAGGTCGTAGGGCGGCGCGACGAACAGCGCGCCCGCATTGGCCTGGACAAACTCGAGGTTGTGGTCGCTGGTCAGTGCGTTGGCATCGAGCGAGAAATCGGTAGCCAGGTTGTTGCGAACGACGATGTTCGAACTCGGCGAACCGTCCTTGTGGGCATGCACCATGATCCAAGGCGGGCCCGGCGACTGCGAGTCCATGTCGATCACCGTGTTGTTGACGATGCGTGAATCGCGCATGCCGTAGAAGCTGATGCCGTGCCAGTGGTCGGTGATGACGATGTTGTTCTCGACCACCCAGTCGACGAAGAATCCGTCGAAGCAGCCGATGCCCTGCATGCTGTTGCGCAGCGGGTCGTTCGGGTCGGTCGAGTTGATGAACACGTTGCCGCGCAGGACCACGCCCGTGACTTCGCCGGTACCGACACCGCCCGGGCCGACCGACCAGCTCTGGAAGCCGTCGTCGTGGTTGCCGTCGGGCGGATCGCCGACCTTGACGTTCTGTACGCGGTTGTACTCGAACAGGCCGCGATCGCCGAGTCCGCGCAGGCCATCCGCCGAGAAGCCATCGACCAGGTTGCGCTGCACCTTCGCGTCGGCGCCGCCGACGCTGATGCCGAAGCGCACGTTGCGCAGGCGGTTGTCATGCACGCTGATGCGCGCGGCGCCGATGTCGATGCCGTTCGAGGCAAGATCGATCCATTGCTGCGCCGTCCACGCCGAGGCATCGGCGACGCTGAACAGGTCGCTGTCGGCCAGTTCGATGTCCGAGGTCGGCCCGAAATAGTTGTGATCCTCGATCCGCGCCATCGTCGTCGGCGTATTCGTTGCGGCATGGGACGGACTGATCGAAAGCCCGCGCAAGGCCCAGTTCTGCGCTGATTGCACGAGCACGCTGCGCAGGCGCGGCGTATGCCCCGGCTCCGCGGCGATCGTGATCGTCGAGGTGTTGTAGAGATGCCGGATCGAGATATCGCCGTAATAGCCGTTGCGCAGCCAAAGCGTGTCGCCGGCGCGGACCGGCGCGGCGGCATTGACCACGACCAGTTGCATGCCCGGCTGGTACGGATACGACGGCCAGTCGCGCGATTCGATGAGCCCGCCGTCGAGCACCGCCTGCAGCGAACGCCAGGGCGAGGAAGCGCTGCCATCGCCGCTGTCGCTTCCGTTCATCGGATCGACATGGAACGACGTCGCCGCCACCGGCGCGGCGAAGCAGCAAAGAGCGGCGGCCAGCCATCGGCGTGCGTGATGATTCGCGAAGTCGCGCCATGTCATGTTCCGAACCCCGCTACGACCTGACCAGATGTTCGATTCAAGCACCGCCCGGCCGTCGGGTCGGTGACCGCTGTCGCGTTCGCCGCATGCCACCTCGCGCACGGGCGCGGTGCTAGCGGCCCTCGATGGCCTTCATGGCATCGGCCGGACAATCGAGCGGGACCAGATGACCGCAGTCGGGCAACCTGACGACCCGCGCCGTGGCGAGCTTCGATGAGATGAAATCGGCCACATCGAGCGCGCCGGTCGGGTCCTCCTCGCCGACGATCACGAGCACCGGCATGGCCAGTGCATCGAGCTTTCCGCTGGCTGCGGGTGGTGCGGCGAACCGCGTGCGATCGGCACGGAACAGGCCGAGGTTGCGCATGATCATGGCGGTGACCTCGTCCTGCCTGTCGCGCGAACGCAGCAGATGCGTGACCGGCGATGCCGCCAGCGCCCTGCCGGCGGCGTCGATGTCACCCTTGCGCAGGGCCGCGATGAAATCCTCAAGCCCCGGCGGTGGCGTCTTCGGCGCGTAGCCACTGACCGTCGGCCCGATCAGCACGAGACTGTTGATGCGTTCGGGATGTGCCAGGGCGAAATCCACGGCAATCTGCGCACCCATCGAATGCCCGATCACGATCGCATGCCGGGCCCGCGCGGCATCGAGCACTTCGCCGACGTCGTCGGTGAATGAAACGGGTCCGCCGCCATCCCGGCTGGCGCCATGGAAGCGCAGATCGGTCGTGATGACCAGATGGTCGCGCGCCAGTGCCCGCGCCAGCGGCGCCATCGAAGCGTGGTCGAGGTTCGACCCGTGCAGCAGCAGGACCGCCGGGCCACGCCCGCCGGCTTCATACCAGAGCCCGGATTTCGTCCACGCCTGTGCGTTCGCCGGCAGCGGCGCGCAGGCCAGTCCGATGACCAGGGCCATGCCGACCGACCAGTGCGATATCCTGTGCCTGCGCATGCCGCATCCTATTCCCAAACAGGCCCGGCGCAAACCGATCGATCCGCAGCCAGGCCAACGGCCGCCGTCGGACCTGCGCCGGCGATGGCCCGCCGGCGCCCCACCCAGATCCGGAGTCACGCCGATGAAAGAATTCCTTCGCATGCCGTTCCACCTTGCCCTGCTGTCGATCGCCCTGCTCGCCGGCGCGGCCACCGCCGCCGAACCGGCGGACACGTCCGCCGAGAGTGGACGCCGCGCGCTGATGGCGCAGACCGAGGCCTGGAACAAGGGTGATATCGACGGCGCCCTCGAGGGCTATTGCCCGAAGGTGGACATCACCTGGGTGAACGCCAAGGGCGTCACGCACGGTTACGACGCGTTCGCCAAGTCGATGCGCGAGGATTTCGCCGGCGGCACTGCGGCGATGGGCGTGCTGACCAACACGGTCATCGACAGTCGCGGGCTCGGCGGCGGCCAGAGCCTGATCGTGGTGAAGTGGGACATCACCCGCGACGGCACGCGCCTGATGGGCGGCATCTCCACCCAGCTCTGGGCCAAATGCCAGGGGCGCACGCGCATCGTCTTCGAGCACGCCGACTAGGCAGCGGGTGCGTCGGGAAACCGGCGTGGCGCCTTGATTGCGCCGATGTGGCCCCTATCTTGGCCACTCAGCAAGGCAGAGCCGGACCATGAGCATTCCCAGCGCACGCGCAACCCTCAAGATCGATTTCGTCTCCGACGTTTCCTGTCCGTGGTGCGCGATCGGCCTGAAGTCGCTCGAGCAGGCAATGGATCGCATCGGCGACGAAGTTTCGTTCGACCTGCATTTCCAGCCGTTCGAGCTGAATCCGCAGATGCCGCCCGAAGGCCAGGATGCGACCGAACATCTCGTGCAGAAGTACGGTTCGACCCCGGAACAGCTGGCGGCCAATCGCGAAATGATCCGTGCGCGCGGCGCCGCCCTCGGTTTCACCTTCAACCCGCGCAACCGCGTCTACAACACCTTCGACGCGCATCGCCTGCTGCACTGGGCCGCGCTCGAAGGCCGCGCCAGCGAACTTGCGCTCAAGCAGGCCCTGCTGCGCGCCTACTTCACCGAGGGCGTCGATGTCTCCGCGCACGCCGAGCTGGCGCGTATCGCCGGCGAAGCCGGGCTGGATGCCGATCGCGCGAAGGGCATCCTCGAAAGCGACGAATTCGCCGACGACGTGCGCCGGCAGGAGCAACGCTACCTGGACAACGGCATCCACTCGGTGCCGGCTGTCATCATCAATGATCGCCACCTGATCTCGGGCGGGCAGCCGGTCGAGGTCTTCGAGCGGGCGCTGCGGCAGATCGCTGCCGAAGCCTGAGCGGGCGCGGCGATCGCACCCGCCGGGCTTTGTCCGGCTACTCGTCCTTCTTTTCCCTGGCCGGCGCTGCATCCTTCGCAGGCGCCGCTTCGGGCGGGCGCGCCAGCATCGGCGGCGCTGCCGGGGCAGGCGCCCTGGCGGCAGGCTGCGCCCGGGCCGGAATGCCGCCCTCGTTCCAGGCGAAGCGCATGTTGCTCTTGAAGATGCGTACCGGCTGCAGCTTCGATGCGTCCTTGAGATCGCCATACTGCCCGTAGAGGTTCTTCTGGCTATTGGCGATGAAGTACAGGTCGCTGCCGACCACCGTGCCGTAGGTCGGCAGGGTGAACGCCGGATTGGCGACATCGAGCGGCATCATGCGGGTGACGCTCTTGCCATCCTTGGAAAGGCTCAGGCGGATGACGCGCTGCGGCGACATGCCGTTCTCGATCGCGACCAGGTTGCCGTCGTACCAGTAGAGTCCTTCGATGCCGCCGAGCACGAGGTGGCTCGGATCATGGCCCAGCGGAAACCCCGAGCCCTCCTTGATGTCGGCACCGAAGATGCCGAGCGAGTAGTCGGCGAAATACAGGATGCTGCCTTCGTCATTGACCGCCAGGCCGCGAATGCTGGTCAGGTTCGGGTTGGACACGACCAGCTTGAGCTGGCTGCCATCGATCGTGTAGATCTCGTTGCGCAGGCCGTCGGCGGCGAAGACCTTGCCGTTCTTGCCGACCGTGAGGCTGGAGAAGCTGCGCGTACCCTGGTTGGTCGGCAGCAGGAACTTCTCGATCAGCTTTCCGCTCGAGAGCTTGAACTTGAAGATGCCGGACTTGTTGAAGTCCTCCTGGCGGAAGCCCTTGAAATAGAGGGCCGATGTCGTGCTGACATAGAGCAGGTCGCGCTCGGCATCCACGGCCATCGCGTAGACGCTCCACAGGCCGCTGCCGTCGGCCGGGCTGATGAACTCCTGCAGCTTGCCGTCCTTGCCGGCCAGGTAGATCTTGCCCTCGCGCACGCTGCCAACGAGGAATTTCCCGCGTTTCGGATCCCAGGCGATCGATTCGAACAGGGTATCGCCCTTGGGCAGTTCAAAGGCCACCTTGCCTTCGCCGAACGGCTTCAGGTTGGCCTTGAGGTTGTCGACCACGTAGGTCCACGCCTCGGTGCCGGTCACCTTGTCGAAGCGCGGGTCGTCGCTCAGGTCCACCCCGTAGCCCTGCTCCTTCATCTTCAGAAGCAGATCGTAGGTCTTGCTCTTGTCGCCCATGCGCGCGTAGGTCAGGGCCAGCGCCATGCGCAGGTCGCCATTGTCCGCATTGAGCTGGCTCAGCCGGGCCAGGGTCCAGGCCAGGCGCTGCTGGTCGTCGAGCTTCTCGTAGCCGGCCAGCATGCGCCGCACCACGGCCATCGAGGTGATCTCGTTGACGTCCTTCTCGGTGAAGGTCCTCGCATCGCGCTGGCCGGGCTTCACGGATGCCGGCGTATCGGCCTGCGCCAGCGGGAAAGCGAGCAACAGGACGAAACAGCACAGCAATCGCTTGATATTCATTGGTACAACCTTGGATGCTAGCGGGATAGGAGGCGGTGAAGACCACGCCGCGACCGCAAAAGTTTCATGGAGCCGACTAAGATGACCGAAACCGTCACGCTTTGCAATGGAACCTGGCTGCGCCTCAAACGGCGCGGACGCTGGGAATATGCCGAACGCACCAATCCGGGCGGCGGCGTCATGATCATCGCGGTGACCGCCGAGGACAAGGTCCTGTTCGTCGAGCAATACCGCCCTGCGCTGGAATGCATGACCATCGAGATGCCGGCCGGACTGGTCGGCGACAGTCCCGAGCATTTGGCCGAGGATGCGGTCGCGGCGGCGCACCGGGAGCTGATCGAGGAAACCGGCTACCAGGCCGCCCGCATCGACTTCATCATGGCTGGCCCGACCTCGGCCGGCATGAGCAACGAGATCCTCGCCTTTGTCCGCGCCCGCGAGCTGACCCGTGTCCACGCCGGCGGCGGCGACGACACCGAGGACATCTCCCTGCACGAAATACCGCGCGAGCAGGCCGCCGCATGGCTGGTGCAGAAGATGGCCGACGGCTATTCGGTCGACCCGAAGATGTTCGCCGGCATGTATTTCCTCGAACACGACGTCACCATGCACGGCGCAGCAACCTGAAGTCCGCGCACCGACTCCTGTAGGAGCCCCTTCAGGGGCGAGCCCTTCGTGCATCGTGGCGAAACTATCGCCCGTAAACGGGCTCCTGCAAATGCCACCGGCAAGCCTTCACATCGCCGTGCGCAACAAGACCTGCCACAGCAGCAGCAAGGCCATCGCCAGCATCACGAGCAGGGTCAGCAGCATGCCGTAGATCCGGCCCGGGCTCGCGCTCGAGGATCGCGACATGCCGAACGCATGCATCGCCCGGCCGACGAGCAGCACGATGCCGAAGATGTGCACGATCATGGGCCGGGTCTGGTTCATCTCGACCAGCAACAGCAGGATCAGCCCGATCGACAGGTACTCGACCGCATTGGCGTGCACGCGGATGCGTTTGGCCAGCTCGTGGTCGCCGCCATCGCCGATGCCGATGCCTGCGCTGCGCCGGCGCATGATCACGCGACCGGAAAGAAAGATCACCAGCAACGCCGCCAGTGCCGCATAGATTCCCGTGATGTGCATCTGTGACTCCCTGGCCTACATAGGATTGCGGCGGTTTGCGGCAACCAGGCGATTGCCCTGCTGGATGCCTTCGAGGATGGTCGTCGTCGCCGGAACCACCTGGTAGCTGATGCGCAGGTCGCCGATCGCCGGCTGCAGCGGGTCGTTGCCGACATGGATGTGTCCGTCGATCTCGCTGGCGCTGGCCGCCAGGTTGGCTGGCAGCTCGCTGACGCGCAGCGGCCGCGCCACCGGCGGAACCTGGGCCAGGATCAGGTCGAGATCGGGTTCGAATGCGCCCAGGTGGATGCCCTGCGCCTCGAAACGCGCGGATGCGAACGGAAAGCCCGCCGGATTGGCGTGGTCCTTCTTCTCGTGGAATCCTTCCGTGTCGATCAGCGTCGATGACCACACGGGCGACTGCGCGCACGAATCGCCGATGCACGACTCCTGCCACTGGTACATCTCGACCTCGCGGATCAGCACCACTGCATCGTGGGCGACGATATCGAGGTTCTCGTCGAGCGGCGGCCGGGTGGATTCAAGATTGCCCTGCACGCTGACCAGGCGTCCCTCGTTGAGCGGATCGACCGCATCTGTGGGAACCGAAATCGCCACCACCGGCGCGGCCGGCTTCTGCAGGATGCCGCGCCAGCCGCCGAGTGCGCCGATCACGACAATGGCCAGCAGCAGGGCAAGGCCGGCGATGGCCAGCCACAGCGCCTGACCCCGCTTCATGCGATCACCCGGCGCTGGCGCGTGCGGCTGGACACGATGGTTCAGCCCGACTTAGGAATCAGCACCGAGACCGCATCGATCTGCAGTTCGGTCAGGGCCGGTTTCGCAGCGCCGTCCTTCTTCAGGTGCTCGATCTCTTCGTCGCTGAGCGTCTTCTCGCTGAGCGTGCCGTAGACGATCGCCGGGCCGCTGGAATCCTTGGGCACGCCGAACGCGTGGCCGTGCATCTTGACCCGCGCGAACTGGCCGTTCTCGCCGGTCAGCACGACCCAGCAGCCCATGTCCTGGCAGACCTCGGTGATGCGCCCGCTGAATGCGGCCGGCTTGCCGGCGTGCCCGGCGATGTTGGCGGAAGCCGTGTCGATGCTGACGGCGGCCGGCATCGGTGTCGGCAGGCGCGCACCGTAGACATCGCCGGCGGCGGTCTGCTCGACCGGCGCGGTGGCGAACGGCTTGTCCTTGTGCCCGGCGCCTTCATCGGCAAATGCCGCCGTGCTGATCAGCAGGGACAACAGGATGGTCTTGGTCATGGCGGTTCCTCGGTCAGTCATTCGAATCCGGCGGTTCAGGCCGCCAGCGGCCAGCCCGCCAGGGCCGGCATTTCCTCGTCGGTTGCGTAGCGGCCTTTCTCGTCGCGCACGACCGAAGCCATCGCGCAGCCGGTGTCGTGGGTGAAGAACAGGCGCACGTGGCGCTTGCGCTTGTCCTCGAGAAAGGCCTGCTTCTCGTCGATCAGCAATTCCGGATAGCGGTCGTAACCCATCGTGATCGGCAGGTGCACCCAGGGCCGTCCCGGGATCAGGTCGGCGCAGAACACCACGCCGCCCTGCTCCGAAACGATCTCGGCCAGCATCAGGCCCGGCGTGTGGCCATTGGAAATCTCGAAGCGCACGGCATCGCCGAGCACCTTCGAGTGGCTGCCGTCGACGATCTCGAGGCGCCCGCTGTCGAGCAGCAACTGCGGCAATTCGGCAATGAACGAGGCGCGGTCGCGCGGATGCGGGTGGAGTGCCCGCTGCCAGTGTTCGGCGCCGACCACGTAGGTCGCGTTCGGAAACAGCAGCGAGGGCGGCTGGCCTTCCTGCCATGCGGCAAGCAGGCCGCCGGCATGATCGAAGTGCAGGTGCGAAAGCACGACCACGTCGATGTCGGTGTGCGCGAAGCCGGCCGACTCCAGCGAATCGAGCAGCACGTGGTTCTCTTCGACCACGCCGTAGCGCGCGCGCAGCTTCGGCTCGAAGAACGCGCCGATGCCGGTTTCGAAGAGCACCGTCTTGCCGGCCAGCCCCTCGGCGAGCAGCGCGCGGCAGGCCAGCGGGATCGCGTTGGATTCATCGGCCGGGATCCACTTCTGCCAGACCGCCTTGGGCGCATTGCCGAACATCGCGCCGCCGTCGAGGCGCTGCGAGTTGCCGATGATCGACCAGAGTTTCATGCCGTCACTGTACCTTGCCGCTGCTCATTTCCTCGCGCGGGTCGGAGCCCGCGTGAAGCGTGTTGGTCTTGCGATCCCAGCTGACCATGTTCATCAGCCCCCAGGTGCGCTCGGCATCGTTGACGATGTGCCCCATCGCCTGCAAGGCCCGGGTCTCCTCGCGCGTGAACGCCTTCGGTTCGGCCGAGACGACATCGGGCAGGTACTGGTGGTGGTAGCGCGGATTGGCCACGACCTGTTCCGGCAGCTCGCCATCGATGAAGGCGAGGATGCCCTCGAACACCATCGTGATGATGCGGCTGCCACCCGGCGTGCCGATCACGCCGACCCGATCGTTGCCGATGACGAAACTCGGCGTCATCGACGACAGCGGGCGGTGCCCCGGCTTCGGCGCATTGGCATCGGCGCCGACCAGGCCGAACGCATTCGGCTGGCCCGGCAGCAGGGCGAAATCGTCCATCTCGTCGTTCAGCACGAAGCCGGTACCGGCGACGACGAAGCCCGAACCGAGGGTCAGGTTCACGGTCTTGGTCACCGAGGCCATGTTGCCGTCGGCGTCGATGATCGAATAGTGCGTGGTGTGGTCGGACTCGCCCGGCGGCATGAAGCCCGGCAGCAGGTCGCTCGGCGTCGCCTTGTCCGGGTGGATCGAGGCGCGCAGGCCGGCCGCGTAAAGCGGGCTCAGCAGTTCGGCGATCGGCATCTTCACGAAGTCGGGATCGCCGAGGTATTCGGCGCGGTCGCGGTAGGCGCGGCGCATCGCCTCGATGTTGAGGTGCACCTTGTGCACGCGATCGAGCTTGCCGAGATCGTAGCCGGAGAGGATGTTGAACATCTCGCCGAGCGCGATGCCGCCCGAGGACGGCGGCGGCGAGGTGACGATGCGCCAGCCGCGGTAGTCGAGCGTGATCGGCTCGCGTTCTTTGACCGCGTAGGCGGCCATGTCATCAAGGGTCCAGATGCCGCCGGCCGCGCGCACGGCGTCGACCAGCTTCGTGGCGAACTCGCCCTTGTAGAAGCCGTCGTTGCCCCGGCTGGCGATGCGCTCGAGCGTCGTGGCGATATCGGGATTCTTCCAGATCGCGCCTTCGGCCGGCGCCTCGCCATCGACCAGGTAAAGCGCAGCCGAAGCCGGCCAGCGCTGCAGCACTTCCTTGCGCCGCTCGACCGAGGCGCGGAAGCGCGGATAGACCGGGAATCCCTCGCGGGCGATGCGGATCGCCGGCGCCAGCGATTCGGCCAGCGGCAGCTTTCCGTACTTTTCGGCGAGCCAGGTATAGGCCGCCGGCTCGCCCGGAATGCCGGCCGACAGCGGCCCGTTGATCGACTTGTCGCGATCGAGCTTGCCCTCGGCATCGGCCCACAGTTCGCCCTTGCTCGCCGCCGGCGCGGTCTCGCGCGCATCGAGGAAGATGCCCTCCCCAGCGCGGGCCGGGTGCAGAAGAAAAAAGGCACCCCCGCCGATGCCCGAACTGGACGGCTCGATCACGGCCAGGGTCGCGCCGACCGCGATCGCCGCATCGAAGGCATTGCCGCCCTTGCCCAGCACTTCAAGGCCGGCGTCGGTGGCGATGCGGTGCGAACTCGCCACCGCGGCCTTGCCGGGGCGTGCGGCATCGGCGTGGTCCTGCGCGGAAGCCAGCGGCACCTTGGCGGCGTCACACCCGGCAAGCAGGACAAGCCCCGCGATCAGTATCCAGAGTCGGTTCATTTGCTCTCCGTGCCGGTCAGCGCCGCGTACTTGGCCAGCAGCTGATCATTCGTTTCGGGATGCTGCGGATCGAGGATGATGCATTCGACCGGACACACCTCGACGCATTGCGGAACATCGAAATGACCCACGCACTCGGTGCAGTGGGACGGCGCGATTTCGTAGATCTCGGAGCCCAGGCTGATTGCGGTGTTCGGGCAGACCGGCTCGCATACATCGCAATTGATGCATTGGTCGGTGATCTTGAGCGCCATGGGAAGGAAGGATGGCGCGCGGGCCCGGCTGGACCCGCGCGTCGGATGGCTCCTACTTCATTTCGGCGAAGCGGTAGGTCGCGCCGGACGAAGCCAGCGCTTCCTTGACGCGATCCGAATCGGCCTGCGCACCGACGAACAGCACGACCACGTCCTTGAACGTGCCGGCACCGGCCTCGCTGAACGCGTCGACGACGAGGTCCGCGGTGATCTTCGAGTCGGGGCCGCCGAAGGCCAGCATGTTGCCGGGCAGCACGCCGCGCGCGACCGTAATCTTCACGTTGTCGAGCTGGTTGCTGCGATCCATCTCGGCCTTGCCGTCATCGCCGGCCGGCACGAAGTACATGTACGGGCGGCTGGTCTTGACGCCCTGCATGTTCTGCATGACCACCGCGGCCAGGTATTTCTTCCAGGCCGCAGGCTCGGAACCCGGGGCCGGCACGCTGACCACCTCGGCCACCTGCTCGGTAGCGGCTTCCGGCGCTTCCTTCTTGTCGCAGGCGGACAGGGCGAAGGCCATCGCGCCAGCGGCAACCAGGATCAACAGATTCTTTCTCAACATGTTTGCGACTCCTATCGGGATGCGGCTAAGGATACCCCGAACACGCCCGCACCGGCGCTATTGGCCGGCCTGCAGCGCGTCCGTGGCCTCGCGGGCGCTGCCTTGCCCGCGACGGGTGGATCAGGACATTTCAGGCCCAGCGACGCGCCAGCGCCTGCTGCACGACCGGATGGACGAAACCGGATACATCGCCGCCGAGGCGGGCGATTTCGCGCACCAGCGACGAGGAAATGAAACTGTACTGCTCGGCCGGCGTCAGGAACATCGTTTCGGCAAGCGGAATCAGGTGGCGGTTCATGCTGGCCAGCTGGAATTCGTACTCGAAATCCGAAACGGCGCGTAGTCCGCGCAGGATCACCCCCGCCTCGATCTCGTTGACGAAACTGGCCAGCAGCGTCGCAAACCCGCGCACCTCGACATTCGCGATGCCGGCCAGCGCCTTTTTCGCCATGTCGAGGCGTTCATCGAGGGTGAAACACGGCCCCTTGCTCTGGCTGTCGGCAATTGCCACGACAAGGCGATCAAACAGCGGCGCCGCCCGCGTCACCAGGTCGACATGGCCATTGGTGATCGGATCAAAGGTGCCGGGATAGACCGCGACACGCGTGCGCGAGAGTGGAACGGACATCGGAAACCCTGGGAAAGCGGGAACCGCCCTAGCTTAGCCGAATCCCCGTGGCCCGACGATAGAGCCCCGCGAACGCACCCCATGCCCCCTGCAGGAGCCCGTCCACGGGCGAGCTCTCCCGCCACCCACGAAGTGCATCGCCCGTAAACGGGCTCCTACAAAACACCGACACCATTC
>DAIMYT010000055.1:0-22386 GCA_036734345.1 Dokdonella sp. | reverse complement strand
CCGCGCCGACTGCCGGTCAGCTGCCGAAGCCGATCTCGGCGAGGCGGCCCGCCTGTTCGCGCCAGCCGGCCAGGCGCGGCAGCACGCCGAGGCTGGCGAGATACTCCTCGTCGATCGGCTCGTCGCAGGCGAGGGCGACCGCGACATGCACGGCACCCGGAATCCAGAAGCTGCGCAGGCTGGATTTGCGCGGCGCGCGGTGGAAGGCGACGGCTTCGACGATCGGCATCGGCAGCCCCCACAGGCCAAGCAGATAGGCGCCCGCTTCGGCGTGGCCCGGGCGGTCATCGGCCGCGGCTGTCGCGTCCACGGCGATGCCTTCGTTGCGCACGCCGGGCAGCAGCAGTCCGATGTTGGCCAGCAGGGCCGCCGTCGAACCGAGGTCCGCACTGCTTTCCGGAAGCATCTTGAAGGGCAGGCGCGAGGCCATCAGGGCACGCCGCTGCAGGTCCTGGCGATCGACCTTGACCGGGCTGGCCATCGAGAACACCTCGCTGGCCAGGACCAGTTCGCGCAGCGTGGTGGTGCCGAGGCGGGTCACCGCCGAACGCAGGTCGCTGATTTCGCGGCCTTTCGAGAAATAGGCCGAGTTGCAAAGGCGCAGGACCTTGGCGGCGATCGCCGGGTCGCTGCCGACCAGGGATGCCACCTCCGAGGAGTTGCTGCCCTCCTCGTCGTCGAGGGTCTGCATCAGGCTGAAATAGAGCTTGGGTGGCGCCGGCAAGGTGTCGATGCCACCGACCAGGGTACGCAGGGGCGGGTTGTCGACGGTATCTCGCAGTTCCTCGTAGCTGTGCACGGACTCGAGCAGCTGCGCCGCGCTCATTGGCAGCGGCAGGAAGCGGTGGGCGACGCCGAGCAGGCGGCTTAGCGAGCGCTGGTCCATCTTTTCCGGCTCGACCAGGGCGATGCGGATCGCGCCCGGACGCAGGATGCGGATCTGCTCGAGCAGGTCGGTCGGCGAATGGTTGGCCTGCATCGGGCCGACGATGACGACGTCATAGTCGCTTTGCGACGCGGCGGCGATCGCGCTGCGGCCGCTGGCGGCCATGTCCAGCCGGGATCCGACCCCGAGTTCGGACACGTAGGCATCCAGATCACCGGTGGTAGATCCCGGTATTCCCACATAGAGGATTTGCAAGTCAGTTCCCGTGCCGGGCGACGATAGGTGTCCGTGCCGCGTCAATGTATCCAATGCCGGCAGCCACGGCCAGACCCGGTGGGGTCGCGCGGCCCGCGGGTGCTCAGCAGGATCTGGCGGTTGCGGCAAGGACTTGTTCGGGGCAGGCCTGCGGGCACGTGGAAACTGTTAATCCGGTCACAAAACGGATACCTTTCGCAAGTCCATCGAACAAAGAGTTCCCCGATTCCGAGCGACCAGTCCGGGCAGGAGCGCCATGTTCTCAAGCTTGCGCACCAAGATGAAAGGGGGGAACGGTGGACGTGAGCCGAATGGTGCGGTGGCGCAGGACGAGAGCGAATTCGGCGAAGTCCGCTACCGGCCCCTGCTCGTCAACCAGGTGATCCATGGCCACCAGCAGCTGCGCATGCTGATGCGCGGGGTGCTCTCGGCGTGCTCACGACGCGACGAGGCGGCACTCATCAGCGGGCTGCAGGCCTTCGCCGAGCTGTTCCGCGCGCTGGCCCTGCTCAAGTCCTCGCAAGTGTTTCCGTATGTTCGCTGGGGCCTGCACAACGACCGGTCCGCGCTGCTCATCCTCGATTCCGTGCAGCATGAATCGCAACGCAGCACGCGCATCATCGAGGCCGTTCTCAGCGAGTACCTCGGTACGCCATGGGCCAGCGAGCACCGGCGCCGCATCGTCGCCGATGTTTCGCGCACGGCCCGGCACCTCGCCGAGACGATCGGGCGCGACGAGACCTCGGTCCTGCCCCACTACATGTCGCCCGGCCAGTACCGTCACATCGGCATTCCCGCCGCCTTCAACCTGACCCGCTAGGCCCGCTACATCGCCAGCGAGCGCCCGCCGTCGACATTGATGACCTGGCCGGTGACGAACTGTGCATCGCGCAACAGCCAGAGCACGGCCGAGGCGACATCGGTGGCCGATCCCGCGCGCCTGAGTGGAGTGCTGGCGATGATGTCTTCCTGTCGGGCATAGGCCTTGCCGTCTTCGGGCCACATCACGGCGCCGGGGGCGACGCCGTTGACGCGGACTTCGGGCCCCAGTTCGAGCGCGAGTGCTTTGGTCATTGTTGCCTGCGCAGACTTGGCCATGCAGTACACGGCATAGCCGGCCAGCGGACGTTCGGCGTAGATGTCGAGCAGGTTGACGATGGCGCCGCCGCGTTCACGCAGGTGCGCGGCGGCGGCCTGGGCGAGAAAGAACGGTGCGCGCGCATTGGACGCGAACAGCTCGTCCCACTGCATCTGGCTGACCTCGCCGAACGCCGTCGGATAGAACGCCGAGGCATTGTTGACCAGGCCGTCGAGGTGTCCGAAGCGCGCCACGGTCGCCGCGACGAGGTCGGGCAGGCGCTCGAAATCGGCCAGGTCGGCCTGCAGGGCGAGCGTGCTCGACGGGCGCGCGCGTTCCAGTTCGGCGATCAAGGTGTCGAGTTCATCGCGCGAATGGCGGCAATGCAGGGCGAGATCGTAGCCCGCTGCGTGCAGGCTGCGCGCAATGGTCGCGCCGACCCTGCGTGCGGCGCCGGTGATCAACACGACCGGGCGGGCGCTGGCTGGATCCGTCATCGGGCATCTCCGTGGAGGTCGGTATTCGGTATTCTGGGCAGATTGCCGCAACTTGGCGCAACGAGCCAGCCGTGTCCAACCTCCTGCCGACGCCATCCGCCGAGGAACTTGCCCATTCCGCCCGCCTCGTGGACCTGATCCGCGGCGAAATCGCCGCGCAGGGGCCGATGCCGTTCTCGCGCTTCATGGAGCGCTGCCTGTATGCGCCGGGCCTTGGCTATTACAGCGCCGGTCGCACCAAGTTCGGCGCCGCCGGCGATTTCGTCACCGCGCCCGAACTCGGCATGCTGTTTGCGCAGACCATCGCCGATGCGCTGATGCCCGCGCTTCGCGGACTGGGTCCCGAAGCGGATTTCTGCGAGCTCGGCGGCGGCAGCGGTGCATTTGCCGAGGCGGCCCTGCTCGCTTTCGCCGAGGCCGGCGTGGTGCCGCGGCGCTACCGCATCCTCGAGCCGAGTGCCGACTTGCGCGAGCGCCAGCGCGAGCGCCTGCGTGCCGCCCTGCCAGCCGATCTTAATGCGCGCGTCGAATGGCTGGACCGTCCGCCCGAGGCGGACTGGCGCGGCGTGCTGTTCGCCAACGAGGTGATCGATGCCTTGCCGGTGACGCGCTTCTGCAAGCGCGACGGCGAGGTCTACGAGGAATTCATCACGCTTGATGACGCCGGCCAGTTCCGCCGCAGCGATCGCCCGGCCGATGCCCTGGTGGCCGGTGCCGTGCGCCATGTCGAGCGCGATCTCGGACGCGAGTTCGCCAATGGCTACCGCTCCGAGATACTGCCGCAACTGCCGTACTGGATGCAGGCCGTGCTCGGTAGCCTGAAGGCCGGACTCGTCCTGTTCGTCGATTACGGCTATCCGCGCGCCGAGTACTACCTGCCGCAGCGCGACGACGGCACCCTGGTCTGCCACTACCGGCATCGCGCGCATGGCGATGCGCTGGGCATGCCCGGCTTGCAGGATGTCACCGCCTTCGTCGATTTCACGGCACTCGCGGAAGCCGGCAACCAGGCCGGGTTCGGCGTCGCCAGCTACGCCACGCAGGCGCAATTCCTGATGGCCGCGGGCCTGCCGGAGCGCTTCGCGGCGGCCAGCAGCGGAGCCGATGAAATGACCTGCTACCGCCTGGCCCAGGAGGTCAAGCGCCTGACCCTGCCCGGTGAAATGGGCGAGAAGTTCCAGGTCATGCTGCTGGCGCGCGATGTCGGGCAATCCGCGCTGGTTCCGGGCCTCGCGGCGATCGATCGCGGGGGCCGGCTGTGACCGGGCCGGGTGTCCCTGGCGCGCGATCGCGAGCGCTCGTGGTCATCGAGCCCGCCGGGTACGCGGCATGCTGAGCTCATTCTTCTCGCCGGTCCGTTTCGGCGTCCTGCTGGCCCTGCTGCTGCTCGTCCTCTGGCGCTGGATGCCGCGCTGGATGCGCGTGCTGGCCAGCCTGCCGCTTGCCGCCTGCATCGCGCTGAGCCTGCCGCTGGTTGCCAACCAGCTGGTGCGGTTCGAGGAATCGCGGGTGCCGATGGCGGACGCCTGCGCGGCATCGCCCCCGGCCACGATCGTCGTGCTCAGCGGCGGCATCACGCGGCAACCGGCCGATGCGGCCGATTTCGCCGCACTCGGCGAGTACAGCCTGCGTCGCCTGTTCGCCGCCGTGGCCCTCTACCGCGCGCAACACGCGGCGCGGCTCGTGATTTCCGGTGGCGAAGGACAATACGGCATTGCCGAAAGCGCGCTGATGGCGCGGCTGGCCGAGCAACTCGGCGTGCCAGGCCAGGCGATCACGCTGGAGGCGCGTTCGCACTCGACCTGGCAGAACGCGCAGTTCACCCGCGAACTCGAGCCGGCCGTGGACCAGCGCATCTGGCTGGTTACTTCCGCCCTGCACATGCCACGTGCGGCCTACGCATTCCGCGAGGCCGGCTTCAGCGTATGCGCCTGGCCTGCCGACACGCGATTCGCCAGCGCCAACAGCGCAGGCTACTACCTGCCTTCGACCGGCGCGCTCGACAAGTCCGATGCGGCGATCCACGAGATGCTCGGCGAGGCCGCCTACCGCATGGGCTGGATGCGCAGCATGGTGCGTGAGCCGTGGTCGCGCTCCGACGAACGCTGAGCGCGCGATCGCCGCCGATCAGGCGTCCTTCTTCTCGAACTCGCGCGCCAGCCAGTCCTTGAGCAGGCGCTTCTCGAAGCGATAGGACTCGCTGCTGTTGGTCGAGCCGCGATTGAGGAAGGCGGGGTCGCGCAACTTGCGTTCGCCGCTGTCGATGACCTTGCCATCCGCATCGACCAGGCTGAAGCGCAGGTCGATGCTCGGCGGGTACAGCGATTTGACGATGCGCACGTCGTTGTAGTTCGGACCACGCCAGGGTTCGTACTGGCCAGCCAGCTTGACGTCGGTGATGGTCACGTCGAGCCGCTGGCCGGGCTTGAGCAGGCGGTCGGCGCGGCGCACGACGGTCTTGCGCATCTCGTTGAGCCAACTCTCGGGTTTTGGCCGGTTGAGTCCGTGGCTGTAGCGCATTTCGGTGAATTGCGCGGGATCGGTCCAGGTCACGCTGACCCGGGCGCTGTCGTTCGCGGCCTCGCTGGCGAAAGCGGCC
Source organism: Dokdonella sp. (assembly GCA_036734345.1). GTDB lineage: Bacteria > Pseudomonadota > Gammaproteobacteria > Xanthomonadales > Rhodanobacteraceae > Dokdonella. Next base: position 17,071 of record DAIMYT010000055.1, on the reverse strand, counting down.
GCCGCGCCGCCGAGCGCCGCGATGGCCAGGGCCAGGCTGGCGAGCGTACGAAGTGCCAGATTCTTGCAATGCATGTCGGTCTCCAGAGGATGGATGCGCGGCGGAATCGCCAGCAGCTGATATCAGTGACGTCGCAGGGCAGGCTTTGGTTGCACGGCCTGGACGACCGGCAACCGGGCGTTCTCCGCGGGTTCAGTTGAACGCGCGATCCCGGGCGGCACGCCGCCGTCAGCGCGCGCCAACCAGCGCAAAAGCATCGCGGGTCAGGTTTTCCGGTTCGCCTTCGCTGCAGGCGACGTCATCCTCGATGCGGATGCCGCCGTACTTGCGGAATGCATCGACGCGATCCCAGGCGATGTCCTTGCCGGCCGGCTTGTCCTTCAAGGGCGCCAGCAGCATGTCGATGAAATAGAGGCCGGGCTCGATCGTGACGACCATCCCGGGCTCGAGGCGGCGCGTCATGCGCAGGAACGGGTGGCCCTCCGGCCGCGCGATCGTGGCGCCCGCGTCGTCGGCGGCGAAACCGGCCACGTCGTGCACCTGCAGGCCGATTGGATGGCCGAGGCCGTGCGGGAAGAACACCGCCGAGACGCCCGATTCGACCGCGCTTTCCGCGCTCATGCGGATGAAGCCGTGTTGCTTGAGGACGCCGGCGAGGACGAGATGGGCATGCACGTGCAGCGCCGCGTAGTCCTGGCCGTCGCGCACCTTCGCGCAGAAGCCCTTCTGCGCCGCCTCGACCGCATCGATCAGGGCCTGGAATTCCCCCGACCTGTCGGTGGCATAGGTGCGCGTGATGTCGCTTGCATAGCCGTGGAAGCTCGCTCCGGCATCGATCAGGAACGAATCAAGGTGCGAGGGCGGCGCGTGGCGAAGATCGTGGTAGTGCAGGATCGCGGCATGCTCGTTGAGCGCGATGATGTTGCTGTAGGGCAGTTCGTTCTCGGTCTGCCGCGCGGCATCGAGATAGGCCATGTGGATGCCGAATTCGGATTCGCCGGCGCGGAACGCGTTCTCGGCAGCACGGTGCGCGCGCGCGCCGATCTTGCTGGCCACGCGCATCATCGCCAGTTCGTAGGCGGTCTTGTACGCGCGCTGGTAGTGCAGGTAATCGATCACCGCCTGCGGGTTGTTCGGAACGAAGCCGTCGAGCGCGGCGTTCTCCTCGCCGATGATCGCGCAGCGCGCCCCGGCCTTCGGCAGGTGCGCGGCGGCCTCGGCCGCTTCGCGGATGATCACGATGTCGAACTGCTCGACCCAGTAGCCGGCCGGGACTTCCGGAACGACGTGCCAGTAGTCGGCCGGCTGCAGGTAGACGAGCTTCGGCTTCTTCCCGGGCGTGTAGACGAGCCACGAACCGGGCGCCTTCGTCACCGGCAGCCAGTGCTTGAACTGCGGGTTGACGAAGAACGGATAGTCGCGATCATCGAGGAACTGGTAGCGCAGGACGCCGGCAGGCAAGAGCAGGTGATCGAATCCGCCGCGCTGCAGGGCCGCGTCCGCGCGCTTCGTGAGGATCTCGACGTGCTCGGCAAACAGCGGGTAGAGATCGGGATGCTGGGTATCCATGGCGACTCCTGGGTGCAGAGCGCCATTGTGCCGTGTCTGGCCCGCCGACGCGATTGGCGACCGCGCCGGCGGGACATCGCCGGTGATCGCTTTCCGGCGAGTCGCGGTCGCCTCCGGCTGGCTTGACTGCAGCGAACATGATTCAATGCACGCTGGAAGCGGGGGTGCCGGCGTGTACTGGCTGAGAGAGTCCCTTGGAACCTGATCCGGCGGCCATTTCACGGCCTTACCGGCGTAGGGAGCTTCGTCAGACGCGCGATCGAGAAATCGCCGCTCGGCGCCCGCTTTTCTGATTTGCGAATCCCTCGCAGGAGACCGCCGCCGCAAGGCCGGCTCCCGGAAAGCAGGACCCATGCCGATGAACGCCGTACCCAATCCCTTGTTGACCGAAGCTGCCGAACTCTCCGAATCGGTGGTCCGGCCGATCCCCGGTTCGCGCAAGATCCACGTGCAGGGCAGCCGCGCCGATATCCGCGTGCCGATGCGCGAGGTCGTCCTCGAGGACACGCCGAGCACGTTTGGCGTCGAGAAGAACGCGCCGTTCGCGATCTACGACACCTCGGGTCCGTACACCGATCCCGACTATCGCGTCGATCTGGCCGCCGGCCTGCCGGCACTGCGCGCAGCCTGGATCGAGGCGCGCGGCGACAGCGAGCCTCTGGCCGAGTTCTCCTCGCCGTTCACGCGCAAGCACGCCGGCGCGCACCAGCTCGACCATGTGCGCTTCCCGCGCGTGCCCAAGCCGAGGCGGGCCAAGGCCGGCCGCAACATCACCCAGATGCACTATGCGAAGCAGGGCATCATCACGCCCGAAATGGAATACATCGCGATCCGCGAGAACCAGAACCTCGAGCGCATCCGCGAACAGCATCTCCTGAAGCAGCATGCGGGCGAATCGTTCGGCGCTTCGCTGCCGCGCCTGATCACGCCCGAGTTCGTGCGCGACGAAGTCGCCCGCGGCCGCGCGATCATTCCGAACAACATCAACCATCCCGAGTCCGAGCCGATGATCATCGGCCGCAACTTCCTCGTGAAGATCAACGCGAACATCGGCAACTCGGCGCTGTCGAGCTCGATCGCCGAGGAAGTCGAGAAGATGGTCTGGTCGATCCGCTGGGGCGGCGACACGGTCATGGACCTGTCCACCGGCAAGCACATCCACGAGACGCGCGAATGGATCATCCGCAATTCGCCGGTGCCGATCGGCACCGTGCCGATCTACCAGGCGCTGGAAAAGGTCGGTGGCGTCGCCGAGGACCTGACCTGGGAGCTCTACCGCGACACCCTGATCGAACAGGCCGAGCAGGGCGTGGATTACTTCACGATCCATGCCGGCGTGCGCCTGCCGTTCATCCACCTGACCGCCAAGCGAGTCACCGGCATCGTCTCGCGCGGCGGTTCGATCATGGCCAAGTGGTGCCTGTCGCACCACAAGGAAAGTTTCCTCTACGAGCGCTTCGAGGAAATCTGCGAAATCATGAAGGCCTATGACGTGAGCTTCTCGCTCGGCGACGGCCTGCGCCCGGGCTCGATCGCCGATGCCAACGACGCCGCCCAGTTCGCCGAACTCGATACCCTCGGCGAACTCACCCGGATCGCCTGGAAGCACGACGTGCAGACCATGATCGAGGGCCCCGGCCACGTGCCGATGCACCTGATCAAGGAAAACATGGAGCGCCAGCTCGAGAAGTGCGGCGAGGCGCCTTTCTACACGCTCGGGCCATTGACCACCGATATCGCGCCGGGCTACGACCACATCACCTCGGCGATCGGCGCGGCGATGATCGGCTGGTTCGGCACGGCCATGCTCTGCTACGTGACGCCGAAGGAACATCTCGGCCTGCCCAACAAGCAGGACGTGCGCGACGGCATCGTCACCTACAAGATCGCCGCGCATGCGGCCGATCTCGCCAAGGGCCATCCGGCCGCGCAGGCGCGCGACAACGCGCTGTCCAAGGCGCGCTTCGAATTCCGCTGGGCCGACCAGTTCAACCTCGGCCTCGATCCGGAGAAGGCCAAGGAGTTCCATGACGAGACCCTGCCGAAGGACGCGCACAAGACCGCGCATTTCTGCTCGATGTGCGGGCCGAAATTCTGCTCGATGAAGATCACCCAGGACGTGCGCGACTATGCGAAGGAGCACGGACTCGAAGCCGATGCCGCGCTCAGCGAGGGCATGGCCGAGAAAGCCGCCGAATTCCGCGCGACCGGCGGCGACGTTTATCGTCCCGGGTGATAATGGGCGGTCGTCCGTCCAGGTGAAGGCATGAAGCTGCAGGTTCCGTTTGTCCAGTTCCCGCTCGCATTCGACGCGGAAGCGCTGCTGGCCGAGATCGGCCAGCTCGGCGAGGACGCCTGGCGCCCGCACCCGCAGGGTTACGCCGGCAATTCCGCGCTGGCCCTGATCTCGGTCGATGGCGACCCGGGTAGCGACTCGATCTCCGGGCCAATGCGGCCGACCCCGTACCTCGATGCCTGTCCGTACCTGCGCCAGGTGCTGGCCAGCCTCGGCGCGGTCTGGGGCCGCAGCCGGCTGATGCGCCTGAGCGGCCATGCCGAAGTGCCGGCGCACGCCGACCTCGCCTATTACTGGCGTGAACGCGTCCGCGTGCACGTGCCGATCCTGACCCAGCCCACGGTGCGCTTCATCTGCGGCGAGGGCGAGGTCAACATGGCAGCCGGGGAGTGCTGGATTTTCGATACCTGGCGCCGGCATCGCGTCATCAATGCGGCCAACAGCCAGCGCATCCACCTGGTCGCCGACACGGTCGGCGGCGAGGCCTTCTGGAACCTCGCCAGCGGCGGCCGCGTGCCGGGACGCCCGGCGCCGGGATGGCAGCCGCGCCGTGTCGCGCCCGATCCCGCCGCGAATCCCGAGCTGCAATTCGAATCGGTCAACCTGCCAAGCGTGATGTCGCCGTGGGAGCTGCGCGAACACCTGAATTTCCTGCTCGGCGAAGCCCAGCCCCATCCCCAGCTGGCGGCGATCCAGGAGCAATGCGCGCGGCTGACGTCGACCTGGCTCGGCCTGTGGGCGCGCCATGGCAGCGATCGCGCCGGCATGCCGGCCTACCGCGCCGCGCTCGACGCCTTCGGCCAGCGGATGAAACAGCTCGGCCCGTCGGTCGCCTTGCGTAACGGTTCGCAGTTCCTTTCCGCGTTGGCGCCGATGATCCTGCGCGCGGCGCTCGACGACCAGCCGAGGACCGGCATGAGCGACGAGCGCGGCACCGATCCCGATGCAGGCGCGCAATCGGCGGCAACGACGGCAGCGGGCGCTGCACCGGTGGCGATGCCTGCCGTCGCGGCAGGCGCCGCGCGGCGCCCGGCAAGCACTGGCGCCGATGCGCGTTTCGATCGCCCGGTGTTCATCGTATCCCCGCCGCGATCGGGCTCAACCCTGTTGTTCGAGACGCTGGCGCGCGCGCCGGCCCTGTACACGGTTGGCGGCGAAAGCCACGGGCGCGTCGAAGGCATGCCCGGCCTGCATCCGGCGGCGGGCGGCTGGCAATCCAACCGGCTCGAGGCCGCTGCGGCCACGCCGGCGATCATCACCGAATTGCGCGCGCGCTTCGACGAAGCCTTGCGCGATCGCGAGGGCGCACCCGCGCCGGCCGGCCGCGTGCGCATGCTCGAGAAGACGCCGAAGAACGCGCTGCGCATTCCGTTCCTGCGCAAGGTGTTTCCCGAGGCCCGCTTCATCTATCTTTACCGTGATCCCCGCGAAGTGCTCTCGAGCATGATCGAGGCGTGGAATTCAGGAAAATTCCGCACTTATCCGAACATGCCCGACTGGGGCAGCCCGGCATGGTCGCTGGTGCTCGTGCCGGGCTGGCGCGATCTGCGCGGCAAGCCCCTGCACGAGATCGTCGCCTGGCAATGGGCAAGGACCACGCGCATCCTGCTCGACGACCTCGCCGCCGTTCCCGCCGGGCAGGTCAGCCGGATCCGCTACGACGCCTTCCTCGCCGATCCGCGCGGCGAAGCGCAACGCCTCTGCGCCGAGAGCGACATTGGCTGGGATGTCGAACTGGAAGCGGACCTGCCGCATTCGCGGCATACCCTGTCTGCGCCGGCCGCGGAAAAGTGGCGCCGCCACGAGGGCGAGATCGAAGCGGTGCTGCCGCTGATCGCGGCGGTGTGCGAGCGTGCCGAGGCGGCCAGCCGCGGCTAGCCGCTGGCCGTTCAGCGCAGGCTGTGGATCGGCCGGCACAATCGACGGGACGAGGGGAGCACCGGGCACGTCCGCAGGTCGTGGTCGGCCTGTTCGCTTCGAAGGACCGCGATCGCCACCCCAGCCGAGGAGCAGACACCATGGCCGCCAACAAGCCGTTCGTTTCCGACATCAAGAACATCCGCAAGCGTGCGCGCGAGCATATCGAGCGCGGCGCCGTCACCGACGGTTACAAGGCCGATCGCGAAACAGTCATCCGCATCCTCAATGAGGCGCTGGCGACCGAGATCGTCTGCGTGCTGCGCTACAAGTATCACCACTACATGGCATCGGGTATCAACGCACAGAGCGTGGCCGCCGAATTCCTCGCCCATGCCAATGAAGAGCAGGGCCATGCCGACCGCATCGCCGAGCGCATCACACAGCTCGGCGGCGCGCCGAACCTGTCGCCGGAAGGACTGCTCACGCGCAGCCATTCCGAATATGTCGAAGGCGATGACCTGGTCGACATGATCAAGGAAAACCTCGTTGCCGAACGCATCGCGATCGACAGCTATCGCGAGATCGTCGCCTGGCTCGGCAACGCCGACACGACCACGCGACGCATCATGGAAGAGATCCTCGCCGTGGAGGAGGAGCACGCCGAGGACATGAGCACCCTGCTCGAGGAGCTCGGCAAGAAGGGCGAGCCGGCCAAGCCGAGGAGCGGAAAACAGGCTGGTGCAAAAGGCGGCGGCAAGAAAGCCCGCTGAGGCGCCAGCACGTCGATCTGCCGCCGAGCGAACAGGCGTGGCGGTCGATAACGTCGCGGTCGCGCTCCGCTACCCCCGCGGCCAGTCCATCGTCGCAATAGTCCCGTGAGGACTCGTGTGCCGACGCATTGCGCGGCACGACCAGCTCGATGAATTCGCGCAGCGGCTCGACAGTCGGCAAGATGATCGGAACGCGGAAGGCGGCGCCGGTTGATCGGTCGCTCGCCCATGTGACGCCGGACTCCCGACCGCACGGCGCCAGCGCGGATCCTGATGTTATCTGGCAACCGGCCGGGTTGATCACCGGCCGCGTGGTAAGCTTGGCGTGCACGGTTCCGTCGGCGAGGTCCGCGTCAGCATTGCAATCGCCGTTCCTGCACGGGAGATCGTCATGCGCTCGATAGCAGCGGTAACGCTTGTCGCCTTCGGATGCCTTGTGGCCGCGCCGGCCTATTCGCAGTCCGAACTGATGAAACAGGCGCAGGGCTTGTTCAAGCCGATACCCGCCAAGGCACCTCCACTTCCGGGCAATGCCTCGACACCGGCCAAGGTGAATCTCGGCAAGATGCTCTACTTTGAGCCGCGACTCTCCGAAAGCCACTCGATAAGCTGCAATTCCTGCCACATGATTGGAATGGGCGGCGTCGATGTCCAGGAAACATCGCTCGGCCACCGCTGGCAGCACGGCGGTCGCAATTCACCTACGGTCTACAACGCGGTGTTCGATGTCGCTCAGTTCTGGGATGGCCGGGCAAAGGATCTTGAGCAGCAGGCTGGAGGTCCGCTGGTCAACCCGGTCGAGATGGATACGACCGAGGTACATGTCGTCGAGCAGCTCAAGGGCATTCCGGGTTATTCGGCATTTTTTGCCTCGGCTTTTCCCGGCGAATCCGATCCGATCACGTTTGACAACGTGCGCAAGGCGATTGCCGTATTCGAGGCGACCCTGATTACGCCGAATGCGCCGCTTGACCGCTATATCAAGGGTGACGAGAAAGCACTTGGGGCAAGCCAGAAGGAAGGTCTGGAATTGTTCATAAGCAAGGGCTGTGCGGCATGCCACAACGGCATCAATATCGGCGGCGGCATGTACGCTCCGTTCGGCGTGGTGGAGCGGCCCGGTGCCGACATCCTGCCGCCTGGTGACAAGGGGCGCTTCGAAGTCACCAAGACAGTCAGCGACGAGTATGTGTTCCGCGTGCCTCCACTGCGCAATATCGCCTTGACCGCGCCCTACTTCCATACCGGAAAGGTCTGGGATCTTCGCCAGGCCGTGGCGATCATGGGCAGCAGCCAGCTGGGTGCAAAACTTGGCGACGATGAAGTCGCCAAGATTGAATCTTTCCTCGGTGCGCTGACCGGAGACCAGCCGAAGGTGACGCTGCCGATCCTTCCTCCCAGCGTTGCCACTACACCTCGCCCAAAACCCTAGAACACCCGGGGGGTGTGGGCGGCGGGCGGCAAGCGGGGCAGATGACAATGGGCCGGCACAAGGAGGCGCTGGCCAGTTGGCGAGGATCCATACAGGTGCATCATCGGCAAATGCCGATCGGAGCATATGCACCTGTCCGGCTAGGGACTCCCGCATTCATAGCCGAAAGCCTCGATTACCGCGCGGTCGCGCCGGGCGACGAGGGCACTCAGTTCGGCGTCGTAGTGTCCGGCGGTTTCACCATGCCGTGAACGGTTGCGTGGAGGTTCATGCTCGATGAACTCGCGCAGGGGCCGCGGAATCGGCGTGCCGAGGCCCGAGAGAAAATCGAGCAGGTCGGCGCGCAGGTTTTCAACGCGGCCAACGACCGCCGGTACGCTGCCACCGCCATACATGTAATCGAAGAGATAGCTGTAAAAGCCCTTCCCGCTGTCGCGGATCGGCGCCAGCGCGAACCCCGGCAGGTTCAGTCCCTGGTTGCCGTAGCTCGCCGGCAATCGCGCGACAAGATCGTCCAGCTTGTCGCTGCCGCTGCCGAGTTCGAGCAGGTTGCGGATCGTGCCGGAGAAACCGAGGGAGCGATCTTCGCTGACGCAGCGGAACAGTGCATTGGGTTGCGCCATCTGCGACTGGAAGCTGTACCAGGAAACGTAGTAGCTCCACGGATTGCGCACGAAACCGAGAACGGGGAGTGATGCAAGCTCCGGCGGCACCAGGCTGCGCGGCAGGTGGTAGCCGAGCCGACGCGCATCGGGAAAGAACCGCAGCAGGCATTCGTTGACGAAGGTGCCACCGGATTTGTGCAGGTGGACGTAGACGAACCGCGTGGTTGCGATCATGCCCGCCGCGCTTGTCCGCGCGCTGCCTGCAGGCGTGCCTCGATGGCCGCCTTGTGTTCGCCCAGCCCGCGATCGGCCGCAGCCAGCAACCTGTCCAGTCCGGGGCTGGCGAGGAAGTCGCAGATCAGGTGGATGCGACCCTGCGTTTCATCCGCATTGACCACGCCATGCACCGTGCTGTTGTTGAGCGCCCAGACTTCGCCGGGCCGCATTCGGTAGCACTGCCCGGCGCAGTACATCCAGACGTTCTCGTTGCTGGTGATCGGAACGTGAATCCGGATGGTCTTGCTGAAATAGTCGGCCTGGTCGATGTGCGGCGCGATCACCGCACCGGCTGGCAGCAGGGCGATCAGGCAGCGCATCGGCTCGGCCGGAATGACCTGCCCGATCAGCTCGCGCACGTAGGGAAGATGATGCAGTGCCTCGCGCTCGTCGATCGGCAGGTTGCCTTCGGCCGGCGCATGGCCGCGCAGGAAGATCGCCTGCGCCGGATTGTGCACGCCGACGCGCCCGCCGCTCTGGCCCCAGTAGGTTTCCGGCAGTGACTCCACTTCGCTGCGCAGGCGCGCGATGTCGACCGCAAGGTCCAGTCGCGCGCAGCCGCCGATCAGGGCGATCTTGTCGAGGGCAGCGTGGTCGGGCAGTGCGAGCATGGGAGACGCAAGAAAATTTCAGGGGTGCCTAGTCTATCGCGAGGCCGCGAGCGAAGCTGCATGCGCTTGATGCGCCGTCGGGTGAAGCGGCAGGGGATCCGCTACCGCCCCGGGTGCAAGGATCCCGACAGGGCGGGCGCGGCTGGCGGGCGAGTGCATGAATACGTATGCAGGTCACCCGTTTCCATTCGGGTGCGCCCTACCATGGAATACGCCTTCGATCCGCCGTGATCGTAGTATTCGAACTGGTCACAGGAGAATGCGATGTCGCCCAAGCCGCGCTTGAGTTTCTGGCAGATATGGAACATGTGTTTCGGCTTCCTCGGCATCCAGTTCGGCTTCGCCCTGCAGAACGCCAACGTCAGCCGCATCTTCCAGACGCTTGGCGCGGACATGGACCAGATCCCGTTGCTGTGGATCGCCGCACCGCTGACCGGGCTGATCGTGCAGCCGATCGTCGGCCACTTTTCCGATCGCACCTGGACGCGGCTGGGCCGGCGCCGGCCCTATTTTCTGTACGGCGCGATGTTCGCGAGCATGGCCCTGCTGCTGATGCCGAACTCGCCGCAGCTGTGGATGGCGGCCGGACTGCTGTGGATACTGGATGCCTCGATCAACGTGTCGATGGAACCGTTTCGCGCCTTCGTCGGCGACCAGTTGCCCGCATCGCAACGTCCACGCGGCTATGCGATGCAGAGCTTCTTCATCGGCGTCGGAGCGGTCGTCGCCAGCCTGCTGCCCTGGCTGCTGACCAAGGCCGGAGTCGCCAACACCGCCGAGCCGGGCCAGATTCCGCAGACCGTGCACTATGCGTTCTATGCGGGCGCCGTGGTCCTGTTCGGCGCGGTCGGCTGGACCGTGCTGAAGACGCGCGAATACCCGCCCGAGGTGCTCGAATCCTTCGACGACGCGCAGCCGGTGCGTCGCGAGGAAGGCAAGGGTTCGCTGCGTGACGCCATTCTCTGGATCCTCGTCGGCGCCGGCCTGCTGGGCTGGATCGTGCTCGGCGACCTCGCCAAGGAGCTCTTCATCCTCGCCGGCGGCCTGCTCGGTTATGGCATCGCCCTGTTGTTCCTCAGCCAAACCCGCTCGACCGGCGCCTTCGTGCAGATCATGGCCGACATGCGCGCGATGCCGGGCCCGATGCGCCGCCTTGCCCTGGTCCAGTTCTTTTCCTGGTTCGCCCTGTTCGCGATGTGGATCTACACCACGGCTGCGGTCACCGAAGTGCATTTCGGCAGCAGCGACCCGACCTCGGCGGCCTACAACGAAGGCGCCAACTGGGTCGGCGTGCTGTTTGCCGCCTACAACGGCTTCGCCGCGCTGGCCGCGCTGGTGATTCCGCTGATGGTTGCGCGCATCGGCTTGCGCGCCAGTCACATGGTCAATCTCTGGGTCGGTGCGGCCGCGCTGGTTTCGTTTCTCTTCATCCGTGATCCGGACTGGCTGCTGGTTTCGATGATCGGCATCGGCTTTGCCTGGGCATCGATCCTGTCGCTGCCCTACGCGATGCTCTGCGACTGCCTGCCGGCGAAGAAGATGGGCATCTACATGGGCATCTTCAATTTCTTCATCGTGATCCCGCAGCTGCTGGCCGCGAGCGTGCTCGGCGTGCTGCTGAAGACGCTGTTCGGCAACCAGCCGATCTATGCGCTCGCGCTCGGCGGCGCGAGTTTCGTCATTGCCGGGCTGTGCATGCTGCGCGTGCCGGTGATGGATGCTCCTGTCGTCGTTGCCGCGCAGCGGGGTGCTTGACATGCGTATTGCCGGATCCGGATTCGCCCTCGCCTGCATCGTCGCGCTGATGACGGGATGCGACGCCCCTTCGCTGACCCCGGTGGCCGGCGTGGCGCCGCAACCGGCCGGTGACTACTACGGCACGCTCGAGCCCTTCGCCAGCGAAGCTGTCTACTTCGTCGTCACCGACCGCTTCGTCAATGGCGATCCGGGCAACGACCATCGCGACCAGGGCGGCGCGCATCCGACCTTCGACATCCCGCTGCATTGCCCGGATGGCGTCGTCGCCCACCTCGGCTACCTCGGTGGCGATTTCCGCGGCCTGCTCGACAACGCCGACTACATCCGCGAAATGGGCTTCAGCGCGGTCTGGATCACGCCGATCGTCGACAACCCCGACGAGGCCTTCAGCGGCGGCGACGAGGTCACGTGCACATCGTTCCTGACCGACCGCGGCAAGGCCGGCTACCACGGCTACTGGGGCATGGACTTCTTCCGCGTCGACGAGCACCTGCCGAGCCCGGGGCTGCAGTTTGCCGACCTGACCCGCGGGCTGCGCGCCAAGGGCCTGAAAACCGTGCTCGACATCGTCGCCAACCACAGTTCGCCGGCCTGGTCGATGCCGCAAAAGCAGCCGGGTTTCGGCCAGGTCTTCGATGCCGCCGGCACGCTCGTCGCCGACCACGGCAACCTGCCGCCCGCGCAGCTCGACCCGGCGCGCAACCCGCTGCAGCGCTGGTACAACACGACGCCCGATCTCGCCCAGCTCGGTGATTTCAATCCGGACAATCCGGCCGTCATGGACTATCTCGTTGGCGCCTACCGGCAATGGATCGAACAAGGCGCGGCCGCGTTCCGCGTCGACACGATCGGCCACCAGCCGCTGGAGTTCTGGAACCGCTTTGCTGCTCGCATCCGCGCCGACCATCCCGGCTTCTTCATGTTCGGCGAGGCGTTCGACTACGACGCGAACAAGATCGCGCCGTACACCTGGAACGAAAACGGCCATTACAGCGTGCTCGACTTCCCGATGAAGAAGGCCATCGCCGACGCCTTCGAGAAATCCGGCGGCGACTTCGCCGCGCTCGGCGCCGCCCTCGAACTTGAAAACGGCCCGTTCCAGAATCCCTACGAGCTGGCGACCTTTTACGACAACCACGACATGGCCCGCTTCGACGCCAGCGATGCCGGCTTCATCGATGCGCACAACTGGCTGTTCACGGCGCGCGGGATTCCGGTGGTCTATTACGGCTCGGAATCAGGCTTCATGCGCGGTCGCGCCGAACACCACGGCAACAGAAACTACTTCGGCAGCGAAGGCATCGCCGCGGCACGCGAACATCCGATCCGCCGGCAGCTCACGCGCATCGCCCGCGCACGCAGCGCATCGGTCGCCCTGCAGCGCGGATTGCAACTGGACCTCGAACTGGCCGGGCAGCGCGCGACGTTCTACCGCGTCTTCGCGCACGCGGGCCAGGCGCAGACGGCGCTGGTCCTGCTCAACAAGGGCGACGAACCTGAATCTTTCGACCTCGGCGATCGCCTGCAGTCCGGCAGCTGGCGGGACGCGCTGGACAGCACGCGGGCGCCATTGACGATCGACGCGGGCACGACGCATCGCTTCGAGGTTGCGCCGCACGATGTGGCCGTCTGGTTGCTGGACGCGCCGGTGACGCTGCCGTCGCTGCGCGCGCGGCTCGATCAGCTCATGCAGGGACGCGAGCGCCGCACGACCGGCGAATGACGACGCGCGCCGGCAGCATCTCGCTTTGCGCCGGTTCGCCGCGGATCTGCTGGAGCAGGCGCTTGACCAGGACCTCGCCGGCGAGCTTCGTATCCTGCTGCACCGTCGTCAGCGGCAGGTGGGCGTAGCGGGCCAGCGGGATGTCGTCGAATCCGGCCACCGAGACCTGCCCGGGAACACTGATGCCGGCTTCGTCGAGCGCATTGATCGCGCCGATCGCGAGCAGGTCGCTGGCGGCGAAGATCGCATCGAATTCAATGCCGCGTCCGATCCACTCGGCGATCGCGGAATGGCCGACCTGCTCGGTCGAATCGAGCGCGTCGATCTGCAAGGCAGGGTCGACTTCGATGCCGGCGGCTTGCAGCGCCGCGCAATAGCCGAGGTAGCGATCGCGGAATTCGGGGCACTGTTCGCCGATGCCGCCGAGGAAGGCGATGCGGCGCCGGCCGAGGCCGAGCAGGTGCTCGCTGATCGCGCGGCCGCCGCTGAGGTTGTCGCAGCCCACCGAGATGCCGGGCTGGCCTTCGACGACGGCGCCCCAGCGCACGAAATGGGTGTTCTGGTCGGCCAGCTTCTGCAAGGTGCTGCGCGCGACCCGGTAGTCGCCGTAGCCGAGCAGGATCAGGCCGTCGGCCTTGTGGCTGTCCTGGTAATCGGCATGCCAGTCGTTGGAGAACTGCTGGAAGGAAATCAGCAGGTCATAGCCCTGGCGCGCGCAGGCCCGCGTGATCGAGCCGAGCATCGACAGGAAGAACGGATTGATCAGGGAATCATCCGGCGTCGGATCCTCGAACAGGAGCAGGGCGAGGGTGACCGAATGCTGGCGGCGCAGGCACGAGGCGTTCTTGTCGACCTTGTAGTTGAGCTGCTTGGCGATCGCCTGGATCTTGCGGCGCGTGTCGAGGTTGACCAGCGAGCTGCCGCTGAGCGCGCGCGACACCGTCGATTGCGAGACGCCGGCCTCGTAGGCGATATCGAACGACGTGGCTTTCCCTTTCGTGCTCAAGGATCCGAACTGCTTGCAGGCAAGAAGCCACCTTTTTACCGGATCGGCGGCGGCAGGGCGTTCTGCAGTGCAGCATGGGAACCGGACGAACGGTTCCGGCGAGGTTTGTCTCGGCTCAGCGACCCCTGGCCAGGTTCACGCAGGTTCGCGACAGGCGGGCGATCGTGTCCCAGTCCCGGGCCTCGAGTGCCGAGCGCGGCACCATCCACGAACCGCCAACGGTGACCACGTTGGCCAGGGCCAGGTAAGCCGGCGCACTGAGCGCATCGATGCCGCCGGTCGGGCAGAAGCGCACCCGGGAAAACGGGCCGGAGAAAGCACGCAGCGCATCGACGCCGCCCGAGGAAGCGGCCGGGAAGAACTTGAAGCGATGATGCCCGTGTTCGAGCCCGCGCATCAGTTCGCTGGCGGTCGCCACGGCCGGCAAGAAAGGAATGGCGCTGTCGGCGGCCGCGGCATAAAGCGCCTCGGTGGCGCCCGGCGCAATCGCGAACAACGCGCCGGCATCGGCCACGGCGCGCAGGGAAGCGGCGTCGAGCACGGTGCCGGCGCCGACCAGTGCGCCAGGCACTTCGGCGGCGATGCGACGGATCGCTTCGATCGCCACGGCGCTGCGCAGGGTGATCTCGAGCACGGGCAGGCCCGCTTCGACCAGGCTGCGCGCCAGCGGCACCGCATCGTCGATGCGTTCGATGCCCAGTACCGGCAGGACCGGCGCGCGCGAGAGGATCTCGTCGACGCGTGCGCTGCGGGAATCGGGTGTCCAGGTCGGCATGGCGGTCTTATCCTTCGTGGGGCTGGCGCAGGGCGACGGCGGCACCGAGCAGGCCGGGGTGCGAATGCACGACCACCTCGATCGTCACTGCCTCGAGATAGGTCGAGAAGCGCCCCTTGGCCAGGAAGCGTTCGCGGAATGCGCTGCTGCGCAGGAACGGAATGAAGCGCGGCACGATGCCGCCGGCGATCACGACCGTGCGCGCGCCATGGATCAGGGCGGTGTCGCCGGCGACGCTGCCGAGCACCGAACAGAAACGCGCCAGCGTGCGTCGCGCCACGACATCATGCCCGTCGAGCGCGGCCGCCACGATTTCCGCGGGATCGCGCAACGGCACGTTGCGCCCGTCGCGAGGCCCGCCATGGGTGCCGCCGATGGCGGCCGCGATGTGCGAAAGGCCATCGCCACTGAGCACGCGCTCGGTCGATGCGCGTCCGAAGCGCGCGTCGAGCCAGCGCGCGACGACGTGCTCTTCGTCGCCGATCGGGGCGAAGCTGACGTGGCCGCCTTCGGTTTCGACGGCCTGCCATCCTTTCGCGTCCGAGCCGACCAGCAGGCCGACGCCGAGGCCGGTGCCGGGTCCGATCACGGTGACCGGTCCGCGCATCGGCGTGTGCAGCGGTCCGTAGAGATGCACGCGATCCTCGGCGCCGAGCGCCGGCACCGCCCAGGCGACCGCGCCGAAATCGTTGAGCATGCACAGTTCGTCGAAGCCGAGCGTGGCCTGCAGCTCGGCGCGGCTGAACGACCAGGCGCGGTTGGTCAGGCGGATCTCGTCATGGTCGACCGGCGAGGCGACCGCGAACGCGGCGCGTCGGGGCTGCACGCCGACGGCGGCGAGATAGTGCTCGGCGGCATGCTGCAGGCTGGCGAATTCGGCGCCGGCCAGCGTGCGCGGCTCGAGGACGCGGATCTCGGGTGCAGCGAGATCGGTCAGCGCGAAGCGCGCGTTGGTGCCGCCAATGTCGGCGATCAGGGCGAGATCCGTGCCGGCGCGGGCCATCGCTTAGCCCGCCCCGAACAGGCTGCAGGCGCCTTCCTCGGCGCTACCGGCGGCCTGGCGCATGAGCCCGAACAGCTCGCGGCCGAGGCCGTGATGGCTGGGCCCGATGTCGGGAATGACCGGTTCGCGCGCGGCCAGCGTCGCCGCGTCGATCTTCACGTCGAGGCTGCCGGCTTCGGCATCGATCGCGATCGGATCGCCGTCGCGCAGGCGCGCCAGCGCGCCGCCGGCGATCGCCTCGGGGACGACATGGATCGCGGCGAGGACCTTGCCCGAGGCGCCGGACATGCGCCCGTCGGTGAGCAGGGCGACGCGCTGGCCGCGATCCTGCAGGACGCCGAGCGTCGGCGTGAGCTTGTGCAGTTCGGGCATGCCGTTGGCGCGCGGTCCCTGCGCGCGGATCACCGCGACGAAATCGCCGACCAGCGATCCGGCCTTGAACGCATCGAGCATGGCGTCCTGCGATTCGAAGATGCGTGCCGGCGCCTCGATCGAACGATGTCCGGCAGCCACCGCCGACACCTTCACCACGGCGCGGCCGAGATTGCCGGACAAGCGTCGCAGGCCGCCTTCGGCATCGAACGGGTCGGAGCAAGGGCGCAGCACGGCCGTGTCCAGGGAAGTGGCCGGCGGGGGATTCCAGCGCAACTTGAGTTCGTCGAGCACGGGCTCCTGCGCCTGCGCGCGCAGGTCGCCGCCATGCACGCAGCGGATGTCGCCGTGCAGCAGGCCGGCATCGAGCAGTTCGCGGATGGCGAAGCCGAGGCCGCCGGCGGCCTGGAAGTGGTTCACGTCGGCTGCGCCGTTCGGATAGATGCGCGCGAGCAGCGGGGTGGCGCGCGAAAGTTCGTCGAGATCGTCCCAGTCGATGCGCAACCCGGCGGCGCGCGCGATGGCGACGAGGTGGATGGCGTGATTGGTCGAACCGCCGGTGGCGGCGAGGCCGACCATGGCATTGACGATGGCCTTCTCGTCGAGGGTCTTCGCCAGCGGCGTGTAGTTCTGGCCGAGCGCGGTGATGCGCAGCGCCTGTTCGGTCGCGGCCACGGTCAGCGCATCGCGCAGGGTCGTGCCCGGATTGACGAAGGCCGCGCCGGGCATCATCAGGCCCATCACTTCGAGCAGCATCTGGTTCGAGTTGGCGGTGCCGTAGAAGGTGCAGGTGCCCGGACCGTGGTAGGACTTCGATTCGGCATCGAGCAGTTCCTCGCGGCTCGCCTTGCCTTCGGCATAGCGCTGCCGCACGGCGGCCTTTTCCCTGTTCGGCAGGCCCGAGGTCATCGGCCCGGCCGGCACGAACAGCACCGGCAAATCGCCGAAGCCCAGCCCGCCGATGAGCAGGCCGGGCACGATCTTGTCGCAGACGCCGAGCAGCAGTGCCGCATCG
>DAIMYT010000054.1:6887-22549 GCA_036734345.1 Dokdonella sp. | reverse complement strand
GTCAATCCTCGAATGCCTGGCCGTCCGGGACGACCGGGCACTGGCCGATCGCGGAGAGCCTGGGCTTCCGGGTCGCCGTGCGGTCGCTGTAGAGCCAGCATTCGCCGAGGGTGGAGCAATAGCAGACTTCGGTATTCAGACGGGAGACAAGTTTGTCCCTGAACGCCTGATAGGACGCGGGATCGGCCATCCTGATCGCCAGCACCCGTTCGCCGGGACTGATCACGGTGTTGCTCAGCGTGGAAACGCCGATGCCCTCGGCCGGCAGCCCCAGGGCTTGCAGGACCTGGGTCCAGCCCCGCGCCGGCTGGCCGTCTACCCAGACCTGGATGCTGCCGACGATGGCGGGACCGACGCCCTTGTTGTGCACACCCACCGCGAGTTCCGGTTCATAGAATCCGATCAGCAGGCTGGGCCAGACTTCCGCGCGCACCTGCTGGCGCTGGATGTAAGCGGTATAGCCCGACACCAGCAATGCCAGCACGCCGATCATCGCGGCGATCAGGGCAGTCACCGAGTCCCAGTTGCGACGCTGCGGCGTGGCGCTGTCTTGCTCCACGATGCGGTCGTCGCCCGCGAGCTGCTCCGATTCGGTCACCGCATCCTCCGGCGAAGCGCCCGGCCGGCGTTCCTTCCGGGTGCGGTGCGGCCCGGGCTTGCCGTCATGGCTCGCCTCCTCCGGTCCGTCCGGTGTCGGCCGATACGTCCAGTCCGGTCGCGCGTTCGAGCAATTTCTGCAGCAGTTCGATCTGCCGGTTCTGCAACTCGACAAGGGTCGCCCAGTCGCGTTCGCGCATCTGGTCGAGTTTCTCGTGAACCTGCATGATTTCGAGTTCGGACTTCACGTTGACTTCGTAGTCGTGCTGCGCATGCATGCGGTCCGCGGCGCTGGCGCGATTCTGGCTCATCATGATGATCGGCGCCTGGATCGCGGCGACGCAGGAAAGGCAGAGGTTGAGCAGGATGTAAGGATAGGGGTCGAACGCCGTGTTGCGCAGCAAGTAGCTGTTGACCAGCATCCAGATGACCAGCACGAACAGAAAGACGATGATGAATGACCAGGTGCCGCCCACCGCCGCCACGCGATCGGAAAGGCGTTCGCCGAACGTCTGGCTCGTATAGAACTCGCGGACGATGTTGCGCGATACGCTGCGGCGCGCGATGAAGCGCTCGATGACCGCGCGCTCGTCCGGCGGCAGCTTGTCGATTTCGACGCGCAGCAGCTTGGAGGCCGTCTGCCGCCTGTCCACCCTGGACGCATCGCCCGGTTTGCGTGCATGCGGCGTGGTCATGGTCGTCCACTCGTCCTGATGGTTCCCGGGGAGTCCACCTGGGCCTCAGCGCTTCTTCGCGTAGAGCGCGTCCAGATGCCGCTCGAACTCGTGATAGCCGATGCGTTCGTAGAGTTCTTCGCGCGTCTGCATTGTTTCGAGCACGTTCCTCTGGTGCCCGTCACGGCGAATCGATTCGTAGACGTGCTCGGCGGCCTTGTTCATCGCGCGGAAGGCCGACAGGGGATACAACTGGATGGCCACGCCGACCGCAGCCAGCTCGTCGCGGCTGAACAGCGGCGTCTTGCCGAATTCGGTGATGTTGGCCAGGACCGGAACCTTGACCGCCTCGACGAAGCGCCGGTAGGTCGGCAGGTCGTAGGCAGCCTCGGCGAAGATGCCATCGGCGCCGGCTTCCACGCAGGCGATCGAGCGCTCGATGGCGGCATTGACGCCTTCGACCTGGATCGCGTCCGTGCGCGCGATCACGAAGAAATCCGGATCGGTCTTCGCGTCGACGGCTGCCTTGACGCGGTCGGCCATTTCGCCGGCGCTGACGATCTCCTTGCCGGGCCGGTGGCCGCAGCGCTTCGCGCCGACCTGGTCCTCGATATGGCAGGCGGCTGCGCCGGCCTTGATCAGCGACTTGACCGTGCGCGCGATGTTGAACGCGCTGGGGCCGAAACCGGTGTCGATATCGACCAGCAGCGGCAGGTCGCAGACGTCGGTGATGCGGCGCACGTCGACGAGGACGTCGTCCAGCGTGTTGATGCCAAGATCGGGCATTCCCAGCGAACCGGCTGCCACCCCGCCGCCCGACAGATAGATTGCGCGAAACCCCGCACGGCGCGCCAGCAACGCATGGTTGGCGTTGATCGCGCCGATCACCTGCAAGGGCGACTCTTCGGCCAGTGCGGCACGGAAACGCGCGCCGGAGGAGTGCAATTCGCTCATGGGATCTCCCGGGAAACCCTCATTTTACCTGACAACGCGAAGCGGGGCTTGATGGCTGCCGCGGGGCGACGGCGGATGTGCGCGCCCTCAACCGGGCATCGCGCCGCGGCAGGAGGCTTGCCGCCGGCGCCTGCAACAGCACCAGCGCAATCGTCATTTGCATCTGCCCACGGCGGCGTCGCGGAGTTCCGGCGTCGTTGGCCGGACCTGCCTGCCGGCGACGCCCACAGGTCGCCGGATTGGCTTGCGGCAAGCGGGGTTCGCCTGCCTGTGGGTGTTCCCGGACCGGCCCATGCAGCGCGCGCCACGCCGGCTTCCGGCCCGCGGGAAGTGTGACGCACTTCACATATTTCGTGATAATCTGCGCCGGCGTGTTCGATGGATAGCCACATGGCCAACGATGGCCGGTCAAGCTCCGGCCCGGTCATTCCGGTGCAATGCCCAGTCCGACAAATGGCGTGGGATGACCACCAATCCCGATCCACTGACGTCGATTCGATACCGCGCCTTTGTCAGCTACAGCCATCGGGATGCGTCCTGGGCAAGCTGGCTGCACAAGACACTGGAATCCTATCGCGTGCCCGGGCGACTGGTCGGCCTGACCACGTCGTGCGGCACCATCCCGGCGCGACTGGGGCCGATCTTCCGCGACCGTGAAGAGCTGCCCAGTTCGCACAACCTCAACGACAGGGTATCCGAGGCGCTGGCCGGAGCCTCCGGCCTGATCGTCATCTGCTCGCCGCATGCGGCGCGCTCCCGCTGGGTCGAGGAGGAAGGGCTCGCCTTCAAGCGCCTCGGTCGGGCCGAGCGCATTTTCTGCCTGATCGTCGCCGGCGAACCCGGCGCCAGTACCCTGCCCGGCCGCGAATCCGAGGAGTGCTTCTGCCCGGCATTGCGCCATGCGCTCGCCGCCGACGGCTCGCTCGGCGAGGTGCCCGAGGAGCCGATCGCCGCCGATGCGAGGCCCGGCAAGGACGGCAGGAACAACGCCAAGCTCAAGCTCATCGCCGGCCTCCTCGACGTCGGCTTCGACAGGCTCAAGCAGCGCGAGCAGCAGCGCCGTCTCCGGCGCATGACCGCCGTCGCCATGCTCGCCCTGGCCATGACCGTGGTCACGACCACGCTGTCGATCTTTGCCGTGGCCGCGCGCGCCGCCGCCGAGCGGCGCCAGAAGCAGGCGGAGACCCTGGTCAATTTCATGCTCGGCGATCTCAACGACAAGCTGCAGCAGGTCAGCCGGCTCGACATCATCGAGGCCGTCGACGACCAGGCGATGCAATACTTCCAGTCGCTGCCGACGACCGACGTCACCACCGAGTCCCTCGAACAGCGCGCCAAGGCCTTGCAGACCATCGGCGCGGTCCGTCTCGACCAGGGCAAGCTGGAAACCGCGATGGAGTCGTTCCGGTCGGCCCTGGCGGTCGCCGCGGCAGTCGTCGAGAGCACGCCGGAAGATTCCGCGCGCCAGCTCACCTACGCGAACATCTGGGCCTACGTGGGCCTGACCTACTGGTACCAGGGAAAGCTCGACGCGGCGCAGCGCGCATTCGAATCGGCCCAGGCAATCGTCAAACAGGTACTGGTCCGCTCGCCCGGGGACACCAAGGCGCAGAACCAGCTGGCCCAGATCGACAACAACTTCGGCCACGTCCTCGAAGTCCGGGGCGACCTCGCCGGCGCCAAAGCCCAGTATCAGGCGATGCTTGGAATATTCCGCGGCCTCGCTGCGGCTGAACCGGGCAACGCATCCTGGCAAGCCCAGTTGGGCGACGCCAACGACAACCTCGGCAAGGTCTCGTTCCAGCAGGGCCAGCTTGCGGAAGCCGTAGCCGCCTACCGGGCCGACCAGCGCATCAAGGAAAAGCTGTCCGCCGACGACCCGGCCAACAACGATGCACGCGAAAGCCTGCTGGTCAGCAATGCGATCCTCGCGCGCACGCTGGCCAAGTGTGGCGAGGACGAGGCCGCCCTGAGCCATGTGCGGGACGCCGTCGACAGCGCAAGGAAGCTCCTGCGGTTCGATCCGACCCACACCTATTGGCAGGAAGACCTCGGTTATTACAGCCTGTTGCTCGGCAACCTCTTGCGCCAACTCGGGCACGACGAGGAGGCCTCCGCAGCCAATGCCGAAGCCGTGCAGATGCTCGGCGCCCTGGTCGCCAAGGATCCGGGCCATGTGCGCTGGCAGAAGGAACTTGCGCAAGGCCTTCTCGAAAACGCGCGCATGCAGTTGAAGGACGGCAACGCGGAGCGGGCGCGCGAAGCGGCGTCCACCGCCCTGGAATCGCTCGGCAAACTGCGCGCGGAGCATGCCGACGACAAAAGCCTGGCGGTGGTGCTTGCCGAGGCCGAAATCGTCAGCGGCCAGGTGTCGCGCAAGCTCGGCGATGCCGCGCCGGCGCGCGCGCACTGGACGCGTGCGCGCGACCTGGTCGCCGATGCCGCGCGGCAAGGCAACGATCCCGATTTGCTCGCGACGTGGGCCACCGCCTTGCTGCTGCTGGGTGACACCGACGCGGCCCGGCCGATCGCGCACAGGCTGCAGGCCATGGGCTATCGAACGGTCGATTTCGTGGCCGCCGCGCAGGCTGGCCGCATCGATTTCGCCGTCAACGAGGAGTTTTCCCGGCGCGTTGCCGAAGCGATGAAGCAGTGACTTTCGAATGGCCCGGGGATTCCAGCCACCAGGTACCCGAACAGGCGTGACGGCACGCCTTGCACCTGCCGCCGACCGTTCCAGAATCGAGGAGCACCCCAATGACGACACTACAAGTAAAACTGGACACTTCCGCAACACCTCCGGTAACGGTGATTCCGGCGCCACCGACGAACATCAATCGCGGCAACCAGACGATCACCTGGACGCGGTTCGCAAACCAGACTTTCACGTTCAAGTCGCTGGCCTTCACCACCCAGCCGAATCCGTTCACCGTCACGCTGGGTGATACGCAGGTCACCGCAACCGAAAACAACCAGGCGACCGGCGACTACAGCTATGTGATCGTCGTCACTTTGGCGAACCGCGACTACAGCTCCGGCACCCAGAGTGTCGGCGATCAATCGACCGAAGAGAATGGCATTACCGCCGGCAACGGCACGGCACCGGTGATCCACAACAACTGAGGCAACGACCCAGGCCCGGGCGGTGCCACGACGATGCGGGTCATCGCCATCGCGCCGGCAGCAGCGACAGGTCCGTGCGCAACCATGCTTGACGCATCGGCTGTGCACGCCAGCAACCCACGGAAACCAGGATGAACGAAATGTCGAACACACGCAGGCAAGAACAGCAAGGGCCCCTTCCGGCCGTCAACGAAGAGGAGATGCGCAGGGCGAGAGAGGACGCCGCCGATGCGGACCCGCAAGCGGACGAGCGGACCGAAGGCAACTCGACGCCGGTCATCAAGAACAACTGAGCGGTCATGCGGATCCGTTGATCGCGGAGGACGCAGCGGGTTCCAGGTCAGGCGCCCGGCAGGACGCCTGACCTGCGCGCGACGAGCCGGGCGCTACGCGCGCCATGCCGGTGCCGGCGCAGCGTGGCCAACGGGCTTGCCCCGTGGACATGGCCGGAACCCGTGCCTTGCGCACCTGCATGGCGGTATCGGGCTATAGTTTCAGCCCATCGCCCGTGCCGCCCGCGATGGCAGTCGCGAACAGCACCGCCATGATCGAAAATCGGGCGTGCCACCCGATCCAACCGGAGTCTGCGTGCATACACCGACCATTTCGCTTGCACCGCTGATCATCGGTGTTACCAGTCATCGCAACCTGGTCGAAGCCGAGACGGCGCAGCTTCGGGAACGCGTGCGAGTGCTGTTCGTCCAGTTGAAGAACGAGTTCCCCGAACTGCCGCTGGTCGTGCTTTCGGCGCTGGCCGAGGGCGGCGACCAGCTCGTCGCGCGCGAGGCGCTGGAAGCCGGCGCCCGCCTCGTAGCGCCGCTGCCGCTGCCGCCGGATGCGTACAAGCGGGACTTCACCAGCGATGCCAGCCGGGCCGAATTCGAAGCGCTTTGCGCGCAGGCCTCGGTGATCCAGCTGCCGCTGCTCGCGCGCAACACGGCGGAGGGCATCGCCGGACCCGGCGCCCAGCGCGACGCGCAATACGCCGAGGCCGGCGTCTACATCGCCAGTCACAGCCACATTCTTCTGGCCGTATGGGATGGCCGCCAATCGGACCTGCTCGGCGGCACCGCGCAGATCGTCCGCTACTACGTGGAGGGCATACTGCCTGGCTCGATCGAGCGTCGCAGCGGCATGCGCCCACTGGTGGAACGCGGCGACGAAAGCCTGCTCTTCCACATCGCCTGCTCGCGGCTCGATTCCAGCGGCCAGGTGCAGCCGCCCGAACCGCCGCTGCGCGCATTGCAGGCGCGCTGGCTGAGCCAGAGCCGCGCACGTCCCGCCGCCGAGGGCATGCCGGAAGAGTTCCGCCTGGTGTTCCGGCGCATGGTGCAGTTCAACACCGATTCGCAACGCTATTGCGAAGAAGTGGTTGCCTCCGCGCGCGATCCGGCGGATGGCTCCGACGCCGTCGAGGGCGAGGAAATCGAGACGCTGTTCGCCGCGGCCGATCGCCTGGCCATCCATTTCCAGCGACGCGTGCTGCTGGCGATGCGTGGCATCCATGTCCTTGCCGCCCTGATGGGCGTCGCCTTCGTCTGCTATTCGGACCTGCCCAGCGACTGGTTCGACCAGGCCGACATGATCTACGTGTTCATCGCCCTGTTCGGCGCCGGCGTCATGCTCGACCGGATCGCCAGGCGCCGCGAGTGGCATCGCAAGTACATCGACTACCGCGCCCTGGCCGAAGGGCTGCGCGTCCAGCATTACTGGTTCCGGGCCGGCGTGTCGGCGGCGGGCTCGATCGCATTCGCCCACGACAACTTCATGCAGAAACAGGATGTCGAACTGGGCTGGATCCGCAACGTCATGCGCGCGGCCGGGATCAATGCGCCGGATCGCATCCGCGTAGAGAAACGGGTGCTTGCCGACGTGATCGACGAATGGATCGGCGCACCGAGCCGCGGCGGGCAACTGGGCTACTACGCGCGGCGCACGGAATCGCGCATGCGCGTCCACCGGACCACGCGCCTGCTAGGCCTTGCCTGCCTGTGGACCGGCATCTCGATCGCCGTCGCGCTGGCGGTGTTCCAGGGACGCCTTGACCCCGACGTCACGACCAGCATGATCGCCGTCATCGGCGTGCTCGCGATCGTGGCCGCCGCGCGCGAATCGTATTCCTACCGCAAGGCGGACAAGGAACTGATCAAGCAATATGTGTTCATGCGCAACATCTTTTCTGGCGCGCGCAATGCGCTGGAAGCCGAACCGGACGCGCGTGGACAGCGCGAAATTCTGCGCGCGCTGGGCGAAGCCGCGCTGGCCGAACATGCCGAATGGGCGCTGACCCATCGCGAACGTCCGCTGGAGCACGGCAAACTCTGAGTGGCGCGGGTGCCGATGCCCCTCCGGGCGAGGTGGCTACCTGGCCGAAGCCATTTCCGCCTTGTGCGTGTCGACGTAGCTGCGCGCCTCGAGCAATGCCGGAAGATCCGGATCGGCCGCATGCCAGATGGCGATCAGCCGTTCGTAGCTGGCCACCGCGTCCGTCGCCTTGCCTGCCCCGGCCTGCGCTCGCGCCAGGCCGAGCAGGGACTGCACGCGCTGCGGCGCCGATTTGAGCGAGGCGGTGAATTCGGCTATCGCTTCCTCGGCACGGTCGGCATCAAGCAGGATCTCGCCGAGCAACTCGTGCGGCGGCTTGACCGGCACCGGCGGACCGAAATCGAAAGCCATGCCGTCCAGCCGCGCGGCTGCGCCGCGTACGAGTTTGACCGCCTCCGCGATATCACCCTGCTTCGCCGCGATCGCCCCGGCCAGGTCGTCGTGGAGGATGCGCAGGTAATCGAGTGCCTGCAGGTTTTCGGGATCGGGCTTGCCGGCAGCCACGCGCTGGCCCAGCGAAGCCAGGGCGGATCGTGCGGTGTCCAGGTTGCCGCGCTGGACGGCGGCATAGCCGGTGCTGAATTCCGTGACTGCATTCGCATAGTCGTCCTTCGAAGCAGGTACCTGCAAGCGAACGGCCGGTCCCTCCCAGTCCCTCGACTCGATCACCGCGGTCGCGCGCATCACCGGCAGCGACCAGGAGAAGCGGTCTGCGAGCTTGTCGGCCCCTTCCTTGCCTTTCATCGCGGCGACACCGGCTTCGCCGCTGCGCTTGCACGACAGCAGCAGGTCGTTGGCCTCGCGATGGCGGCCCTGCTGGAAGTAGCCGTACTCGAGCCATTCGTTGTAGTGGAAGCAGCTCACCTCGGGCTTGCCCTGCGCACGCGCATGCGCGAGGACTACCCGCGAGGCCTCCTCGTTCGCCTTGACCAGATCGTCCCACAGGCCCATCGCGATGAAGATGTGCGACGTCATGTGCTGCGCATGGCCGGCATCCGGCGCGATCTTCGCCAGCGCGCGGGCGGCCTCGATCGCGCCGCTGGCGTGCTCGGGATCATCCATGCCGTGGATCCAGTAGTGTGCCGCGCCCGGATTCTGCGGGTTCCTGGCGAAAATGCGCCGCGCGATTTCGGCGGCACGCAGGTAGTCGGGCACGTTGCGCACGCCTTCGCTGCGCCCCTGCAGGGCCAGCGCGTAGAACAGCTGGGCCTGGTTGTCGTCCGGATAGGCAGCCGCCATCTTCTGCATCGCTTCGGCATAACGGGCATCGCGTTCGACTTTGCTGCCCTCGCCCGAATAGAGGATCTCGACCGCCGAGAGATAGTCCTTCTCGCGCGGGGTGGCCGCACGGACGGCACGCTCGGCTGGCGAATCGCCGAGCTTGCGCAGCGCCGCCCGGCCCGCTTCTTCGTCGAGCTGGTTCCACAGCGGATGGTTGCAGGTCATCGCTTCGCCCCAGACCGCCATGACGAATCCGGGTTCCTGTTCCTGCGCCTTGCGGAATTCGGTCGCGGCATCCTCGTACTCGAACAGGTGCAGCAGCAGGGCGGCGCGTTCGAACGTGGCCTGTGCCGCGGCGGACCTGGCCGAAGTCGGGAAGACCAGAGTGCCGAGACCCGAGCCGGTCGGAGGCCCCGCATGTTCGTGGGCGGTGGTTGCCGCCGCTGCCGGCAGGCAGGCAAGCAGCGCGCCGACAGCGACAGCACGAACGAGGATTCCGCATGGCCTGTTCATTCGCATCGTCTCCAGGTTGGATGGTGGGACCCGCGATCCGCGCTGCCGGCGCCTGGCGGGAATCAGGAAGCCTGCCCGGGCTCGCTCGATGGCCGCGACCGGGCAAGGCGCAGGACGAGATAGCCGAGGATGCCGGCAATGAAGGATCCACCGAGTATGCCGACCTTGACCTCGCTTTGCAGGTGCGGATGCTGGGCGAACGCGAGCAGCCCGATGAACAGGCTCATCGTGAAGCCGATGCCGCAAAGCAGGGCGACTCCGCCAAGTTGCAGCCAGCTCGATTCCTGCGGCAGGCGCGCGATGCCAAGCCCGATGGCAATGCTGGAAAAGCCGAAGACGCCGATGATCTTGCCGCAAAGCAGGCCCAGCGCCACGCCGAGGGTCAGCGGCTCGACCAGGTTGGCCGCGGTCAGGCCGGCGAACGAAAGGCCGGCATTGGCGAAACCGAACAGCGGAATGATCAGGAACGGCACGACGCGTTGCAGCGAATTCTCGAGCACGATCAACGGTGGATCCCGATAGTCGCTCTTCATGCGCAGCGGTATCGTCAACGCCAGCACGACTCCGGCTATCGTCGCGTGCACGCCCGATTGCAGGACCAGCAACCAGAGGATGAAGCCGAGCAGCATGTAGACCCAGAGGAGGCGCACGCCGACCCGGTTGAGCGTGACCAGGATGGCGATCACCGCGGCCGACAGGAGCAGATAGAGGATCGAGAGTTCGCTGGTATAGAACAGCGCGATGATCACGACCGCGCCGAGGTCGTCGATGATCGCCAGCGCGGTCAGGAACACCTTGAGCGAGACCGGCACGCGGTTGCCGAGGATCGACAGGACGCCGAGTGCAAAGGCGATGTCGGTGGCGGTGGGGATGGCCCAGCCCCGCAAGGCGGCGGGATCGTCGCGATTGAAGGCGACATAGATCAGGGCCGGCACGATCATGCCGCCGAGCGCGCCGATTCCGGGCAGGATGCGCCGCGGCCAGGTCGACAGCTGGCCCGAAAGCATTTCGCGCTTGATCTCGAGGCCGACGAGCAGGAAGAAGACGACCATCAGGCCGTCGTTGATCCAGTGCTGGATGTTCATGCCAATGACATTGGCACGCAGGAATTCGAAATAGGTCGCGGACAGGGGCGAGTTGGCCACGATCAGGGCGAGCGCGGCGGCGGCCATGAGGACGAGGCCGCCAGCAGCCTCGCCGCGCATGAAGTCGCTGACCAGAATCAGCGGCTTGCGGATGATCGGTGCATGCACCGCAGGAAATCGTTTGTTGCTGATGGTGGGGCTCCTCGCTGTTTCATCCGGCACGTCGCGAACATGCAGGTGCCATGGCATTGGCGCCGGGTCCCGCGTCGCGACCGCCGGCGATCCGCGAAATCAC
Organism: Dokdonella sp.; assembly: GCA_036734345.1. Lineage (GTDB taxonomy): Bacteria > Pseudomonadota > Gammaproteobacteria > Xanthomonadales > Rhodanobacteraceae > Dokdonella. The sequence goes on along the minus strand of DAIMYT010000054.1, from coordinate 11,762 downwards.
GGACCGCCGGCTGGGAAAATAACAGCTACTTCTTCGCGAACAAAGACTCGACCGCAGCGCGCTCCTCGCGCAACTCCTTGTCGGTGGCATCGATGCGCGCCTGCGAGAATGCGTTGATCTCGAGCCCCTGCACGATCGCGTATTTGCCGTTCTTGATCGTGACCGGATAGCCGAAGATCACGCCCGGCTCGACGCCATAGGATCCATCCGAGGGTATGCCCATCGAGACCCAGTCGCCATCGGCGGTGCCGTGGGTCCAGTCGCGCATATGGTCGATCGCCGCGGAAGCCGCGGAAGCCGCCGAGGAAGCCCCGCGCGCCTTGATGATCGCCGCACCGCGCTGCTGCACGAGCGGAATGAAGGTATCCGCATACCAGGCCTGGTCGACCAGCGAGAGCGCCGGCTTGCCCTTGACCGTGGTCTGGTGGATGTCCGGATACTGGGTGGAACTGTGGTTGCCCCAGATCGTGACCTTGGCGATATCGGTGTTCAGCGCGCCGGTCTTTTCGGCCAGCTGGCTGATCGCGCGGTTGTGGTCGAGGCGGACCATCGCGGTGAAACGGCCCGGGTCGAGGTCCGGGGCGTTCTGCTGCGCGATCAGGGCATTCGTGTTGGCCGGATTGCCGACCACGAGCACGCGCACGTCGCGCTTGGCGTGGTCGTTGATCGCCCTGCCCTGCGGCCCGAAGATCGCGCCATTGGCTTCGAGCAGGTCCTTGCGCTCCATGCCCGGTCCGCGCGGACGCGCGCCGACCAGCAGCGCATAGTCGACATCCTTGAACGCGACATTGACGTCGTCGGTGGCGACCACGCCATGCAGGGTCGGGAAGGCGCAGTCGTTGAGCTCCATGACCACGCCATTGAGGGCGGGCAATGCGGGCGTGATCTCGAGCAGGTGCAGGATCACCGGCTGGTCGGGACCGAGCATGTCGCCGGCGGCGATACGGAACAGGAGGGCATAGCCGATCTGGCCGGCGGCGCCGGTGACAGCAACACGTACGGGAGCTTTCATTGCATCAACCTCGCAGGAGTCAGGAGAGGATCAGTGGACTGGAGATTCGGGCAGCAGGTCAGCGGCGCGCAGCAGCTCGCGCGCACGCGCCGGCGAGTAGCCGTGCACGACGCTGTCGCCGATCACCAGGATCGGCACGCCGCGACCGCTGACTGCGTGGTAAGCCTGCCGTGCGCGCGGATTCGATTCGACATCAAGATCGTCGAATGCGATGCCCCATTCACGCAGGTCTGCACGCAGGCGCTTGCAGTAGCCGCAGCTGGAAGTGGACAGCATGACCACCGGGGCATGTCCGATCTGCACGCGCAGCGCGTCGATATCGACGCCTTGCGAGCATGCTGCCAGCAGGCCCGGCAACAGGGCCAGGCCGACCACACGCACTGGAATGCCGCGAAGGATCATTTGAGTTCGGCGAAAAATTCCTGGAAACGCTGCAACCCCGGCGCGAGCTGCTCGGCCGGACAGGTATAGGAAATCCGCAATGCCAGTGGATCGCCGAAGGCGCTGCCCGGCACGCAGGCGACCCCCTTGGCCTCGAGCAGGACGCTGCAGAAATCGACGTCGTTGCTGATCTTCTTGCCATTGTGCGACTTGCCGAACGCGACCGAGATGTTCGGGAATGCATAGAACGCACCCTGCGGCCGCGGGCAAACCACGCCGGGGATCGAGGTCAACGCGGCATAGACCTGGTCGCGGCGCGCGGCGAATTCCGCGTTCTTGCCCACGGTCACGTCCTGCGGTCCGCTGAGCGCGGCCACCGCCGCGGCATTGACCACTTCCGGCACGTTGGTGATGTGGTTGGAATTCAGCGTGACCACGGCATTGGCGACGACCTCGGGGCCGGCGATGAAGCCGACGCGCCAGCCCGGCATGCCGTAGGTCTTGGAAATGGAATCGACGTGGATCACGCGATCGCGCAACTCGGGCCGCGCGTTGACGAAATTGTGGTAGCCGACGCCATCGAAGACCATGCGGTTGTAGATGTCGTCGCAGATGATCCAGACATCCGGATGGCGCACCAGCACATCGGCGAGCGCGGCGATTTCATCCTTCGTGTAGACCATGCCGGTCGGATTCGAGGGGTTGTTGAACAGGAACACCTTGGCGCCCGGCAGGGCCGCATCGAGCTGCGCCGGCGTCAGCTTGTAGTTCTGCCCAGACGGGCACGGCAGCATGCGCGCCTTGGCGTCGAGGATCTCGGCGAGGTCGAGATAGGTCGTCCAGTACGGCACCGGGAAGACGATCACGTCGCCGGCGTCAAGCAGGGCCTCGCCGAGGTTGTAGAGCATGTGCTTGGCGCCGATGCCGGTGGCGATGTTCTTGCGCCCGTAGCCGCCCAGGCCACCCTCTTCCAGGTGCTTGACGAAGGCATCAAGCAACGCATCCGGGCCCCGATTGGATCCGTACTGCCCGCTGTCCTTGTCCAGCGCTTCGCGGGCGGCCTGGTAGACATGCTTTCCGGGCAGGAAATTCGGAACCCCGATCGAGAAGCTGATGATGTCACGACCAGCGGCCTTGAGTTGCTTGGCCTTTTCGGCAATCAGCATGATCGCACTGGGCTTGGCGCGACTCATGCGCGCGGCAAGAAGCGGCATGGAAACCTCTCGAAGTAGTGTGGGGACTGGAAAAAAAGCACGCAATTTTAGCACAGCAGCCGGCCTATCCAGCGGGGCGGAGCCCGCGTGGCCTGCGTCCAAGTCGCCACGCGGGCAGTCCACGGGCTTTTTCAATCACGCGTTCAGCAACATGCCGGCGATCAAGGCTAAAGTGCGCACCCACGCTCGACAAAAAGGGGAAAAGCTGGTGGAAATCTTCGGCGGCACCTACGGCATCATCATGACCATCGTCATCGGCCTGCTGGTCGGCTTCGTCGCGAAGTTGCTCAAGCCGGGCAAGGATCCGGGCGGATTCATCCTGACCATCCTGATCGGCATCGCCGGCTCGTTCATCGCGACTTTTGTCGGCAAGACCATGGGCTGGTACCAGCCCGCCGAGACCGCCGGATTCATCGGATCCGTGGTCGGCGCGATCATCCTGCTGATCCTCTATGGAATGGCTACGCGCAAGCGCTGAGCCTGGCTCCGCGATTCGTTTCCCTGCAGAAAGGGCCACTTCGAGAGGCTTGGCACAGGCATTCACGCCCGGTGCTCTTCGTCACGTTGCCGCATCCGCCCAAAAGCATCGGACACAAGTGCCTCTCCTACAAAGAGCCCGCACAATGCGCGGGATTCGATGGGGGGGGGGTGCCGCGTTGCCGCTTCGTTGCAATCGCAGGCCCGATGCTGCTCGCTTCCCCGCAGGAAGGGCATTCATACCCGATGCTCCTTGTTACGTTACGAAGAGCATCGGGCATGAATGCCCTACCAGGAGCGGCGAAAGGCAGCGCGGGCTTCGATTGCTTGTCCCGCGTTGCCGCTTCGTTGTTGGCGCGGACTTCGATTGCCGGTCCCGCGTTACCGCCCTGCTGTTGCTCAGGCCGCGTCGAGCACCGCGTTCCACTTCTCGAGATGCGGCTTTGCCTTCTCGAACACCGCGCTGGTGTCGCCGCTGATCGTGATCGACTCGATCGTGTCGCCACCTCGGATCGCATCAACGACCTTCTGGTCTTCCGGACCGTCGACCATGCCGAATACGGTGTGCTTGCCGTCCAGCCACGGGGTGGCCACGTGGGTGATGAAGAACTGGCTGCCGTTGGTGCCGGGTCCGGCGTTGGCCATCGACAGCACGCCGCCGGCGTTGTGCTTCAGGGTCGGCACGATCTCGTCCTCGAAACGATAACCGGGACCACCCGTGCCGCTGCCGTTGGGGCAGCCGCCCTGGACCATGAAATCGGGAATGACGCGATGGAAGGTCAATCCGTTGTAATAGCCGCGCTGGGCCAGGTTGACGAAGTTGGCCACCGTGATCGGGGTCTTGTCGGCAAACAGGTTGATCCGGATCGGGCCGCGCGAGGTGGTCAGCAGGGCAGTCAGGTGGGTGGGTGCATTCATGATGGGGCTCCGCATTGCGAACTATCTAGATTAAACGATTTCGAACTTTTCGGCAGGACGAATTGCGCGCGCTGGCGCACATCAGCCCGCATCCGCCGACTTCGACCGCTTACGCACCAGATCCTTCCGTCGCAGCCATCGGAACGCGGCCGGTATCACCAGCATCGACAGCAAGGGTGCCGTGAGCATGCCACCGACCATCGGCGCGGCAATGCGCTGCATGACTTCCGAGCCGGCGCCGGTGCCCAGCATGATCGGCAACAGGCCGGCGAGGATGACCGCCACCGTCATCGCCTTTGGTCGTACCCGCTGCAGGGACCCTTCCCTGATCGCTGCATCGAGGGCGGCCTCGCCGGCCGCGGGATCGAGCGCCAGCCGGCGCTGCCAGGCCTGCTGCAAGGTCAGCGTCATGATCACGCCGAACTCGGCCGCGACACCCGCCAGCGCGATGAAGCCGATCATCGTCGCCACCGAGATCGCGTGGCCGAGCAGCCAGACCAGCCAGAGCCCGCCGACCAGGGCCAGCGGCAGGCTCAGCATGATGATCGCCGCGTCGGCGGCGCGCCGGAACACGCGCTGGATCAGCAGAAACACGAGGACAAGCGTTGCCGGAACGACGAGGCGCAAGCGCTCCAGCGCATGCTGCAGATATTCGAACTGGCCCGACCAGGCCAGCGTATAGCCGGTGGGCAGGTTGACCCGGGCAGCGAGCGCTCGCTGGAGTGACTCGACCACGCCGACCAGGTCGCCGCTGGCCGAATCGACATAGACGTAACTGGCCAGTTGCCCATTCTCGCTCTTCAGCATCGGCGGGCCGGGGCTGAGTCCGATCTCGGCTACCTGGCCGAGGGTCAGCTGGTTGCCGTTGTCGGC
>DAIMYT010000054.1:0-6787 GCA_036734345.1 Dokdonella sp. | reverse complement strand
ACCTTGATGCCGATCGGGCTCTTGATGCCGGTCGCCAGCATGTCGATGCGGTTGCGGATCGGGTAGACGAACAGGTTGGTCAGCCCGGGCACCCTTACCGCGGCATCAAGCTCGGCCTTGAGCCTGTCCATCGTCATCCCCGGCCGCCATTGTCCGTGCGGCTTGAAGCTGATGGTCGTTTCGAACATCGTCAGTGGCGCCGGATCGGTCGCCGATTCGGCGCGCCCGACCTTGCCAAAAACATGCTCGACTTCAGGCACCGTCTTGAGCATGCGATCAGTCTGCTGCAACAGTTGCGCAGCCTTGCCGGCGGAGATCCCCGGCAAGGCACTGGGCATGTACAGCAGCGTTCCCTCGTCGAGCATCGGCATGAACTCGCTCTTCAGCTGGCTGAGTGGCAACAGCGAGGAGAGGACGGCCACTCCGGCCATGAGCAGCACGACCTTCGGAAACCTGAGCACGCCGCCGAGCAGGGGGCGATACGCCGCGGTCAGCATGCGGTTGAGCGGATTCGCCTGCTCCGGGCGAATGCGTCCGCGCACCAGATAGCCGATCAGCACCGGGATCAGGGTGACCGACAGAAAAGCCGCGGCGGCCATGGCATAGGTCTTGGTGAACGCCAGTGGCTTGAACAGGCGGCCTTCCTGCGCACCGAGGGCGAATACCGGCACGAACGACAGGGTGATCACGAGCAGGCTGACGAACAGGGCCGGGCCGACTTCGCCGACAGAAGCCGCCACCAGTCGCCAGCGTTCCTCGCCAGCCAGGCTGCGCTGCGGATGCGCCTCGTTCCATGCCTCGACATGCTTGTGGGTGTTCTCGATCATGACCACGGCCGCGTCGACCATCGCGCCGATGGCGATGGCGATGCCACCGAGCGACATCAGGTTGGCGCTGACGCCCTGCAAATGCATCACGATGAAGGCGGCGAGCACGCCGAGCGGCAGGACGATGATGGCGACCAGCGAGGAGCGCAGGTGCCAGAGGAACAGCACGCAGACCAGGGCGACGACGAGAAATTCCTCGATCAGCTTGCGCGTCAGGTTGCCGACCGCCGCCCTGATCAACTGCGAGCGATCGTAGGTCGGCACGATTTCCACGCCATCCGGCAGGCTGGACTTGAGTTCCTGCAGGCGCGCCTTGATCGCGTCGATCGTGGTCAGCGCATTTTTCCCGGAGCGCAGGATGACCACGCCACCGGCCACTTCGCCTTCTCCGTCGAGCTCGGCGATGCCGCGGCGCAGGGTCGGGCCGCGCTGCACGCGGGCTACGTCGCGCAACAGGACCGCTATGCCGTCGCCGGCAGTCTTCAGCGGAATGGTCTCGAATTCCTCCTGCGTGGCCAGGTAGCCGACGCTGCGCACCATCAACTCCGCCTCGCCCTGCTCGATCACCGAACCACCGCTGGCGCCATTCGCTGCGCGGATCGCCGCCTCGACATCGCCGACCGTGATGCCACGTGCGGCCAGCGCCTGCGGATCGACGATGACCTGCCAGGCGCGGACCATGCCGCCGATGCTCGCGACCTCGGCGACATCGGGGACGGTCTTCAGGCGATAGCGCAGGAACCAGTCCTGCAGCGCGCGCAGTTCACCGAGATCGTGCGTGCCGCTGCGATCGACCAGCGCGTATTCGTAGATCCAGCCAACGCCGGTGGCGTCGGGCCCGAGCGCCGGACTGACGCCTTCTGGCAGCTTGTCGCGGACCTGGCTCAGGTATTCGAGGACACGCGATCGCGCCCAGTACGGATCGGTGCCATCTTCGAATAGTACATACACGTAGGAATCGCCGAAGAACGAGAATGCGCGCACCGTGGTCGCGCCGGGCACCGACATCATGGTCGTCGACAGCGGATAGGTGACCTGATCCTCGACGATCTGCGGCGACTGGCCGGGCCAACTCGTGCGCAGGATGACCTGGGTATCCGACAGATCCGGCAATGCGTCCAGCGGCGTGCGCATCACCGTGATGCTGCCGACGACGGTCAGTGCGGCCGCGGCCACGAGAACCAGGAAGCGGTTGCCGAGCGACCAGTGGATCAGGCGTTCGATCATTGCCGTGGCTCCGCGGAATCCGGGTCGTGCTCGCCCTGCGCGCCCTTGGCGCCAGACTTCATGCCCGGCATGGCGTCGTGCCCGGCATGATCCTCGCCTGCGGATTGCGGCGCCTGCATGCGCTCGAACGCACCGGACAGGCTGGCCTCGGAGTCGATCAGGAACTGTCCGGAAACCACCACGCGCTCGCCACCCTCGAGTCCCTGCAGGATTTCAGTCCGGCCATTCGCGGATCGTCCGGCGACCACGGCAACCGGAACGAAGCGGCCTTCGCCGTTCTCGACGATCACGCGCGCATCGCTGCCGCTGGCGATCAGGGCGGAATCGGGAATCAGCGCGCGTGCTGCTTTCGGCGTGCCGGATAGCCGAAGGTTGGCGAACATGCCCGGGCTCAGGCGCTGCCCGGGATTCTCCAGCACGATGCGTGCCCGCTGCGTGCGCGTGGCCGGATCCACAACGGGCAACAAGGCCTCGACGGTGCCGGTGAATTCCTCGCCCGGAAACGCATCGAGGCGCGCCTTGACCGGCGAACCGGCAACGATGCCCGCCGACTGCGACTGCGGAATCGCCGCGTTGACCCAGACCGTATCGAGTGCGTTGACCACCATCAGCGACCGGCCAGCCTGCACGCGCTCGCCCTCGCGCACGCTCAATGCATCGACGACGCCATCGACTGGCGCACGCAGCACGATGCCCCGATTGCCGGCTCGCAGGCCGCGGATCTGCGCGTCATCCATGCCGAGAACGCGCAGGCGACTGCGCGCTGCTTCGCGCAGCGACCGTGCGTCAGCGGACCCGGCTTTTTCCAGCGCAAGGTATTCGCGCGTGGCGGCATTCCACTCGGGCGCGACCAGTTCGGCCAGCGCCTGGCCCGCCTTGACCGGCTCGTAGGGCGCACGCACGAACAGGCGCTCGATCACGCCATCGGCGCGCGCGCTGATCTGGTGGGACTTGCGCTGGTCCCAGTCGATGATGCCGGGCACCTCCACGCCAGCAGCCAGCACGCCGACTTCCACTGCTGCCGTGCGCAGGCCGAGATTCTGCCGGGTCGCCGCATTGACCGATATCGTCGCGGCATCGCCCGTCGCCGCATATTTCGGCACCAGTTGCATGTCCATGAACGGCGACTTGCCAGGCTTGTCGAAATGCTGGTCGGGAACCATCGGGTCGTACCAGTAAAGTGCGGCCTTGCCGGCTTCGCCAGCCGCGCCGGGCTGGCTGGATCCACTATTTGCGGATACGGGCGTCCTGTCGCGGGCACCGAGCCAGAAGGCAAGGCTGGCGGTCGCGGCCAGCAGGGCGATCATGCCGATGGCGCCGAGGATTCGGATGTTCATCGCACACCTCCCGTTGGCAACAGATAGGCGAGCGCGGCCCAGGCCCGGCCCCAGTCGGCCAGTACCCGTGCATATTCGATGCGCTGGCTGATCTCGTCGCGCTGCGCATCCAGCCAGTCGGCCAGCGACGCGCCGCCCGACCACGCGGCGAGCGCGGTGGCGCTGCGATCACGATTGAGCGGCAGGATCGATTCGCCCAATCGCGTCGCCTTGCGTCCGAGCGCGGACCATTGCGCAAGGACACCTCGCACCGATTCCTCCTGGGCACGACGTGCATCCTCGTGGGCCGCGCGAATCGCCTGCAGGTCCGAACGTCGCGCGTTGACGCCGCGATCCTGGCGATTCGCCGTGAACACGGGCAAGCCGATGCCGACTTCGAGCCAGACCACGTTCGACGCGCCAGCACCGCGCCTGGCGAAGCCTGCGCCGATGCTCCAGTCGGGACGCTTCTCGGCATTGGCCATGCCCAGGGCTGCATCGGCCGAGGCTTCGCGTGCGTCCCAGACCAGCAGCGGCGCCTGCCGGTCGAAATTTTCGAGCAGCTCGGCCGGCGTTGTCGGCAGCATCGAGAAGTCGGGCGCTGACGCGATCTGCTGCGGCAGGTTTGCGCCAGTCCAGCGTTGCAGGCCGGCCTTGGCCTGGTCGACCCGCGCCTGCGCATCGTCGATGCGATTCTCGAGATCGAGTTCGGCGCTGCGCGCTGCAAGGGCATCGCTGGCCGATCCCTTTCCGCCACCCAGGCTGGCCTTCGCGGCGTCGACGGCGAGGCGCGCCTGCTCGCGCAATTCAACGAGCAGGCTGCGTTCGCGTTCGGCGGCCCACAATCCTATCCAGGCACTGGCGGCGGCCCGTTTCACGTCAAGCACGGTGGCCAGCTGGTTCGCCTCGGCCTGCTCCTGCAAGGCCAGCGCCGAATCGCGCCGCGCTTCGCGCTTGGCCCGGGAAGGCAGGGCCTGGGTAAACCCGATGCGGCGCATGGTCATGCGATCGTCATCCAGCGAATAGGCGTCGGCACCGGCGAACGGCAGGTTCTGCACGCCGAAAGTAAGGACCGGATCAGGCAAGGCCGCGGCACGCCCGACCTCTTCCGCCGCGGCGGCGCGGCCTGCCTCGCGTGCTTCGATCATCGGCGCATTGGCCAGCGCAAGCCGTACCGCGTCATCGAGCGAAAAGGCCAATTCGGTGGCGCGGCTGGCCGTCGCTGCCGTCAGCAGGAACAGGCATAGCAGGCCCAGGGCAAATCGTTGGGCAGGACCCCGGTCGAGCCGACCAAGGGACGCAACGGGTAAATCCAGAGTCAGATTCATGGGAACTCCAAACGCAAAGTCGCGAAAACTCCCCGTCGCAAAGGCGGGAAGTCAGACGGCGAATTGGCTGGAGCCCTAGATCAGCAGGCGGCAGAAGCGCAGGCGCGCGGGTGGGTCGGATCGATGCACCGGCGTGATGGCCGGAGCGGCCCGGCCGGGCGGATCCCGCACGACAAGCAGCGCAAGGCTCGGGGTCGGCAGGAGGATGAAATCCAGGGGCGGAAAGCGGGTGTCCGGGACAAACCCGACATCCGGAACGCAGTGACTGCGGCACAGCGCGGGGGCATCCCGGGCCATGTCCATGCCGGCGCACGCTTCGGACATGCTCGTCGAACCGGCCCTGGAGCCATCCATGACGCAGGCCGACGCAGCCACTGCCGCCTGCTGGAACAGCAGGCAGAACGTGGTCAGCAGGGCCAGGGCGAGGCGCATGGGGGGATCCTACACCGGTTTCGCGGGCGCGCAGGCTATCTGCGGCCCTTGGCCGCAAGGACCGGCGTTGCAGCGCACCGCTTTCAGCCCGGCGGTTGTTGCAACGCACAAACCAACGGCCGAAACGGGGCCTGTTCAAGCGCCAGACACAAAATCCGGGCATAATATGCGGCTGCCGTTTTGCTGCGGCCCCTTATTCCCTTCCCTGTGACGGCCCACTACGAGGTCGCCCGGTACTCGTTATGTCTATTGAAAAACTCCGCAACATCGCGATCGTCGCGCACGTCGACCATGGCAAGACGACGCTGGTCGACTGCCTGCTCAAGCAGTCCGGCACATTCAGCGAGCGCACCGTGCTCGCCGAACGCGTCATGGATTCCAATGACCAGGAAAAGGAACGTGGCATCACGATCCTGTCGAAGAACACCGCGATCACCTGGCGCGACAACCGCATCAACATCGTCGACACCCCGGGCCATGCCGACTTCGGTGGCGAGGTCGAGCGCGTGCTGTCGATGGTCGATACCGTGCTGATCCTGGTCGACGCGATGGATGGCCCGATGCCGCAGACGCGCTTCGTCACCCAGAAGGCGTTCCAGATGGGCTTCAAGCCGATCGTCGTGATCAACAAGGTCGACCGGCCGGGCGCGCGTCCCGACTGGGTGCTCAACGCGACCTTCGACCTGTTCGATCGCCTTGGCGCGACCGACGAGCAGCTCGACTTCCCGGTCGTCTACGCCTCGGCCCTGCACGGCTATGCCGGACTCGATCCGAGCGTGCGCGAAGGCGACATGACGCCGCTGTACGAAGCGATCATGAAACACGTCTCGCCGCCGCAGGTCGATCCCGATGGCCCGTTCCAGATGCGCATCAGCCAGCTCGACTACAGCAACTATGTCGGCCTGATCGGCATCGGCCGCATCCAGCGCGGCAAGGTGCGCACCAACATGCCGGTCACCGTGGTCGACAAGGACGGCAAGAAGCGCAACGCGAAAGTATTGCAGGTGCTCGGCTTCATGGGCCTCGAACGCCGCGAAGTCGAAGAAGCGGAAGCCGGCGACATCATCGCGATCAACGGCATCGAGGGCCTCAGCATCTCGGATACGATCTGCGCGCCGGGTGCGCCGGAGCAGCTGCCTGTGCTGCACGTCGACGAGCCCACCATCAGCATGACCTTCCAGGTCAACAACTCGCCCTTCGCCGGCGTCAAGGAACACAGCGGTGGCAAGTTCCTGACCAGCCGCCAGATCCGCGAGCGCCTGATGCGCGAAATGCTGCACAACGTCGCCATGCGCGCCGAGGAAACCGCCGATCCGGACAAGTTCAAGGTTTCCGGTCGCGGCGAACTGCATCTTTCGGTGCTGATCGAAACCATGCGCCGCGAAGGCTACGAGCTGGCCGTCTCGCGCGCCGAGGTCATCATCAAGGAAATCGACGGCGTGCTCAGCGAGCCGTTCGAACAGCTCGTCGTCGACATGGAAGAACAGTACCAGGGCGCCGTGATGGAGCGACTCGGTTCGCGCCGTGGCCAGCTCACCAGCATGGAGCCGGATGGCAAGGGCCGGTTGCGCCTCGACGACACCACCCCGGCACGCGCCCTGATGGGATTCCAGACCGAGTTCCGCGCGTTCACCGCCGGCACCGGCCTGCTCTTCCA
>DAIMYT010000053.1:0-22678 GCA_036734345.1 Dokdonella sp. | reverse complement strand
GCGGCGCCAGCCCCAGCCCCGCGCCCACCGCCGTGCCTGCGCCCTTGCCGCCGCGAAATCCGAAAAACACCGGCCAGCAATGGCCGAGCACGGCGGCAAATCCGCAGGCGGCCATCTGGATGCCGGGATCGATCCCGGAGCCGAAAGCCAGGCCCGTCGACCACGCGCCGAGAGCGGCGGCGAGCGCGCCCTTGCCGACGTCGATCAGCACGACCGCCAGGGCGAAGCGCCAGCCAGCCACGCGCAATGCATTCGTGCCGCCCGCATTGCCGCTGCCGTGCTGGCGGATATCGAGCCCGCGCAGGCGTCCGACCAGCAGGCTGCCCGACAAGGAGCCAAGCAGATAGGCGAGCGCCAGTTTGGCGAGGAATATCGCCATGTCGGAAGTTTCCCCTGTCAGTGGGCAGGCCTCCTGCCCGCCCGCGATGATGTCATTTTCCGGCGTCTGCCGGCGCAACCGGCATCATGGAAACCGCCACCGCCCCCGGCCCTGCATGGGCTCCGATCGCGCTGCCGGCGTCGAAGACCTCCGGGCAGTGCACCCCCGGCAGTTGTTCGAGCAATGCATCGCGCACGCGCTGTCCCTCCTCGCGGTTGTCGCAATGCATGACCTCGGCGCGCCAGGCCTGGCGGCGGTCGATGTCGCGCAGCACCCTGGCGACGAATCGCGTGGGGAAATCCTTGCGGTCCAGGCCGATCCCGAAGACATGCAGGCGACCATCGCCGCCACCGATGCGCACCATCGGGACGAGGCCGAACCAGCGCGTGATCGGCAGCGACCAGGCCGGCACGCGGCCGCCCCTTACCGCCGAAGTCAGGTCGCGCACATAGGCATAGGTCGCCGTGCGTTCGCGCAAGTCCTCGAGCTGGCTGACGATGCTGGCGGCGTCCGCGCCGGCAAGGGCCATTTCGGCGGCGCGCAGCGCCAGCAGGCCCTGGCCGCCGGAGACGTTGGCGCTGTCGAAGACATGCACCCGGCCGCCGAGCCCGGCCGCCGCGGACTCGCCCGCCTGCAGGGTTCCCGAGATCGCGCGCGAGACGCCGACGTAGACGACCTCGCCGTGATGGCTGAGCAGGAACTCGAAGATGCGGCGGAAGTCTCCCGGCGGCGGCTGCGAGGTGCGCACGGTCTGCTCGCTGGTCCGCAGCAGGGCGTAGAACGCCTCCGCGGAGAGCGAAACCTTGTCGAGGTAGTCCTGCGCGCCGACATTGATGCGCACTGGAACGACCTGCAGCGGCAGGTGTTCCAGCGATTCGGCCGGGATGTCGGCCGCGGAATCGATGACCACGGCCACCTTGCCGAGGGTATGCGCCGCACGCTGCTGGGCGTGCATGTCGTCGGCCTTGCGCGCACGCACTTCGCCGAACGGCGCGAGGACATCGAACAATCGCGCCGGATCGTCGACATGCATGTGCACGCGCAGCTTTTCGCGGGTGCCGGCCATGACCAGGCTCGAACCGGCGAGCTGGTCGAGCGCCTGGCGCACGGCGGCCCGGTCGATCGCCGCAGCCGACAGCACGCATTCGGTGCACCAGCGGTGCTCCGATTCGGGATCGCCATCGACACCGGTCCCGACCATGACTCCGACTTCGCCCGACAGCGGCTGGACGTCGTTGCGGATGGCGATTCGGCCGCGCTGGATGTAATCGTTGATGCCTTCGAGCAGGTGCAGGAATCCCTGCGCCCCCGCGTCGACGACGCCGGCCTTGCGCAGGACGGCGAGCTGGCGCGGCGTGTTGGCCAGGGCTTCGCGGCTGGCAGCCAGGGCGCGCCCGAAGCCGATGCGCAGGTCGCCGACGCCCTGGTCGCAGGCCAGGCGCAGGGATTGCGCGAACGCGGCGATCACCGAAAGCATCGTGCCTTCGCGCGGTTCGGCGATGGCTTGCCGCGCCTGGCTGGCGCCGAGGCCGGCCGCGTTCGCCAGGGAGCACAGCGCCAGTCGCCTGTGCCCGGCCAGCGCCTCGCCCAGGCCTTGCAGGAACTGGGCGAGGATCGCGCCGGAGTTGCCCCGCGCACCGTCGATCGCCTCGCTGGCCATGCGCTCGAACAGCGCCCCGGCATGGGAACCCGGCATGGCCTGCAGGGCATCGCGAACCGTGACCAGGGTAAATCCGAGATTGCTGCCGGTATCGCCGTCCGGAACCGGGAAGACATTGATCCGGTTGAGCAGGTCGCGTTCGGCGAGGACGCGTCCGATGCCGGCGATGAGCGCGCTCCTGAGCGCGGCTCCACCGGCATCGCGATGTGCTTTCGAAGTCATGGCCTGGGGGTCGCGTGCGGACATTCGGTCAATTTCGGCAGCCTGGGGCAGTGGCGGTGCGGCACGACATGCGGGTCTGGCCCGCAACCATGACGGACAGCGCAGCTGCATGGAAGCATTTTGCCGGCCCTGCAATCAACGCCCGCGATGCCGGCGCGGCCTCGCTGGAGCGCAAGTCGGTCCGCCGAGCCGGTGCTGCCTGCGCCTGCGGGTCCCCTGCCAGTCCAGGGAATGTTGAACGGGGGCGTCCGGCAGATACGCCAGCCGGTACGGACCGTGCGCCAGCCTGACCGTCCGCGGACACGAAGGTGTCCGCGAGTGTCCGCTGCTGTCCAGCGGACAGCGCTGGTCGCCGGGTGGATCGCCCAAGTCGCTGGTTTTAAAGGAATGTTTCGATTGGCACGATAGCTGCTGACTCTCCAGCGATCCCGATGCAGACAGCGACCCGCGCGTTTGCACGGGATCCAGGCTGCTGGTGTCCGACCGGGGATCATGGGAACATCCGTATCCCGGTGTCGACGCAGTCCGGTGCAGCAATCCGGAGACAAAGCATGAACACACCCAGGTTCACCTCCTGCCTTTCCGCCGCAGCGGCATTGCTGTTTGCCGCGTCCGTCCAGGCCGGCGAACTCTCGATGGATGCCGGCGGCATGTTTGCCAACTCCGGAGCGCGGACCTCGGATGCCGGCTCGAATCGCGACTGTGCTTCCGCACCCAAGTCGATCGCCGATGACAGCGAACGCTCCCCCGCGCGCCATGTACCGACGGCGTCCGCAGCGATCGCGGACAGCGTCTCCGCGGACGATGACACGGGCGTTGCCGGCAACGCGACCAGCACCGGCAGCAGCCCGGCCGACAGTCCGATTTCCGTGCCGATCAAGGCGCGCGGCAATCGCTGGCAGTCGCTGGTCCCCGGCGCCATCAAGTAGCGCGTTGGCGGCCGCGCTCCACGCCCTCGCCCGGGAAACCTGCTGATTGGCCCTGCGTAGCGCGTGGCAAAACCTGTTGACTCCAGCACGCCGCGCCGACGCGCGCATCGGCGATGACGCCTGGCACCGGTTGCTGGCGTCATCGCGACTGTTTTCGCGGATGCACGCAGGCGACAGGTCGCGCCTGCGTTCATTGTGCGGGGAATTTCTCGTCCGCAAGACCTTCAGTGCCGCGGGCGGCCATGAACTCGATGACACGCAATGCCTGGCCATCGCCGCGCTGGCCTGCCTGCCGGTGCTGGAACTGGGCATCGACTGGCTGGACGGCTGGCACGACGTGATCGTCTACCCGGGCGGTTTCCGCGTACGCCGCACGCATCACGACGAGGCATCGGGGGTCGTCACCGAGTTCGACGACGACCTGATCGGCGAGGCCTGGGATCGCGGACCGCTGGTGCTCTCATGGGCCGATATCGCCGCCGATCTCGCCAGCCCGTTCGACGGATTCAATGTCGTCATCCACGAAGTCGCGCACAAGCTGGACATGCTCGACGGCGTCATCGACGGCGTGCCGCGCCTGCCGCCGTCGATCGACCGCGCCGAGTGGATATCGATCATGCAGGCGGCGTACGACGACCTCGTTCGCCGCATCGACAGCGGTGAGGAAAGCGCGATCGATCCCTACGCGGGCGAAAGCGTCGACGAGTTCTTCGCCGTGGCCAGCGAGCTTTACCATTCCGACCGGGCCTGCCTGGCCGGATCGATACCGGCAGTCGCCCTTCTGCTGGACCGTTTTTTTGCCGGCACGGACATCGCGCAAAAGCCTGACCGGTAACGCCCTGCGCCTGCAATGAGCCGCGCCGGCCGGGCATCGACGCGACCTTCCGGCCTTGCGACCATGGGGGACGCGGGATAGGCTCCCCGTTTTACCGAACGGAAGCCGCCGGATCGTAATGCCTCCCTCCCCGACCTGGCGCAGCCTGGCGCACCTTCTGTGCCTGCTGCCGCTGCCGGCATTCGCCTGTGGCGGATCCCTGCATATCGAACTCGAGAATTCCGCCGTCTATTCGCTGGACTATGCGGAAATTGCCGCCCGCCAACCCGGCCTGGCCGACTGTGCGATCGATGCGCTGTCCCTCGAGAATCGCGGCCAGCCGGTCGCGCTGCGCGTCGTCGATGACGGCGACGGCCGCTTTGGCGAAGGTGACCGCATCGAATGGGTAGGCAAGCAGTTGCACGGCCCGCAGAGCTGGTTCGACACCTACGCGATCAACAACGTCTATCTGCTCTCGGCCTCGCCCGGCCCGCACGTGCGCATGGTCGATCGCCTTCCTGCCGGCGAGGACGGCGCCCGCCTGCGGCGCAAACTGCACCTCGAGCAGGAAAACCTGATGATCCGGCTCGACCAGAGCCAGCAGAAGCCCGGCGAAGAGCCGGACGTGTGGCATTGGGTCAAGCTGACCCACGCCGATCCGGCCCCGTTCACGACCGATTTCGACCTGCCGGACCTGGCCACGGGCGGCAGCGAGGTGTCGCTGCGCCTGAATTTCCGCGGCATGTCGAATATCGTCGTCCCGTGGAACCACAAACTTGGACGCCCGGACGACCATGTCGTCGAAATCCGCATCAACGGAAAACTGCTGAAGGGCAGCCGCTGGAATGGTCGCGACGAATTCGTGCAGGACATGGCGGTTCCGGTGGCATGGCTCAAGGCGAAGGCCAACTCGCTGACCCTGTCGGTACCCAAGCGCGCGCTGCCCTGGAAAAAGGAACAATCCGCCGTCGACGTGGTCATGTTCAACTGGGTCGAAATGGACTATCCGCTCGCCGGCAACCTCGATGCCGGCGACCAGCCGATGCAGACGCACGCATCCGACGAGCGAAGCCTGCAACTCTACTGGAGCGGCCCGGGCGAGGCGCCCGCGCTCTATGGCGACGACGGCGTGCGTCGTCCCGCACAGGCGCTCGGCCAGGGGCGCTACCGCTACGCCGCTGCGGCCGGCAACGTCACGCTGTATCCGGCCACCCGCCTCGCCTCGCCGACGGCGATCCGGGCGGTCAGCGCGAAGGATTGGCATTCGCCTGAGAAGGGCTACGACTACCTGATCGTCAGCCATTCCAGCCTGATCGACGCGATACGGCCGCTGGCCGCCTTCCATGAGAAGCGCGGCATGCGCGTGGCCGTGCTCGACATCGACGATGTCTACGACGAATTCAATTTCGGCATTACCCATCCGCAGGCCGTGCGCAACCTGGTCGACCATGCCTGGCACAACTGGCCACAGCCCCGACCGCGGTTCCTGCTGCTGGTCGGCGATGCAAGCTTCGACATCCGCCACGACACCTACAACGACCTCGCCTACGCGAAATTCGCCAACAGTCCGCAGGAGTTGCTGCCTGGGCAATTCTCCGGCATTCCGGCCACTTCCTACGACCAGGTCGGCGGGCACACCGGCATGCGCAACCTGGTTCCGACCTGGCAATACCCCTCGCCCGAAGGCCAGTCGGCCAGCGACAACTGGTTCGGCGCAGTGGATGGCGATGACTACCACCCGGTCGTCGCGGTAGGCCGGTTCCCGGTGGTCACGCCGGCCGAGGTCACGGCGATCGTCGACAAGACGATCAACTACATGACTCACCCGAAGCCCGGCGTGTGGCGGCGCGACGTCATGTTCATCACCGACGAGTCGGACTACTTCAAGAAGGCCTCCGACCAGATCGCCAGCAGCATCGGCGCGATGGGATTCCTCGCCGACAAGATTTACGCCAGCCCGGAAGAGGCCGACAACCTGGCCCACCAGAGCGCGATCAAGGACGGCCTCAATGCGGGACAGCTGCTGGTGCATTTCATCGGCCATGGCGGTCGCTACATCTGGCGCACCGGCCCGCCCGACCTGCGCAAGAACCACGACCTGTTCACCCTGGACGACGTCAGCCAGCTGAAGAACAGCGGTCGCCTGCCGATGATCCTGTCGATGACCTGCTATTCGGCGCCATTCGACAATCCGACCGAGGATTCGATCGGCGAGCGCTTCCTGCGCGAGGCCGACAAGGGCGCCGTGGCGGTGTTCGCCGCGTCCTGGCGCAATTCGCCATCGACCACGTTCAGCAAGAGCCTGGTCAGCGAATTGCTGGTTCCGGGAGGAACCATCGGCGAGGGCATCCTGCGTTCGAAGAGGAGCATCGAGGACCGCACCCTGGTGGAGATGTACAACCTGCTCGGCGATCCGGCGATCGTGCTCGAGCGCCCGCGCTCGGATGCGCGCCTTCAACTTGGCACGGATCGCTGGAAGCCCTCGGTCCTGGTCGCCCTGCCGGGTCCGGATTTCCATGGCCTGGTCGCCATGGACTGGCTGGATGGCGAGAACACGCTGTTGTCGACGACGGTGATGCGCGCGGACCAAGCGGTGTTCAGCGTGCCGGTTCCGAAATTCGCCGACGGCAAGTTCGCTCGCTTCGCCCGCGTCTATGCGAACAACGAGAGGGCCGGCTGGGATGCCTCGGCCGGGCTCGACATGACCGTGCTGGCAGCGCGCGGCCAGCCCCGCTCGCGCTGGCCCGCCTGGTTGCGCTTCGGGGCGAAGTCGCTGCCCGACGACACGGTGTCGCGCCGCGGTTTCGAGGAGTACGAATCCGTTCCCGAACGTGCCGAATAAGCCGATGGCGCGCCTGGCAGCCCTGATCGAGCTGGCGCGGCCGGCGCAGTGGATCAAGAACGGCTTCGTCCTGCTGCCGCTGTTCTTCGCCCATGCCCTGCTCGACCCTCGCGCCCTGCATGGCACCTTGCTGGCGACGCTTTCGTTCTGCCTGGCGGCGTCTGCGGTGTATGCCTTCAACGATGCCCGCGATGTCGAGCGCGACCGCAGGCATCCGGACAAGCGCCAGCGTCCGCTGGCGCGCGGCGCGGTAACGGTCGCCGCGGCGCATGCCCTGGCCGCGGCGCTGGCGACCATGGCGCTGCTGCTGGCCTTGCTGGTGCGCCCCGAGGTCGCCCTGGTCATTGCGATCTACCTCGGCATGCAATTGGCCTACTCGCTGGGCCTGAAGACGATCGCCTATCTCGACGTATTCATCGTCGCCGGCGGATTCGCCCTGCGCATCATCGCCGGAGGCTATGCCGCCGACGTGCCGCTGACACCGTGGATCCTGGCCATGGGCTTCCTGCTGGCCCTCATGCTGGCGCTCGGCAAGCGCCATGGCGACCTCGCCCGGACCGGGAATGCCGCCGCCCTCGCCACGGCCGCCTACAGCCAGGTGACGATCGAACGCGTGCTGGCCGGGCTGGCCGGCGCGGTGATCGCCGCCTACGTCCTCTACGCGATCTCTCCCGAGGTCATTGCGCGGCACGGCAACCATGCCCTGGTGTTTTCGACCCCGTGGGTGGCGCTGGGCGTGCTGCGCTACATTTTCCTCGTCTTCCGGCGCAGCGCCGGCGGCGATCCGAGCCGGCTTGCCGTGCGCGATCCCTGGCTGCTGCTTTCAACCGCTGGCTGGCTGGCCACGCTGGCCGTCATTCTCTATCACTGACTGCCATCGCCGGCCCATTCCGGCGACAATGGTGCGGTCCCTTGCGAACAAAGGAACATGCGTGCCGGCATTTGCCTACCAGGCGCTCGACAGCAGCGGCAAGACGCAACGCGGCGTGCTGCAGGGGGACACCGCGCGCGCGGTTCGCGGCGCATTGCGCGAACGCGGCCTGAACCCGCTGCTCGTCGACGAAGTCGCCGAAGACCGGCGCGGGGCGATGCCATTCAGCCGGCGCGGCCTGTCGGGGACCCAGCTGGCCATGCTGACCCGGCAACTGGCGACCCTGATCGGCGCGGGCCTGCCCATCGACGAGGCGCTGGCCGCCCTCTCCGAACAGGACGACAACGAGCGCCAGCGCACGCTCACCGTCGCCCTGCGTTCGCGGGTCATGGAAGGCGCGAGCCTGGCCCAGGCGATGACCGATTTTCCGGACAGTTTCCCCGAGATCTTCCGCGCCACGGTGTCGGCCGGCGAACAATCCGGTCACCTGGACAGCGTGCTCGACAAGCTGGCCGACTACGCCGAAGCCCGCGACGCACTGAGGCAGACCCTGCTCGCCGCACTGACTTACCCGCTGCTGCTCACCGTCGTCGCACTGGCCGTGGTCGCCGGTCTGCTGACCTGGGTCGTACCGCAGATCATCGGCGTCTTCCAGAACATGCAGCAGACCCTGCCGCTGGCGACACGGCTGCTGATGGGGCTTTCCGACTTCCTGCGCCACTGGGCGTGGCTGCTGGTCGTGCTGCTCGCGCTCGGCGTGATCGCCGCGCGCCTGGCCCTGCGCCGCGAATCGGTGCGCTACCGCTGGCACAGCCTGCTGCTGCGCCTGCCCCTGATCGGCCGCCTCACGCGCGCCGCCAACACGGCGCGGGCGGCGCGCACCCTGGCCCTGCTGGCCGGTGCCGCGGTTCCGCTGCTCGATGCCCTCGCCATCGCCGCCCAGGTCGTTCCCAACCTGCCGATGCGCGAGTCGCTGCGCCATGCCGCCTTCAAGGTCCGCGAAGGCAGCGGCTTCGCCCGCGCACTCGCCGAAAGCAGGCAATTTCCACCGGTCGCCTTGCGCCTGATCGCCAGCGGCGAACGTTCCGGCGAACTGCCGCGCATGCTGGCCGAAGCCGCCGCCCAGCAACAACGCGACCTCGATCGCTGGCTCGGCGTGTTGTCCGCCACGCTGGGCCCGGCGGTCATCCTGCTGGTCGGCGCCATGGTGCTGTTCATCGTGCTCGCCATCCTGATGCCGATCTTCGACCTCAACACGATGATCAAGTGATGAACGGCCGGGAATCGGGAATGGAGAATCGGGAATGGGATAAGCAAGGCAAATGCAAATTGCTTTCGAATCTGCGATTTTCGCCCCTGCGCTTACGATTCCGTCTGCTGCTTTCACCATTCCCTACTCTCCATTCCCCATTCCCCGCCCCCCAATGATCCACTTCGACAACGTCAGCAAACGCTATGCGGGAGGACACGAGGCGCTGAGCGGGCTCAGCTTCGAGGTGGCCGCGGGCGAGATGGTGTTCGTGACCGGCCACTCCGGGGCCGGCAAGACCACCCTGCTCAAGCTGCTCGGCCTGATCGAACGCCCTTCGCGCGGCGAAATCATGGTCAATGGCGCCGCCCTGGCGCGGGTCCGCCAGCGTTCCATTCCGCAGGTACGGCGCGGCATCGGCATGGTCTTCCAGAACCACCGCCTGCTCATGGACCGCTGCGTCTTCGACAACGTGGCGTTGCCGCTCAGCATCGCCGGCGCAGGCCGCGAGGAGACCGCCCGGCGCGTGCGCGCGGCGCTCGACAAGGTCGGCCTGCTCGAGCGCGAACGCGCGGCGCCGGCCACGCTGTCGACCGGCGAGCAGCAGCGCGTCGGCATTGCCCGTGCGCTGGTCGGCAAGCCGCCGCTGATCATCGCCGACGAGCCGACCGGCAACCTCGACCCGCAGCTGTCGGTGGAGATCATGAACCTGTTCGCCGAATTCCAGCAGGTCGGCACCACCGTCCTCATCGCCAGCCACGACCTTCACCTGATCCGGCACATGGGCAAGCGCGTACTCGTGCTCGATCACGGCCAGCTGATCGACGACTTCCGTCCGCAGGCGGCATGATGGCGAAGCCCCGACCCAGCGCCAACCGCCTGCGCGAGGCGCCCACGCCGAACCAGAACCTGCCGCGCGAGCGCCGCCCGCTGCGCGCGCGCTGGAAGGCGTGGACGCAGCAGCATCGCGAAGGCCTGCACTCGAGCCTGGGACGGCTGCGTGCACGGCCGTGGGCCACGATGCTGACCGTGCTCGTCATGGGCATCGCGCTGGCCCTGCCCCTGCTCCTTTATGTGCTGCTCGACAACGCAAGGGACCTGTCCGGCGGACTGCGCGAAGCGCGCGAATTCACGGCGTTCCTGCGCACCTCGGAGAATGCGGAGTCCGCACGCGCCTTTGCCGCGGAGCTCGGGCGCAGGAGTGACGTGCTCGGGGTGGCCGTGCGCACGCCCGAACAGGGTCTCGCGGAGTTTCGCCAGCTTTCCGGATTCGCCGAAGCCCTCGACGTGCTGCAGGAGAATCCGCTGCCCAGCGTGCTGGTGGTTTCGCCCCGCGCCGGCGGCGATCTCGACAATCCGCCGCTGCTGGCGGAACTGCAGGGTGATCCGCGCGTCGACATGGTGCAGTACGATGCAGCCTGGCGACAGCGGCTTTCGGCGATCCTCGGTTTCGGCGAGCGCGCCATGCAGGCTCTGGTGATCCTGCTGGGCCTGGCAACCCTGCTGGTCGTCGGCAACACGGTGCGCATGGATATACAGGCGCGCTCCGAGGAGATCGCCGTGGTCCAACTGATGGGAGCAAGTGATGGCTATGTGCGCCGCCCCTTCCTCTACGCCGGGTTCTGGTACGGCGTCTTCGGCGGCGTGCTCGCCGTGATCGCCGTCGTCCTCGTCGAACTGGCGGTCCGCGCACCGTTGCTGGAGCTGATGGCGAGCTACCAGAACCGCTTCAGCCTGCACGGCTTCGGCTGGGCCGAAGGCGTGGTCGTGGTCGGCGCAAGTGCCCTGCTGGGCTGGATCGGCGCCTGGATCGTCAGCACGCGCTATCTTCTCGCCGGGCGGCCGCAACGATGAGCACGAAACCCAACCTGACCAAGCATCTTTCCTCGGAGCAGCCGCGCATCCTTGTAGTCGACGGTTCGCGCGTGGTGCGTCGCCTGATCGAGCAGATGCTCAAGGCCAATCTCCCGGGCGTCATCGTGCTGGCCTGCGAAACCGGCGCCGAAGCGCTGCAGCAGCTCGGCGAAGGCGTCATCGATTTCGTCAGCACGGCGCTGCGCCTGCCGGACATGGACGGGCTCGAGCTGGCGCGGCAGATCCGCGAGCAGTCGCCGCAGGCCTACATGCCGATCGTGGTCGTTTCCGGCGACGTGCAGGAGCGCCTGCTGGAACGCTCGCTGAGCGAGTTCGTCACCGACTACTTCGACAAGTCGCTGGGTTTCCAGGCGCTTGCCGAATTCATCCGCGGCTATGTGCGACCGACCGAACAGACTTCGGGTGAAGTGCTCTATGTCGAAGACAGCCGCGTGGTCGCGCTGGCCACGCGCCGCATGCTCGAGAAGCATGGACTCACCGTGCTCCACGTCATTGCCGTCGAGGATGCACTGGCCATGCTCGAGACCGCGCAGTCGATGGACCGCATCGGCGCCGACATCGTGCTCACCGACGTCAACCTGAAGGGAGAGCTGACCGGCGGCGACCTGCTCGACCGGATCCGGCACAAGCTCGGCTACGGCAAGGGCCACCTGCCGGTGATCGTGATGACCGGCGACGACAATCCCGACAACCAGGCCGCGCTGCTGCGCGCCGGCGCCAACGACCTCGTCGAGAAGCCGATCGACGAGCGCCTGCTCGTCACCAAGCTGCTGTTCCAGTTGCGCGTGGGCCGCCAGATGCGCGCGCGGGTCAGCAACGCGACCGCATGACCGAACACCGCGTTCGCCTCGAACCCTCGTGGAAGCAGCGCCTCGCCGGCGCATTCGAGGACCCGCAGATGCACGAACTGTCGGCCTTCCTGCGCGCGGAGAAGGCGGCCGGGAAGGTGATCTATCCACCCGGCCCGCAGATCTTCGCCGCGCTCGACACGACGCCGTTCGACGCGGTCAAGGTCGTCATCCTTGGCCAGGATCCCTACCACGGCCCGGGCCAGGCGCACGGCCTGTGTTTTTCCGTCGCTCCCGGCGTGGCCGTGCCGCCGTCGCTGCAGAACATCTTCAAGGAAATCTCGCGCGACCTCGGCTTGCCGCGCCCCGCCCACGGCAACCTGACGTCCTGGGCCCGCCAGGGCGTGCTGCTGTTGAACGCGGTGCTCACCGTCGAGCAGGGCCGGCCTGGTTCGCACCAGGGCAAGGGTTGGGAGCGCTTCACCGATGCCTGCATCGAGGCCTTGTCGGGCGAGCGCGAGGGCCTGGTGTTCCTTCTCTGGGGCAGCCATGCGCAGGCCAAGGGCCGGCTTATCGATGCGCGGCGCCACCACATCCTCAAGGCGCCGCATCCGTCGCCGCTTTCGGCCCATCGCGGCTTTCTCGGTTGTGGCCACTTTTCGAGAACCAACCGCTATCTGGAGGAATCCGGCCGCGAGCCGATCGACTGGGGATTGCCAGAAATGGCCGGTTTGCCCGGTCCCTGAGGGGCAGGCGCGATTGTTTACGCCGGATTGGCAGTCTGCTCACCGCGCGTTAACGCGTTTCGCGCTACTATACTCGTCAGTTCAGTTTTGTTTCGGGCCCCGCCCACCGCAGGGAACTCCGGCAGCCTTTAGCACTCCAATAACCCGAGTGCTAAAATGAGCCGCATGAATGAGGACATCCGCATGAGCAACGCCGTCATCGCCAGCAATTTCCCGGTTCCCAGTCCGCTGGGCAGCCTGGATGCCTATATCTCCGCCGTGCACCGCGTGCCGATGCTGAGTCCGGAAGATGAGCAGGCCCTGGCCCGCGATTATCTCGAAAACGAGAACATCGAGTCGGCACGCAAGATGGTCATGTCCCATCTGCGCTTCGTCGTGCACGTGGCCCGTGGCTATGCCGGATACGGCCTGCAGATCGCCGACCTGATCCAGGAGGGCAATATCGGCCTGATGAAGGCGGTCAAGCGCTTCGATCCCGACCAGGGCGTGCGCCTGGTGTCGTTTGCCGTGCACTGGATCCGTGCCGAGATGCATGAATTCATCCTGCGCAACTGGCGCATCGTCAAGGTCGCCACGACCAAGGCGCAGCGCAAGCTGTTCTTCAACCTGCGCAAGTCGAAGAAGCGCCTGGGCTGGATGAACAACGAAGAGGTCAACACGATCGCCAAGGAACTTGGCGTGCCGGCCGCGACCGTGCTCGAGATGGAATCGCGCCTGAGCGGCCGCGACATCGCCTTCGATGCGCCGACTGATGATGACGACGACGCGCGCCCATCGCCGGTGATGTTCCTCGAGGACCACCAGAACGCCGATCCCTACCTGACCGTCGAGAACGACTCCGAAGAGGAATCCTCGCTCGACACCCTGCACAAGGGACTGGCCAGGCTCGACGAGCGCTCGCGCGACATCATCCAGCGCCGCTGGCTGGGCGACGAGAACAAGGCCACGTTGCAGGAGCTGGCTGACGAATATGGCGTCTCCGCCGAGCGCATCCGCCAGGTCGAGGCCAATGCGATGAAGAAGATGCGCGCGCTGTTCGTCGCCTGAGACCATCGACCCGCCGTTTCGAAAGGCCCCGCTTGCGGGGCTTTTTCGTTTCCGCTAGTTTTGACCGCACCAATCCGCTGCACGGGGCATCGCGGATGGCCTGCACCGGCGTGACTGCCACGCGGAACAACTGGCGCGGCGCCGCTGGCGTCGCACTCAATCGGGGATCAGGGATGATGAAGAACACCGCTGGCCGCTGCCTGGCCATACTCGCCGCCACCGCCGTGGCGGCCTGCTCGAGCATGACTTCTTTCGAATCGCCGCGGTCAGGTACGCGGATGACGGTCAAGAATGATGCGATGAGCCTGCCGGCCAGCCGCGACCTGCGCGGGACGAGTTTCGGCAACTACGAGTTCGAGGCGCACGAGGACGACGGCAGCACGCTGTACGGCATCCTGCCCTTGAAGTTCAAGGGCGGCCACCTCGCCGCCGACATCATCCTGTTCGCCCCGGCCGCATTCTTCAACCTGCGTTCGGTGTTCCCGTTTTATGAGGTCGATGTCGCCGCAGGCGTCATCCGCTACCGCGAAAAGCGTTCCGATCCGTGGACCGAATACCGGCCCAAACCCGAGGAAGCGCAGCGCGCGCGGGAGTTTTATGCAGGCCAGTCGCCTGCCGTGAACTAGCCGGTACAGCTGGCTTCACTGGCCTACCGCGCGGCATCCGGCCCGCCGGATCAGGCCATCTCGACCGGATCGACGTCGATCGACCAACGCACCTTGCGTGCCGCCGGCACATTGCGGAAAGTTTCCAGCCATTCGGGCAGGAATGCCTGCATGAGGCTTCGCGTGGCGGCTTCTATCAGTATCTGGCTGCGCTGGTAACCGGCCCGTCGCGGCATCGGCGCCGGCAAGGGTCCGTGCGCGAGGATCGCGTGCCCCGAGGCGCGCGCCGAGTCCGCGGCCAATTGCAGGAAGGCGTTCGCATCGGCCTGCGACTTCGCCTCCGCGCGCAACAGGGCGAACTGTGCGTACGGCGGCAGGCTCGCCGCGCGTCGCTCGGCCATCAGGTCTCTCGCAAGCTGCGCATAGCCGCCGTCGATGAGCGCACGCAGCAGGGGATGGTCGGGATGATGCGTCTGCAGGATCACCGCACCGGGCCGTTCGGCGCGACCCGCTCGTCCGGCCACCTGCACGATCAACTGGCCGAGTCGTTCGCCGGCGCGGAAATCGACGCTGTAGAGTCCTTCGTCGACGCCGGCGACGACGACCAGGGTCAGTCTGGGCAGGTCGTGGCCCTTGGCCAGCATCTGCGTTCCGACCAGGATGCGCGGCCCTTCGACGTCGAGTTGCCCGAACACTTCATCTCGCGCGCTGCGGTTGCGCGTCGTGTCGCGATCAACACGCAGGATCGGCACCTCGGGGAAGCGCCGGGCGAGCACTTCCTCCAGGCGCTCGGTGCCCTGCCCCTGCGGCGCGAGGGCGGGACTTGCGCATTCGGGGCAGGCCTGCGGAATCGCCGCGTCCGCGCCGCAGTGGTGGCAACGCAGGCGGGCCGCGCCGCGATGCAGGGTCAGCGGCCGGTCGCAGCGTGCGCATTGCGCGCTCCAGCCGCAGGCGTGGCAGAACAGCACCGGCGCATAGCCGCGACGGTTGCGGAAGACCAGCACCTGCTCGCCGCGTGCCAGGCACTGGCCGATGGCATCCAGCGTGCTGATGGCCAGGCCATGCTCGAGACGCTTGCGGCGCAGGTCCATGACCTCGAGCGACGGAGCCCTGGCGCCACCGGCACGACCAGGCAGGCGCAGTAGGCGATAACGACCGGCTTCGGCGTTGGCCAGGCTTTCCAGCGATGGCGTCGCCGAGCCGAGCACGACCGGGATGCCGAGCGCGCGCGCGCGGAATACGGCCATGTCCCTGGCGTGGTAGCGGAAACCGTCCTGCTGCTTGTAGGACGCGTCATGCTCTTCGTCGACGATGACGAGTCCCGGCGATGCCAGCGGCACGAACACCGCCGAGCGCGTACCGAGAATCACCCGCGCCTCGCCACGCGCGGCCGCCAGCCAGCCATCCGCACGCTCGCGCTCGCTCAAGCCCGAATGCAGGATGGCGACGTCAAAGCCCAGCCTTTCGCGGAAGCGGCGCATGGTCTGCGGCGTCAGCGCGATCTCCGGGACCAGGACCAGCGCCTGCTGGCCGCGAGCGATCACCTGCGCGATTGCCGCCAGGTAGACCTCGGTCTTGCCGCTGCCGGTGACGCCATCGATCAGGAACGGGACGAATTCGCCGAGATCGGCCTGGATCGCAACCACCGCGTCGTGCTGGGCGGGATTCAGCGGCGGCGCCGCGACCGCGGGCTGTCCCTGAGGTGCGCCCTCGAGCCGGCATTCCCCGATCCAGCCGCGCTTGCGCAGCGTGCGCCCGGCGCTGCGCCAGCCCGGCAGGCTCTGGTCGAGGTCGGCCGTCGCCCATGGCCCGCTGGCCAGCGCTTCCATCAGCGCCGCAACGCGTGTTCCACGACGGCGATCCGGATCTTCCAGCGCCTCGCGCCCGCTGCCGGTCAGGCCGAACGCAGCCACTCCCCGCGGCGGCAGATCGCGTCCGCTGCGCAGCAGGGCGGGAAGGGCGGCATCGAAGACCTCGCCGATGGCGTGCTGATAGTAGCGGGCGGCCCAGACCAGGGTCTGCACGAGCTCCATGCCGAGCAACGGCTGTTCGTCGAGCACCGCCTCGACGGCCTTCAGCTGGTCGGGCGGAAATTCGCTGTCATCGGCCTGTTCGACCACGACACCCACCAGACTGCGACGCCCGAACGGAACGCGCACGCGGCAACCCGGCAAGGGCGGCGCGAACCCGGACTCCAGGCGGTAATCGAAAAGGCGGGGCAGCGGCACCGGGACCGCCACACGGACGACAGGCGGCATGCGGCAAGCGATCAGATCGGGCAAGCCGCGAGTGTAACCTTGCCACCGCCTTTGCGAAGGACGAAGTTGCGAGCTGTTCTTGAGAATGACCTGAGGTTAGCGGTACAAGTCGCTGGTCCGGCAGAGGATTTTTCCTTATCCACAGACGCTGTGGATAAGTTTGTGGATGAGCGCTTCGCAAGCGCCTCTGCGGCGCGTCCCGGCGCGCTCGCTGTCATCTTGGTGAAACTTTGACCACTCGCATTTTATCCATGCCATTCAATGACTTGGACATTCAGCTTTTGTCCATTTTGGGCAGCGCAGCGGGCCGGGACAGCGGCAAAGCCAGGCGCCGGCGATTGTGCAAAACAGTCTTGACAGGGTCGAAAAAACGCGATCATCAGCGTCTGCGGGGCCTTGCCGTCGCGGAGCACGTGATCGGACAGCCCCAGGCCCTCCGGGAGACCCTTCCGGACGCCCGGAAAACCCGAAAACTGCTCCTGCGGCAGACCGGCGCTGCGCGCCGGCCTCGGGCCCGATTTCAGGTCAGGGCCAGGCTGACCAGGGCGGAAAAGGCCAGCGCGACCGAGAGGAAGATCGTGTAGCAGAATCCGATCACGCAGTACTTCAACGTTGTCATGAACCAGCCCTGGCGGTAAATCCGCTTCTGCATCAGCAGCAGGTAGAGGAACAGCCAGATCCAGGCGAGCGCACGCAGCAAGCCGATCGAATCGGCCAGCCAGGCATGCGCGCCGGCAAAATCGTGCAGCAGGCCGAGCAGCAGGATGACCAGCACCGAGAGGAAGATGAAAGCATGGCTGTGCAGGGCGACCAGCAAATGCTCCATGTAGAGCCGGCGCCTGAAGATATAGAACACCTTGAGCAGCACGGCGAACAGCGGCATGACCACGAACAGGGTCTGCGGCAGCACGGCGAACCAGCCGGCGAGCAGGCGACCGGGGTCCTTGCGCGCGTTCTCGACGTTCTTGTCCATCCGGGTAAGGGTGTGGTTGATCCATCTGTTGATGCCGTCCGGCAACCAGTCGACCCTGACCGGGTTGGTCTCGGCATCCCAGGGCTGGCCGTCCACGTCGAACTGGATATTCTTCTTGCCCTTTTTCTTCCCGGTCGGCGAACTCCCTTCAACTGGCCCGGCGGCCGTCTCCTTGCCGAGCTCCGTGATGCGCTCGGCGCCCCGGTCGCGGACTTCCTGCATGCCCTTTTCGATGCCTTCGATGGCGACTCGCGGCAGGCCGGGCACGCTCTTCGCGGTGGTCATTTCCGCGATCGTCCTGTCGACGACCGCGCTGACCTGCTCGGGCGTTTCGGCCGCCGCGATCGCATCGTCGTCGAAACGGATCGCGCTTTCCGGAACCATGCTCTGGATGGCGAAGAACGCGATGACGGTGAGGAAGAAGAACAGGCGGAATGGCGTGACATAGCGCGCGCGGCGCCCGGCCAGGTATTCGGTGGTCAGGTAGCCGGGCCGGAAATACAGGTCGCCGAGCGAACGGAAGATCCGCGAATCGACGTTGAAGACGATGTCGGCGAGATCCGCCATCACCTCGGAGAGGTGGCGGATCATGCCCTTCTCGGACTGCCCGCAGGCATAGCAGAACGGGCCGTGTGCGGGTGCCCCGCAGTTCGGACAGGTGCGCAGGGGCGGGTCGGCCGGTGGCAGGCTGAATTCGGCGTCGGCCAGCGCGGTGGGTGGCGGCGGTGGCGGTGGCGGCAGTTCGATTCCGGTGCTCATCGTGGCAGCAACATTCCGTGCTCGCGCAACCAGGCGCAGGTGTCTCGGACCAGCGTCGGCAACGGTGTCATCCGGTAGTCCAGCTCGCGTATCGCCTTGGCCGAATCGACGCGCAGGTGGTGGCAGGTGAAGGATACCGCCTGCGGGGTCAGCCGGGGCTCGCGCCGTGTGATCCGGCCGAACGCGTCGAGCACCCAGGCGTAGACACGCAGGAACGCGGCGGGTACGGGTTTCCCGGGCGCCGGGCGTCCGAGCTCGCTGGCGATCGCCTGGATCAGCTCGAGGAAGCTGGCGTGGGCGCCGCCGAGCAGGAACTGTTCGCCGTGGCCGGGGAACTTCCATGCCGCCACGTGCGCGGCGGCCACTTCGCGCACATCGGCGAACGCGCCCGATCCGGGCGGCGCGCCGGGCAGCTTGCCCTGGTCGATGAGCAGGAACATGCGCGCCCAGTTGTGCGTGTCGCCGGGCCCGAGGATATGCGCCGGATTGAGCACCACCGCCTCGATCCTTCCGTGCGCATCGGCCTCAAGCACGAGTTCCTCGGCGATCGCCTTGGTGCGTTCGTAGTTGATCCACGACTGCTTGCCGAGGCGCGGCGAAGACTCGGTCAGCGTTTGTTCCTGTTGGCCGAACGCGGAAACCGAGGAGGTGTGCACGATGCGGCGCCCCCCGCAGGCCTGCGCCGAGTCGAGCACGTTGCGCGTTCCGTCGATGTTGGTGCGGTTCTGGCGCGCCTCATGGCCACGCCATGGGCTGGTATCGGCGGCGACATGGAAGATGCAGTCGGTGGGGTGCAGCAAGGCCTCGCGCAGCGAGCCGGGATCCTCGATGGAACCGCGGAACGGATTGACCCCAAGCCCGGCCAGCCGCTCGCCGACTTCGCGGCTGCGCACCAGGTCGGCGGTCACGTGCACGCCGGCGGCGCGCAGGCGCGCGCCGAGGAATCCGGTCGCTCCGGTCAGCATGACGCGCATCGATTCCACTCCCGTCGGGTTCCGTTTCGAGGCCATGGGCACGGCCTGTCCAGGCCGCCGCCGCGCAGCGTACGAGGAGACGCCCCGTTATACTTCGCGGCCGCAGGATGTTGCTCCCATGACCCTCATTCTATCCACCGACCGGCCCCGGTTGGCCAGCGAGCTTGTTGCCACCGTGCGCCTGGCCCTGCCGCTGGTGCTCGGCCAGCTGTCGACGATCGGCATGAACCTGATCGACACCGTGCTGGCCGGGCATCTCGATGCGCACACGCTTGGCGCGGTGGCCCTCGGCAGCAACGTCTGGGTGCTGGCGCTGATCATCATCATCGGCATGATGATGGCGCTGCAGCCATCGATCGCCCAGTTGCGCGGTGCCGGACGCGAACAGGACATCGGCCCGCTGTTTCGCCAGGGGCTCTGGCTGGCCGTGCCAATGGGCGTGCTTCTCGGCCTTGCGACCGCCTTTGTCGCACCCCTCCTGTTCAATGGCATCGGCGTGGATGCGAGCCTGGTCGACGATGCCAGCGCGTTCCTGCGCGCGATCGCCTGGGGCGCGCCGGCGCTGGCCGTGTTCTTCGTCCTGCGCGGCCTCAGCGAAGGCATGGGCCTGACCCGGCCGACCATGTATTTCAGCCTGCTCGGACTGACCCTGCTCGGGCCGATCGGCTATGTGCTGATGTATGGCGCACTGGGCGTGCCGCGCATGGGCGCCATGGGCTGCGGCTTCGCCACCGCGATCGTGCTCTGGGTGCAATGCCTGGTGTTCGCCCTGTACCTGGCGCGCCGCAGGCGCTATCGCAATCTGGATCTGCTGGCCCGCTTCGATCGGCCCGACCTGCGCACGATCGGCGAACTCGTGCATATCGGCGGGCCGATCGCGATCACCCTGCTGATGGAAGCCGGTCTGTTCGTCGCCGTCGCGCTGGCCATCGGCAAGCTTGGCACCGACATCATCGCCAGCCACCAGATCGCCATCAACATCGCCTCGGTGGCGTTCATGGTGCCGCTCGGCATCGCCATGGCGACGACCGTGCGCGTCGGCCATGCGCGTGGCCGCGACGATGCCCTCGGCGTGCGCCAGGCCGGTGCGGTCGGCCTTGCGCTGACGCTCTGCATGCAGGTCATTTCCGCCACGGTGCTGTTCACCGTCCCGCAGCGCATCGCCTCGATGTATACCAGCGATGCCGCGGTCGTCGCGCTGGCCGCGCAACTGCTCACCCTCGCCGCCATCTTCCAGTTGTCCGATGGCGTGCAGGCGGCGTCCAATGGCGCACTGCGCGGCCTCAAGGACACCCGCGTGCCGATGCTGATCACCGGCTTTGCCTACTGGGGCGTCGGCATGCCGGTCGGCTGGTGGCTGGCGTTCCCGTCCGGGCTGGGTGCCCGCGGCATGTGGATGGGCCTGATCGCGGGCTTGAGCGTTGCCGCCGTCCTGCTGACCATGCGATTCTGGGGCATCGTCAACAGGCTTTCCGCACGGGCCTGAATCCGCTCAATCCGCCGCCATGCCATCCGGCGCATGCCCAACCCCGGCGGTTCCAGTACCCTGATGCGTCCCTATTGCCGGGCCTGAGACCCGAACCGGAGCCACCCCATGTCGCAAAACCAACCAGGCCTTTTCGTTCGCCTGCTGCGTGGTACCTGGAATACGCTGAACTTCACGCGTCGCCTGGTCTTCAACCTGGTCTTCGTGATCGTGCTGTTCGTGCTGTTCGCCGCCTTCTTCCGCGCCGCGCCGATCATCGACAAGAACACCGCGCTGGTGCTCGATCCGCAAGGCACGATCGTCGAACAGTTCAGCACCGACCCGGGCGAGCGGGCTCTCGGCAACCTGACCGGCGACAACGCGCATGAAGTGCAGTTGCGCGACGTGCTGCACGTGATCGAAGCGGCCGCTGCCGACAAGCGCATCGACCGCATCGTGTTGATCCCGGACCAGTTCTCGGCCGGCATCTCGACCCTGCGCGAGATCGGCCAGGCGCTGGACCGCTTCCGCAAGACCGGCAAGGACGTCGTGGTGTTTTCCGAGGGCATGGACCAGGGCCAGTACTACCTGGCCGCGCATGCCGACGAGATCCTGCTCGATCCCGATGGTGCCGTATTGCTCGAGGGATTCTCGAGCTACCGCAGCTACTATCGCGATGCGCTCGACAAGCTCGGCGTCGACGTGCACCTGATCAAGGTCGGTACGTACAAGTCGGCTGCCGAACCCTATGTCCTCAACCATGCATCCGAAGCGTCCAAGCAGGCCGACCTGTTCTGGATGGGCGGCATCTGGAACGAATTCCTCGACGAGATCGCGTCGATGCGCAAGCTCGACGCCAGTGCAATCGCCAACGACATCGCGCATTTCGACACGCTGGTGCCGCAGTTCAACGGCGACCTCGCCAAGCTTGCCCTGGATCGCGGCATGGTCGATGAACTGAAGACGCGTGCCGAAGCGCGCGAACTGCTCAAGGCCAGGGGCAAGCCGGACAAGGACGGCGAATCGTTCCGCCAGGTCGGCTGGACGCGCTACCTCGGCAGCCTGGTCGGCGACGAACTCCCCGACCTGCGCCCGCAGGTCGGCGTGGTCGTCGCCCAGGGCGAAATCGTGCAGGGCGAGCAGGCACAGGGCATGGTCGGTTCGAGGACTACGGTCGAGTTGCTGCGCCACGCGCGTGAAGATGAGCAGGTCAAGGCGGTCGTGTTGCGCATCGATTCACCGGGCGGCGACGCCTATGCATCGGAGATGATCCGGCGCGAGGTCGAGCTCATCCAGCGCGCCGGCAAGCCGGTCGTCGTCTCGATGGGCGACGTGGCCGCGAGCGGCGGCTACTGGATCGCGATGAACGCCAACGAGATCTGGGCGCAGCCGACGACGATCACCGGATCGATCGGCATCTTCGGCCTGTTCGTGACCATTCCGCAGACGCTGGAGAAGATCGGCGTGCACACCGACGGCGTGGCGACGACGCCGATTGCCGGCGCCTTCGATATCCGCCGTCCGTTCGATCCAAAAGTCGAAACGATGCTCACCAGCGTGATCGAGAAGGGCTATCGCGATTTCATCGGCAAGGTCGCGCAGGCGCGCGGCAAGACGCCGGAGCAGATCGATGCAATTGCCCAGGGTCGGGTCTGGAGCGGATCGCAGGCCAAGGAACGCGGTCTTGTCGACAAGCTCGGCGGTTTGCAGGAAGCGGTCGCCTCGGCCGCGGCACGCGCGGATATCGCCAGTGACTACCGTACCCGCTACGTCGAGCGCGAGCTCAGCGCATGGGAGCGCTTCGCCCTGAACCTGAGCAACAGCAATGCGGCGATCAGCCTCGGGCGCTGGTCCGGCCTGTCTTCATTGCCGACTGCGCTGCTCGGCAATGCGGAGCTCGAGCGCACCGTCGCCCTGCTGCGCAATCTCGGCGGCAATCGCTACGGTGTCGTCGCACACTGCTTCTGCACGATCAACTGACGCCCGCGCCCGGTTGCCGGCAGACCAGCTGGCCGGGCTGGATGCCGGCGCGCGCAAGGCGATCCCCCGCCGGCGCGCGGCACCCGGGCGCTTCTAGCCGCCAGCGTCCTCGATCGCCTTGTCGTGGTCGGCCTTTTCCTTTTGCAACTGCTGCTCGACGGCCTTGGCCTTGTCCAGCGCCTTGAGCTGCTCATCGAGCACGGTGGCCGGGCGCGCGGCGGGTGTCGCAGCCGGATCCACGG
>DAIMYT010000052.1:0-23720 GCA_036734345.1 Dokdonella sp. | reverse complement strand
GGCCGCAACGAGGGTGCCGAATGGTGCGACGACGAGACCATAGCCTTCGCCCCACAGGCGCTGGCCGTCCTTGAGGATGATGCCGCCGGCCAGTGGCGTCGTGCCGGTGTTGCCGCGGAAGACGAAAATGATGTCGCCCGCTGCCGAGCTGGTCTGCGCCCCGGCCAGCGTGTCGAACGCATCGGTCGAGCGGCCGTCGCCGCCGGCGGGGTTGTTCGCGTCATTGAGATTGCTGACATACCAGACGGCGGGCCCGACCGTGATGTTGATCGTGCCGGTCGCGGTGCCGGGGGTCGGCGTGTTGCCGTCGGTCACCTGGTAGGTGAAGCTGTCGACGCCCGAGAAGCCTGCAGGCGGCACATAGCTGAATGCGCCGCTGGCGATGATCGAATAGCTGCCGCCGTTGGCGCTGGCACCGGCAGCGGGCACCACGCTCGGTGCGGACGGTCCGTCTGCATCGGTCGGCACAGACTTGGCCAGCGCGCTCTGCGCATCGCTGATCGATACGAGGCCTGGCGAAGTGGCTCCGGCCACATGCAACTGGGTGTTGCCCGCGGTGGCATAGCTGATCGGATCGGTCGTGAACACCGGCGGCGCGTTGAAGTGAGAGACCGCGATAGTGAACGACTGCGTGGCCGAGGCATCGACGCCGCCATTGGCCGTGCCGCCATCGTCCATGGCATGCAGCACGATGGTCGCCGTGGTCGTGCCCGAGGCGACCGTTGCCGGCGTGTAGGTCAGCACGCCGGTCGATGAAACGCTCGGGCCCGCGGCGAAGATTGACGGCGCCGAATTGCTGTCGATGACGAACGAGACGGTCTGTCCGCTTTCGTTGGCCGGGCCCGGTGAAATCGCCGTAGCCCACGGGTTGACCGTTTGCGGGCCGGCATTGTCATCGACCGCCTGGTTCGCGCCTGCCGTGAACGCCGGGGCATCGTTGACGGCGGTGACCGTGATCGTGAAGGACTGCGGCGCCGAGGTATCGACGCCACCGTTGGCGGTGCCGCCGTTGTCCATCAGGTCCAGCGTGATCGTGGCCGATCCGTTGGCGTTCGCCGCCGCTGTATAGGTCAGGGTGCCGGTTGGCGAGACG
Organism: Dokdonella sp.; assembly: GCA_036734345.1. Classification (GTDB taxonomy): domain Bacteria; phylum Pseudomonadota; class Gammaproteobacteria; order Xanthomonadales; family Rhodanobacteraceae; genus Dokdonella. The sequence continues at coordinate 22,627 of DAIMYT010000052.1, read as the reverse complement.
GCGGGCCCCGCGCTGAACAGCCCGGCATTGGTGTTGCCGGTGATGTTGAAGCTGACCGTCTGGCCGGACTCGTCGGCCGGACCCGGCGAGATCGCGCTGGCCCAGCCGGCGACGGTCTGCGCGCCGGCGTCCTCGAGCACGGTCTGGTTCGCACCCGCGGTGAAGCTCGGTGCGTCGTTGACCGCATTGGCGGTGATCGTCAGGGTTTGCGCGGCACTGGTGTTGTTGTCGCTGCCGCTGTCGGTCAGAACGACATTGAAGGTCGCGCTGCCGGAAACATTGCTGGCGGTGGTGAAGGTCAGCGTGCCGGTCGACGACAGCGCCGGCGCACTGCTGAAGGTCAGGCTGCCGCCAGTCGCGGTGACGGTGAAGTTGAGGGTCTGCGCGCCGCCGTCGTTGTCGTTGATCGCAGTTGCCCAGTTGGGAATCGTCTGCGCGCCGGCATCCTCGTTGACGACGACTGGCGGGCCGCCGGTGAAGCTCGGGATCGAGTTGATGCCGATCACGGTCACGTTCGAGGTGGCGACGTTGCTGTTGTCCGTGCCGTCATTGGCGACGAAGCTGATCGAACGCGCGGTCTCGCTCGGCGCCGTCGAGCTGTTCAGATAGCGGACCGTGCGCAATACGGTGCGGTAGTTGGCAACCGTTTCGCTGCCGGTCAGGCTCAGCACGCCACCCGCATAGGCCGCCGTGATGCTCGTGCCGGCCGTGTTCGCCGACAGGGTTTCGCTGGCGCCGTCGAGCAGGTTGGTGATCGTGACCGTGGCGCTGGCCAGGTTGGCGTTGTCGACATCGGTCAGCGTCAGCGCCGCCGCGTCGACGATGGCCACGGCCGGATCGCCCTCGGTGTAGGTCGCCGCATAGCCGGTGCCGGCTGCCGGGCCGTTGAGGTCGAGGGCCGGCGGATCATTGACCGCGGTGACGTTGATCAGGAACGACTGGGGTGCCGAGGTGTCGACGCCACCGTTGGCGGTGCCGCCATCGTCCATGGCGACCAGGGTGATGGTCGCGCTGCCGAAGGCATTCGCCGCTGGCGTGTAAGTCAGCACGCCGGTCGGCGAGATGGCGGGGCCGGCGCTGAACAGCGCGGCATTGGTGTTGCCGGTCACGATGAAGCTGACGGTCTGCCCCGACTCGTTCGGCGGTCCGGGCGAAATGGCGGTCGCCCACGGATTCACCGACTGCGCGCCGGCGTCCTCGGGCACGGTCTGGTCCGGGCCGGCGGTGAAACTCGGCGGGTCATTGACGCCGGTCACGGTGATCGTGAAGGTCTGCGCCGGCGAGGTGTCGACGCCGCCATTGGCGGTGCCGCCGTCGTCCATAAGGCTCAGGGTCACCGTGGCACTGCCGTTCGCGCCTGGCGCCGGCGTGAAGGTGAGCACGCCGCTGGCCGATACCGCGGGCTGCGCGCTGAACAGCGCATTGTTGTCGTTGCTGACGCTGAAGGTCAGCACCTGGCCGGACTCGTTGGCGGCGCCGGGCGAGATCGCCGTCGCCCATGGATTGACGGTCTGCGCCGGGGCGTTTTCAGGCACGGACTGGTTCGGGCCGGCGCTGAAGCCCGGTGCGTCGTTGACGCTGGTGACGGTGATCGTGAAGGTCTGCACCGGCGAAGTGTCGACGCCACCGTTGGCCGTGCCGCCGTTGTCGTGCAGGCTGACCGTGACGGTCGCGCTGCCGTTGGCATCGGCCGCCGGCGTGTAGCTGAGGACACCGGCTGGCGAAATCGCCGGTTGCGCGCTGAACAGCGCATTGTTGTCGTTGCTGACGATGAAATTGAGCACCTGTGCCGATTCGTTGGCCGGACCGGCCGAAATGGCGGTGGCCCAGGCGTTTACCGCCTGCGCGCCGGCATCCTCGAGCACGGTCTGGTTCGCGCCGCCGGTGAAGCCCGGCACGTCGTTGACCGGCGTCACCGTCAATGCGACCGTCGCCGCTGCCGAGGTGGCCTGGCCGTCATCGACGGTGAAGGTGAAGCTGTCGCTGCCGTTGCTGTCGGGATTCGGCGTGTACTGCACGGTGGCCGACTGCGGGCCGGTCGGCACGATCGCGCCAAGGCTGCCATTGGCCGGCGCCGTGGCGATGGCGAAGGTCAGCGGGTCGTTTTCGTTGTCGGTGCCGGTCAGGTTCACCGTGACCGACTGGTCCTCGAGCGTGGTCGCACTGCCGGCGACGGCGGTCGGTGCGTTGTTCTGCAGGTTGGTGACGTCGACGCGCATGAAGACGCGGTTGTTCTCGATCGCGGCGAAGAAGGCGCGCAGGTCGATCGCGCTTTCGCCACTGCTGGCATCACCGGACGGATCCGTTGCCAGCGGCGCCACGCCGCTCCAGTCGCCGACCTGGCCGTCGACGACGAAGTTCGCCGCGAGGGCGACGCCGCTGACCAGCGAGAGCAGCGCCATCAGGCGCCACAGGCCGCGCCGGCGCGCCACGCGCATGCCGACCATGCCGAGCAGCACGGCCATCAGGATCAGGGCGGGTATTCCGAGCAGCGGGATCGCCACGGCCGGCAGCCCGAGCGCGATCGGCGGACCGCCTGGCGCGCCATTGCTGGTCAGCAGGTCATCCTCGCCGGTACTGCTGGTGGCCACGATCGAATAGACCAGCGATGGCGAACCATTGCTGATCAGCTGGGACAGGTCGTCGGCGAGCTCGATGACATCGGAGCCGGCCGTGCCGTTGTCGGCGCCGACCGGATAGCTTCCGGCGATCACCGCGTCGCTGCCGAACACGGCGCCGCTGCAGCGCGCACGCGTGACTTGCTGGACCTGCGGGGTCAGTCCGCCGCTGGCCGTCACCCGCAGGCGCACTTCGGCGCCGGCCACGGGGCCTTCGCTGCAGCCCGTGCTGGCACGCGCGTCGGAATCGACATAGATGGAATAGGTATAGGTTTGCGCCGATGCGCCAGCCGGCGCGAACAACAGGCACAGCACGGCAAGCAGGACAGCTAGCGTGCCCTTCGACTTCTTTTCCATCATTGGCCCCTGGATCTGAATTCCCAGCTCTCCCGCTGGATAGGGTCGGTGGCCCGATGCTGACCGGACAGCCGACTCGTCGACCCACGTTCCCGCATGCGCCGGGCGTGGACCCGAAATACTACGCTGATCGCAGGATTTTGCGATAGGCGCAGGCAATCGCCAGTGGAAAATTTGACGGAATGCGGTCCTGCCTGCGAAGACCTCCGCGGGCGGGCCCTCCAGGCCGTCCCCTGGATCTTACTGATCGGGGACCTGCGAGCCGTCCGTTTCTTCGGGCCGGGTGGATCGAAGCCGGGATGTCCCTATCGCAATGCGTCGTCCGTCGTCGAGGGTGAGCGTTCCGCTGCGCAATTCCTCGGAACCGGCGTCGATGGTCACGAAGCGTCCGACGAGCAGGCCGCTGGCAAGGTCGCCTTCGACGCGATAGGCGAAGTCCTCGTCACCCGGTGCCTCGCCGGTGGCCATGAAATCGAAATGGATCGACTTGATCGGACCCAGCGCATGGACGATGGCGGGGTCGGCACGGATCGCGTTGCCGGCTTGCGTGTTGAACTCGCCGAGGCCGTACCAGAACAACCCGCCGACGCCGGCGATCACGCACAGCACGGCAAGCGCAACGAGTCCGCCAATGATCCATGGCGTCGCGGATCGGCGACGCTGCGCATCACGGGGCGGGGGCAGGTTGGTCATCGTTGCGCCGGCTGGGTGGAACGGCAGGATAGCCCGTAACGCCGCGGTGCACCTGTCATCATCCCGGGATGCGGAAGTCGGGCACGCTTCGCCGATGGCGCCAATGAGACAAACGGGCGCCCTTTTCCGCCTTGCATGACCGGACACGGCAAACAGGGCGGAGAAGGTCATGCATGAAATCACGCAGTCGGCGGCAGCGGCCCGCCGCAACCGGGCATACGCACGACAGCGTCGCGGCATGCAGGCCCTGCTGGCAGCGCTGCTCCTGCCTGCTGCCGGCATGGTCTCGGCCCAGGTTGCTTTCAACATCGCTTTCGATGCCTCGGCGAATGTGCTGACGGCGACGGAAAAGAACAACGTGGTCTCCCATCTGCAGGAGGCCGGTCGACGCTGGACCAGCGCACTCGCCATAACCGGCCCGCGCTCGATCGAGATCACGGTCTTCATCAGCAACATCCCGACCGCAAGCGGTGCAAGCGCCATCACCAGCTACGTGGGCACGATCAATGGACGTGACACCTACGAGCAGGGCGTTGCCGCGGAACTGCGCCTCGGTACCGATCCGAATGGCGCCGCCGGCGATGCCATCGTCACGTTCGGCCTCGCCTACCTGCGCAATGAACTGTGGTTCGATCCGGATCCGCAAGCGCGAACGGCGCCGGTTCCGCTCGACAGGACCGACGCGATGAGCACGGTCCTGCATGAACTCGGACACATCCTCGCCTACAACGGATTTGCCGACGTCAATACCGGGCAGCCCCCGGCAACGTTCTGGTCGATCTGGGATCGCTGGATGATTCCCGGCCAGCCAACGGTTTTCTCCGGCCCCAACGCCGTCGCCAGCTGGGGTTCGATGCCGGACCTGACCACCGGCAACATCAATCACCTGGGCAATCCCGTCTCGGCCACCGCCGGCTACGCCCTCGAGCCCTGTACGGAGCAGGCGATCCGCTGGCGTGACGGCGCGCCGATTCCGCGCCGCTGTCCCGCGCCCGGTTCGATCGACGCGCCACCATCCGCGGCGGCGCCACAGCGGGATTCCCGCACGGGTGGTGCGAGCCTGATCGACCAGCTCATGAACGGCGTGGTCTTCTATCGCGGCACGCGCTACGACATTTCCGACCTCGATCGCGGCGTGCTGCGCGATGTCGGGTTCACCCTCGACCGGATACTCGCGACCGGCTTCGACCCGCCATGACCTGCGCCGCCCGCGCGCGTGCGGGCAAGTGATGCGCATGGGGGACTTCCGCGCTAGGCTCGCGGCATGTCGCGCATCCTCTATTCGTTCGGCGGGTTTCGCCTCGATCCGGCTGGCCGTGAACTCTGGCAGGGCGAGCGTCTGCTCGCCTTGCCGCCGCACGTGTTCGATGGCCTGGCCTACCTGGTCGAACATCGAGAGCGGGCGGTCGGACGCGATGAACTCGTGGCGGCGGTCTGGGGCAGGACGGAAGTCAGCGATACCCTGATCGGCCAGACCGTGATGCGCATTCGCCGCGAGCTCGGTGACGACGGCAAGGAACAGCGCATCGTGCGCACGATCCCGCGTTTCGGCTTTCGCTGGATCGCCGAAACCACCGTGCTTGGAGACCCCGTTGGGGCACCGGCAGGCTCAGTGGCAGACGCCGACCTGCGGATCGAAGCGGAGGCGCCATCCGTGCATCAGGCCGCCGAAGACGTGGTGGCGGACGCCACATCGGCTTTCGCGTGGCCATCGACGACCGCCCCGCGGCGCGTGATCCTCGTCGCCCTCGCCGTCATCCTGCTCGGCACCAGCATCGGCCTGGCGGTCTACCTGCGTGGCGCTCACGCGCCGCCGATCGTCGCGACACCCGTACCACCCGGCGAGGCGGTGGCGGTCGTCGTCGCCGGTCTCGAGCAGGGCATGCCTGCGGAATGGAACTGGCTGAGGTTCGGCGTGATGGATGTCGTCGCCAACCGGCTGCGCAGTTCGGGACTGCCCACCGTGCCCAGCGAGAACATGATCGCCCTGCTCGGCAGCGTGCCCGGCTCGACGCCGGAGCAACTGCGCGAATCCGGCGGGTTCGGCCTGCTGGTCACGCCGCGCGTGACGCGCGCCGGCAGCGGCTGGCAGGTGCGCCTGTACGCCGACAACGGCGCGGGTCTCAAGGCGACCGTGCAGGCGCAGGCGGGCGACGCCACCGAAGCGGCCAGGCTCGCCACCGACCGCCTGCTCGTTGCTTTGGGGCGCGAGGCGCCGGTTGGCGAAGGCGAGGTCCGGCCAAACGCCGAACTGGTCGAACGCATCGACGCGGCAGTGCTGGCCGATGATCCGGCACTGGCGCGAGCACTCGTCGACCAGGCCACGCCGGCCCAGCGTGATTCGCCCGAGGTCGGCCTGCGCCTGGCCAAGCTCGATTTTCGGCTTGGCAACGGCAGGGGCGCCCGTCAGCGCCTGCTGGGCCTGCTTGAGCGTGCGCCGGCGCAAACCGAACCGGTCCTGCGCGCCGGCGTGCTCAACGGTCTCGGCGCGGTTGCGATCCGCGACGACCAGGTGGAGCAGGCGGGCCAGTATTTCACCGAGGCCGTCGAGCTGCTGCCCGATCGCGACGAACCGGCGCAGCTTGGCGAGGCGTATCTTGGCCGTGCCGCAGCCGCAGCCGAAGGACGCGATTTCGACAGCGCGGCAGCGGATTATGCGCGGGCCCGCGTGGCCATGCGCCAGGCCAACGACACCCTGGCCCTGTTGCGAGTGTCAGCCAACGAAGGCTTCCTCGACGCGGAACTCGGCCGGCCATCCAAGGCCTTGCCGCAACTGCTCGAGGCCGGCAAGGGGTTCGAGCAATGGGGCGCGATCAATGAGGCCATCTTCGTCCTGATCGGTGAAATCGACACGTATCTGGACCTGCTGCAGGCCGGGCAGGCGATGGCTGCCGCCGACGCCGCGCAGCAGCTGTCGGACCGGGTCGACAGCCGGACCACGCTGGATGCGCTGGTCCTGGCGCGCAGCCGTGCCTTGGCCGCCGTCGGACGACTGCAGGCGGCGCGCGAACTCCTTGATCGCCTGCTGCTGACCACGCCGCCGCCGGATGCCCTCGCCGCGAGCGCCGCGACGCTGCAACTGGCGCGCATCGAGCTCGACGAAGGTCATCCCGGACAGGCCAGGCAGCGTGTCGCGTCCATTCCAGAGGTGCTGAAGAAGCCCGCGCACGCGCGCCTGCGGGCGGACGCCGACTGGATCGCCGTGAACGCGATGTTGCAGTCGGGAGACCCGACTGGCGCAGCCACCGCCCTTGATGCGTTCGAACAATGGGCAGGTGCGTCCACGGACCGGCGCGTGCGGCTGCTCATCCAGTTGGCGCGGGCCGCGGTGACATGGCGCGGCGGAGCCGGCGACGCAGGTCCTGCATTCATCCGCGCGCGCGAGATCGCCGAAGAGACGGCGGTACCGGCCGAGATCGCCCAGGTGGCATCCGCCTATGCCAACGCCCTGCTTGCCGAAGGCGACCTGACCCATGCCGAAGTGGAAATAGGCCGGCTGTCGCGCTGGTCCGACAGCGATTTCGGCTGCGCCGTCCTCGAGGCACGCCTTTACGCGGCACTCGGCCGCGATGAAGCGCGGCAGACGGCCTTGAGCCGGGCGCGCGTGCTTGCCGGCGAGCGCGGGATCCCGGAGGACGCCCTGCGCGTCCCGATATCGACGCGGGCCGCCTCGGCGCGCTGAACCGGCGTCGCGCCGATACCCGGACGGCCTGCAAACGGCGCGTGAATGGATTCCGAATGGAGCACGAATGGCTTTCCGGCTGGCGCCGACGAATGATCGTGGGGTGGGCGCCGTTCGCCGCCGCTGCCAGGTGCAGGCGCTGCCGCATCCGTTCGAAATCCAGAGGGAGACTCCACATGCGACTTCTTTTCACCACGGCGCTGGTTCTCGGCGTCGCCAGCACGTCCGCCCTGGCGGGCTCGTTCACCAGCCTCGACAACGCCGAAAACGGATTCCTCAGCGCACTGTCGCGCAACGGCCGCATTGCTTCGGGTGTCTACGTTTCCTTTGGCCAGTATTCGGGCTCGTTCGCCTGGCGCGAGGGCGCCGGCGAAACGGATATCCCGTTCGGTTCGGTCATCGGCATGAATTCCTGGGCGCAACCGATGGTCGGTGCGGATGTCGACGCTGACGGCTACGTCATCGCGGCCATGGCCTACTCGGATCTGGCCATCAGCGGGCCGGTGCCGATCGGTCCCTATCCGGGCTCGAACACGCTGGACAATTTCTACAGCCAGGCCTACGGCGTGTCCGATGACGGCGTCGTCGTCGGCCTTGCCTACGATCCCTCGCTGAACCCGATCGCATTCCGCTGGACCAAGACCGGCGGCATGACGCGTCTCGCCGTCAACCGGCCGACCACCTATTCGCGCGCCAACGGCATCAGCGCCGACGGCAGCACGATCTTCGGCTGGAACGACCAGTTCGATGGTTACCGTCGTGGCGTGATCTGGATCGACGGAAAACCGGTCGAGCCGCACAATCCCGGCCCCATTGGCGATGACTTCGGGGCGCCGCCGGGCGAGGCGCTGGGCACGAATGCCAGCGGCAGCGTCGTGGTCGGCCAGGGCTACTGGAACGAGTTGTTCGAAAGCCTGGCCTGGCGCTGGACAGCGGCCACCGACGCACAGCCGATCGGCATCATCTATCCGCCGCCGGCGCCGCCGCAGATCCAGGAAGCGATGAACCGCCTGCAGCCGCCCACGGGTCCGTTCGCCAATGCGCGCTACCGTCCGTTCGGATTCTTCTCGCAGCCGGCGTCCTATGCGCTCGCCGTCAGCGACGATGGCAATACGATCGTCGGCAACACCAGCGACGGCAACACCACGGCGGCCTTCATCTGGACCGCCGCCAACGGCATGCAACTGCTCTCCGACTATGCCGCTGCGCACGGTGTCAGCGTGCCTGCCGGCTTCTACCTCTATTCGGCGAACGCGATCTCGGCCGATGGCCTGAGCATCGGCGGCAACGGCATTGATCCGAGCGGGTCGTTCTTCATTCCGTGGATCATCGACCTGCGCCCGGCCAGCGCGCGCGACACGATCGTCCTGGCCCAGGGCACGGTGACCGCCAACGATCTCGCCGACGGGCCGCTGCAGGGATTTCCGCCCGGCACGGCGGTGTCCATGGAATTCCATGTCACGCGCGATCGCACCGTACTGACGCCCGCGCACGAAAGCAGCTACCCGGTCTACGCGCAGGGTTTCAAACTCTCGGTCAACTACCAGGACCCGGTTGACTTCACCCGCTACGCGGCCAGCGAACGCCTCGACCCCGCAGGCGCCGCGAAGCTGCACCTCGTCAACGACCAGCCGCGGGCCGACGGCATCGTCCTGCCGGCGACGCCGATGGCGACGCCGGGGCAGGAACTGGAGTTCGGCTTCTCCAATCCCGATGGCACGCTGTTCGATTCGGATGCGGCGGATCGCATCAACCGTTCGTTCGGACCCGGCGCATTCGATGCGAAGACCTGGGTGGTGCGCAATGGCGCCCAGCAGATGACCATCGACCTGCAGTGGATCAGGATCAAGGACGATTTCGACACGGTCTTCCGCAGCGGTTTCGACGACTGAGGTTTACTTCCGCCGGGACGCCTGGTGCCGCGTGGATGGCACGGCACTTGGGCGTGGCAATGACGAGACCCGCGGGTCTCTTCATTGTTTGAATGACGCTTCGACCGGCACCGGGAAAGTCCCGCGATCAATGCCGGTCGCGCTTCTGGCTGGCGATCCACGCGTCGATATGCCGCTCGAGCGCGGCCAGCGGCACCGACCCGGTTTCGAGCACGGCGTCGTTGAAGGCCCGCAGGTCGAACTTCGCGCCGAGTTCGCGCGTGGCGCGGGCGCGCAATTCGGAAATCTTCAGCTGGCCGATCTTGTAGGCCAGCGCCTGGCCGGGCGTGCCGATGTAGCGGTCGACCTCGTTGACGATGTCCTGGTCGGTCTTCGCCGCGTTCTCCTTGAAGTAGGCAATGGCCTTGTCGCGGCTCCAGCCCATCGAGTGCATGCCGGTATCGACCACGAGGCGCACCGCGCGCCACATCTCGTAGGTCAGCTGGCCGAAGTGATCGTAGGGGTCGTCGTACAGGCCCATGTCGAAACCGAGCTGCTCGGCATACAGGCCCCAGCCTTCGCCATAGGCGACGAAGTACGCGGTGCGGCGGAAATCCGGGGCGCCGGGCAGCTCGAGGCCGCGCGCGAACTGGAAGTGGTGGCCGGGCACCGCCTCATGCAGGCTCAGCGGCATCATTTCCCAGGTCGGGCGGACTTCCGGCTTGTACAGGTTCACATAGTAGTAGCCCGGTCGGCTGCCATCGGTCGCGCCGCCCTGGTAGTAGGCGGTCGTCGTGTCGGGGGCGATGTTGTCCGGGATCGCGCGCACGCCGTAGGGCAGGCGCGGAATCGTGTGGAACACCTTGACCAGTTCCGGATCGATGCGCTTGGCCAGCGCGCGATAGCGCTGCAGCAGCGCGGCCGGCGTCTTCTCGAAGAACTTCGGATCGCTGCGCAGGTAGGTGAAGAACTCCGGCAGATCCCCCTTGAACCCGGTTTCATCCTTGACCTTTTCCATCTCCGTGCGGATGCGCGCGACTTCCTTCACGCCGATCTCGTGGATCTGCGCGGCGCCCAGGTCGGTGGTCGTGTAGTAGCCGGCGAGGAAATCGTAATAGGCCTTGCCATCGGGCAGCGCGGCGGCGGCGATCGAATCGCGCGCGTGCGGAAGGTATTCCGTGTCGAAAAACTTCGCGAACTTGCGGAATGCCGGCACGACGTCTTCACCGATGGCACGGCGCGCCTGCGCATCGAGTTCGGCACGGTCGGTCGCAGGAATGCCATCGGCGAACTTCGCGAACGGCCGGTAAAATGGACTGCTGGCCGGGTCTTCGACGATCTGCGCGGCAATCTGCGCCGGCACCCTTTGCATGAGGATGCGCGGCGGCATGTTCTTGTCCTTGATGCCTTCGCGCATCAACACGGTGACCTGGTCGATCAGTGCCGGCAGCTTTTGCAGGCGCGCGATCCAGTCACGGTAGTCCTTCGTGCTGGCGAACGGCAGCACCTCGGCGATGCCATCGGCGGTCTGCACGCCGCCCTGGTGACCGACCGGCTGCAGGTATTCGCGGAATTTCTGGCGCTCCACCGATTTCTGCAGCAGCCATTCAAAGGTGTCGTAGTTGAGCTGGTCGGCGGCCGACAAGGCGCCGCGATCGAGCGCATGCAATTTCGCGAGGGCATCCCTGTCCTCTGCTTCGCGCCGCTTGATTGCGGCGAGGCTGAGGTCGGACCAGCGGTCGTTGAAGCGCGGGTCGCCGTTGTAGCTGGCATTCTCCGGCGACTCCACCAGGCCGCGTTCCCATTCGCTGTCGAACAGCGCATGCAGGGCAGCGGAGGGCGCCTTGTCCCCGGCCGGTGGATCCTCGGCATGTGCGTGCAGGGCGAAGGCCAGGCATGCGGTGACGATGCAGGAAGCAACGGATTTCATCGATTTCTCCAGCAACGAATCCGCCGAGTCTAGCGGAAAGTCAATCGCAACAATCGCGATGGCCGTGCCTGCCTGCGCTAAGATCGTGCTGCGTCCAGTCCAATCACGGCATCGTTGCAGCGACGGCGGTGTCCTTGCACTTTGGGAGCGGTTGCATGCACGCAAGCGGCGGACTGCATCGATCCAGCCGGGCGCCCGGCTCGACCGCGGCGCGTCGGGGATGGCGCGCTTGCCCGGCACGTTGGGTCCTGCTCGTGGCATCGTCCGCCGCAGTGTTTCCCGCGCTGGCCGCGGAAGCATTTCCGCCGTTGCAGGTTGTCGATCACATCGAGAGCTATCGGGTCACCGCGCGCAGCATCCGCCTGATCAACGCCCAGCTGGCCAGTCATTCCGAATCGTCTGCGAACGCCGCCGAGGGCAGCACGCACAGCGAGATCGGGCTGACCAGCCACCTCGAACCGGACGGCGAAGTCTGCCGGATCGCGCGGGTTGAAGTGCGCCTGGACGTGACCACCCGGCTTCCCGAATGGCGTCCCGTGGGCAAGCCATCAGGCCGCACGCGTGCGCGATGGGCGGAGGCGGCGGCGATCCTCGCGCGGCACGAGGCCGGCCATCGCGAACATGCCGTCGACGCGGCCGAGGCGCTGCGCCAGACCCTGTCCGCACTTGCCCCGATGAAGGACTGCCAGCGCCTGGACACGGCCATCGGCATCGAGCTGCGCTCCGCGATCCGACGCCTGGACAGCCGCGAACTCCGCTACGACGCCAGGACGCGGGGCGGCCTGCGCGACGATCCGCTGCGCACCGCTGGTGCGGACGGCGGTCCTTCAGGTGATGCCGTCGCAGAACGCTGCCGCACGCGGCCGACCCCGGTGACCTTCGACAATGCGCAGTCGGGCAGTATCGGCCCGCCCCCCATGGCGCGGAAAGCGCGTGGCGACGCTTCCTGCTATTGAGCCGCGGCGCTCAACCGGGTCGGTCCGCCCCCTGCCACGGTGACACCACCACGTTGCCGATGACCTTGCCCGATTCGACCAGCTCATGGGCTTCGGCGATGGCGTCGAGCTCCAGGCGTGCGGCGATCTGGTGGTTCAACGCGCCGTCTTCGAGCCAGCGTGTCAGCCGCTCCGTCGCCACTGCCCGATCATCCGGCAACAGGTGGTAGACGATGAAGAACGACAGGCGGATGTTCTTCAGGATGCCGGGAACGAAGGGCACCGGCACTTCCGGCTGCCCGCTGCCGTAGACGACCAGTTCGCTGTTGGCGGCCAGCATCTGGAAATCGGCCATGGCATTGGCGGCGAGATCGACCTCGATGATGCGGTCCACGCCGGCACCCGAGGTGAGTTCGTGCACGCGCTCGACCAGTTTTTCGCTGCGGTAGTTGACCGACGCGTCGGCACCGGCCGATTTCGCCAATGCCGCTTTCTGGTCGGAGCTGACCGTGGCAATGATCTGGCTGGCCCCGCACAGGCGCGCCATCTGGATCGCGTAGTAGCCGACCGCGCCGGCGCCACCGGCGACGAGCACGCGCTTGCCGGCAACGCCACCGTTCATGAGCACGGCGTGACAGGCGGTCAGCGCCGGGATGCCGAGGCAGGCACCCACCTCAAGCGGCACGTTCGCTGGCAGGGCGACGGCCTGGCCGGCCGGCACCACGACCCATTCGGCCGACGTGCCATCAGGCCGGCCCCAGGCCGCATTCCAGACCCAGACACGATCGCCGTTCTTGTGGGTCGCCACGCCGTCGCCGATGGCGTCGACGATGCCGGCGCCATCGCTGTGCGGCGTGACCTCGGGAAATGGCATGAACGGCGACCGCGCTCCGGCGCGGGACTTGGTGTCGGACGGATTGACCCCCGACCAGGCGATGCGCACGCGCACCTCGCCGGGGCCGGGTGTCGGGCGATCTTTGTCGACGATCTCGAGTACGTCCCGGGCGGACCCGGTTCGCGAATACTTGACGGCACGCATGCAATACCTCACGGATGGGGGCGGCAGGCGGATTCGGCAGGAGCCGGCGCCTTCGGCCAACAGGATGGGCCGATTTCTGGCCGGATGCCCGGTAAATCAAGGAGTGCAGCCAGGCCGCGAAGAACATCGATGCCGCGAATTCCGCCGGGCCCGCCAGCGCGGCTGGGGGCCCGACATCGGGCGGATGCGCGGAGCGGGCAGCCCCGCAACAAGAAACGGCCCGCAGGAGCGGGCCGTTCTGGAAAGGCAGCGGGCCTGGATCGGGCCCGGTGCAGCAAGCCTCAGTGGCGCAGCGAACGCCGGCGGAATGCGGCCAGGCCGACCAGTGCGAGCAGGCCAGTCAGCGCAAGCCAGGCGCCGCGGCCGATTGGCAGGGCCGCGGCCGGCGTGGAGCCGCCAGCAGCGGTCATGCCGACCAGTTCCATCGGTTCACCCGCGCCGCCATCGGCGCCGAGCGTGAAGAACCACACGCCACTGGGCGCCACATTGACACCGGTCGGTGCCGTGGCTGGCTGGTTGTACCTTGCCGGATAGGCCGCGGGACTGCCGCTGAAGAGATTGAAATCGCCGCCGTTGCTGTCGGTCGTGCCCCAGGGGGAGCCGCTGGTCGCCTGGCCAACCAGCTGGCTGCCAAAGTTCAGCGTGCCACCATTGGTGTCGAACACCACTTCGTTGAAATCGGCAAGCGTGAACGTGCCGTTGCCGTTTGCCGACCCACTGACGGTGACGTTGAGGGCGAGCACGGCAGGATCGGGAAGGAGGAAATCATTCGTCCCCGGATTTGCCAGCAGCGTGCTTTCGAACGTGATCGAGCCGACCGCCTGGGCCGTGCTGGCCGGATCGTCGAAGGTGAACTGGAACGTGATCGGTGCGGCATTGGCGACGCCAATCGAGCCGGCAAACAGCAAGGCGGCAAGCGGGCCGCGCAGGAAGGCATGCATCATCTCGAAAACCCCTGGGTTGAGAAATCACGCCAATAGTACATGCCAAACATCAGAAAGCACTAGAATTTCCCAAAAGAACGGCGAACCGGCGATCAAGCGCACGAGGGACGCACCACCCGCCCTGAACCGGTCTCAGGCCTGCACGTTTTTCATCGCCATCGCGAGCACGGCGCCGAGCAGGGCCATCGCCGACAACACGCCGATGGCCAGCTCGAGGCCGATACCGAGGAGGACGCCGACGCCGGCGCCGATCACCAGCAGCAGGATGCCGATCAGGGTATTGCTGACCGCCACGTACTCGGTCTTGCGATCGCCGCCGGCGAGGTCGACGACGTGGGTCTTGCGGCCGATGCGCACGCCGGCGTGGCCGATGCCGAGCACGAACAGGACGGCCGCAAAGAACAGGCTGCTGCCGGCGAGCTCGGGCACGAAGTGCAAGGCGGCGAGGACGATCACGCCGAGGGCGCCGCAGACCAGCGCGGCCACGCCCATCGTCAGGCGACTCGAACGGTCCGCCAGCGTGCCCCAGAACGACGCGCTCAGCGCGCTCGCCAGGCCGCCGGCGATGACCATCCAGCCGAGGCCCGCGAGCTTCTGCCCGCTGCCCTGCTGGGCCAGGCTGACATAGGCCGGGCCGGCCAGCGCGGTCGAGATCATCAGCGTGCGTGCCAGCAGGAACTTGCGCAGCTCGGCGTCCTTGAACAGCAGGGCGACCTGTTCGCGCACGAGATCGCGCAGGCTCTTGCCGCCCTCGGTGGCGCCCGGGAATTCCCTGATCGACCAGAACGTGGCGGCGGCGGCGAACCAGCACAAGCCCGCGCCGACGATGATGGCATACAGCGCCCATTCCGGGCGCGCACCCTCCGGGGTCAACGCCAGGTAAAGCCCGGCCGCGCTCGCCGCCAGTCCCGACGCGGTCGCAGCGTAGCCGCTGACGCGTCCGCGACGCCCCTTTGATACGGTTTTACCCAATGTATCTTTCGCGGCGATCGACGCCACGCCGCGGGCGAGGCTGAAGACAACCAGCAGGCCGGTGATGCTCCAGCCCGCGGCGGCGCCGCGCAGGCCGGCAGCGGCGAGGACGCCCATCAGGACCACGCAGCTGCCCTCGACGATGCTCGCCACCACCCAGAATCCCTTGCGCACCGGAAAGCGCCGGATGGCGCTGCCCACCAGCATCTGCGGCAGCAGCGCCAGCGACTCGCGGATCGGAACCAGGAGGCCGACGAAGAACACCGGCGCACCGAGGGCGCCGAGCAGCCAGGGCAGCACGATCTTCGGATCGGCCAGCACGTCGCCGGTCTTGCTCAACGACTGCGCGATGACCTGGCGCACGAAACTGCGCGGCTGCTCGTTGCACTGGTCCTCGGGAATGTCCCTGCAGATCCGGGCATCCTCGTCGCCGGTGGCCAGATCGTAAAGATGCGCATCGAGGCCGGGTTCCTTGCCGTTCGCTGCGGTCGCCTGCTGCGCGCTCACCGGAATCTCCGGTCTGGCAAGGGAGGCAAGGGACACATGGCATCGGACGCCTGGCCGCGACGGCAGGCGGGGCGGATGCGCCCTTTCAGGCCGCTGACGCCATCGTGTCGGGGACGGGGTGCCTGCGCGCTCATCCGCTCAGCTTCGCAGGAATCCGCGCAGCAGGCGATTGATCCGTTCCGGTTGCTCATGGACCAGCCAGTGCGACCCCTCGGCGATGCGTTCGACCACGAGGTCGTCGACCCACTCGTCGAGTCCGTCGAGCAGCGCGGCCGGCAGCGCGCGGTCGGACTCGCCCCAGATGACGCGGGTCGGCACGCGCACGCGGAAGTCTTCGGGATCGAGTTCGAGCGCCAACGGGCCGGGCTCATCGGCCGTCGGCGGGGGCAGCGGCGAAGCGCGATAATAGTTGAGGGCGCCGCGCAGGCCGCGCGCCCAGCAGGCGTGGTAGCGCTCGCGCACGACGCCGGCAAACCAGGGCGCGATCGAGCCGCTGCGGTCGGCGAAGAAGCCATCCATCATGGCAAAGTCGCCGCGCGCCAGGGCTTCCCCGGCACCGTCGGTGCGCAGCCAGTTCATGTACGCACTGGCCGCCGCCTGCGCGGGATCCCTGGTCAGCGCCTGGAAGAACAACCAGGGGTGCGGCGCATTGACGATGATCAGCTTGTGCAACAGTTGCGGCAGGGCGATGGCCAGGTTCCACGCAATCGCGCCACCCCAGTCGTGCGCGACGAGGACGAACTTCCGGTAGCCGAGATGCGTCGCCAGCAGCTGCAGGTCTTCGATGATGTGCCGCGCCTTGTAGGCCGAAACCTCGGCCGGCTGGTCGGAAAGGTTGAAGCCGCGCAGGTCGGGCGCCACGGCGAAATGATCCGCGCCGAACTCGCGCAGCTGCGCCTCCCACGCATACCAGAACTCCGGGAAGCCATGCGCGAACAGGAGCAGGGGCTTGCCGCGCTCGCCGGCGCTCGCATAGTGAAGGCGCATGCCGTTGGCAAGCGTCGCGAACTGATCGGTCTCGAGGGTGCCGGACATCTGTTTCCCCTTGTCGGGTTTCGTCCGGCAATGTAACGCGTCGGGATGCTGCGGCGAAAACCGGCGGCTGGCGGCAGCAGGGATGCCGCGCACCGGGCGGGGATTCGGGCAACGCCGGCTGAACGCCCCTGCCGGACCCCGACGAGTGGCAGGGGGTCGCGGCGTGAAGACGCACTAGTCTGCGCGCCGGCCCACTCCGGAATCCGTATGAAAAGCTTGATCAACGCCATCTTTATTGTTGCCGGCGGCGCCGGCGTCGCCGCACTCGCGGGTTGCACCGCGGCCGAGGTGCTCCTGCCCGATGGCTTCGCCAGCCGTGCCGATGCCTGGGACGTCAGCGGCTATTCACCGCGTCGCTTCAACCAGGCGCTGCGCTTCGGTCCCTACAGCGCGCTGCAAATGCGCGAAGGGAGCACCTTCTCCTGGTCGATTCCGCTGCACGGGGTCGAACTGCAGCGCAGCGCGCGGCCCTACGCGTTCACCCAGGCCGCGCCGGGACAGGCACCGGTCGAAGTGCAATGCCGTTCGGTGGCATGGAACATCGGGCGCGGCGACGATTCGCAGCGCCTCAGTTTCCATCCGGGCGCGCTGGCCGGCCCGTTGATGGCCTGCGGCCTTCGCCATGGAAACGGCTTTACCGGCGCGCTGGAACTGTCGCGCGACGGGACGCAGCTGCGTGGTCGACTGGACGGTGCAACGGGTGGCTACGAGGTGCGCAGCACGCACGCCATGGCGGGCACGTCCCTGCGCTCATCCGACCCGACCGGTTTCGAATTCCGCCGCAATGGAACCGTGCTTGCGCTCGTCGACCTGCTCAATGCCGGGCGCGTGCACCTGGATCGCAACCTTGCCGCAGAAGAGCGCGTCTACCTGGCTGCTGCCGCATCCTCGATCCTGCTGCTGGATATGGAAATCGAAGGCTGAGCGGAAGGAATACGTGACGCGGCCTTCAACCACCGGCAGGCCCGTTGCGCCTGCCGGCGCATGTCGCGGATCCATCCCGGATGGGCCGCGGGCACGCGGGGCCCGGCTGCAATGCTGGCATCGCGCGCCAAAGGGCATACACTGCAACGACGGATTGCGTCTGCATCCGCCCACCCGCAAGGGGATCACGATGACACTCTGTCCGATCGCACTGGTTTCAGGCTGCAAGAAATGCCCCGTGGTTTCCGTGTGTCCCCTGAAAACCATAATTGGCGATTTTCCGAAGGATGCGGAATCCAGGGCCAAGCCGCAAAGCGGCAAGTCCTCCCACGCACGCAAGAAATAGCTGCGGCAGGCCCTGCCTGCACTCCGTCTGTCCGGCGGCGGAATCCGGCTTCCGTTCCCTGATCCCCCGCTGTTTTCGTCAGGCGCGGCCGGCTCCTTCTTCGCCGCCGTGCGGTTGGCTGTGTCGAATGCGCGCTCCTGCGCGCTGCCGGTGACCTGTGCCCGCCAGACGCCGCAATGCCTGAGCCTTGTGCCGTTTGTCGATGCGAATCCGGCTTGCGGTTGTGAACCAGTCGACAGTGGCCATGCGAACCACGCCATATCGGGCCCTTGTGCCCGGACGATAGGGTCGGGGTGCGGTCGATCGGCCGCGTTCAATCAAGCTTGGGAGGAATCATGTCAGGAATGAAAATCAGTTTGCTGGCCGTTGCCATTCTGGCCACTGCCTGCGCCAACGCGCTGGCCGCGGAAGCGTCGTCGGAAGGATCGGGCTTCCCGCAGCCGTACAACTTCAACTACATCCATGCGCCCGGCGCCGACGAGGATGCCCGCACAGCGAACGCTCCGGCCGGAACCAGTGCCTACCAGTTTGTCGCCGGCTCCGCCTTCACGTCACGAACCAGCACGCAGTCGGTCACCTATCCGGGTTCCGGTTGCAAATTCAGCGATGGCGCCCTGACCACCGACGTGCAACTGCCTTCCGGCGCTACAGTCAACGGAGTGCGGCTCTACTACTACAACAATGCAGCGCCGGGCAGCGTGGGCCTGTTCTTCACCAACTACGACGGCGCCGGAAACTTCAATGACCTGCTCGCCGACAGTTCGACGATGAGTACGGGCTATTCGAGCGAATATTTTTCCTTGCCGACGCCACACGTCATCAACAATGCCAATACCGCCTATGTGCTCACCGCGACGATGAGCGCGAACCTGCGCTTCTGTGGCGCCCGCGTCTTCTACGCCACGCCGTAAGGGGGGTGTCATGAAAGCAAGAAATCAAAACGCAACGCGGCCGGCCCGGCCGCTAACCCTGCTTGCGGCACTTGGGCTGGTTGCGCTGCTGGGCATGGCCCACGCCAATGCTGCCCCGGGTGATCCGCCAGGCAGCCCGTCCATGCCGGCGCCGAAGGATACCGAAGTCGTCAACGGAGGAGCCTTCGACTACCTGCGCATCGCCGGTGCGGCCTTCGTGCCCTTTGCAGATTCCGCCGCGTTTGCCTATTCGGGAGGCGGCTGCATCCACAGGACCGGAGGGTCCGAGAACCGCTTCGCGCACAAGCTCGTGCTGCCGGCCGGCTCCATCGTCAAGTACGTGCGCATGTACTACTTCGACAATTCGGCCAGTGCAGTCACGACGTACTTCACCACCTACGACGCCGCTGGCAATTTCACGGAAGTCGTCAATGTCGCTTCCACCGATACCGGGGGTTACGGAAGTTCGCTGACGGCGGAGATGAACTACGAGGTCGATACGTTCGCTGCACCAATCAACATCGTCGCGAACCTCGGGACGCAGAATGACTCAAGCCTGCAATTCTGCGGCATACGCGTCGCTTACATCCCGGCGATCACCGACCGCATCTTTGCCGACGGATTCGACTGATCCGCCACGGGTCCTCCGCCCCGGCGCCGCCGGGAGCGGAGCGGCCCAACCTCTTGTCCGCTACTGGCGAAGCTCGCGCCGCAGTATCTTGCCGACCGCGGATTTCGGCAGGCTGTCGCGGAACTCGATGACCTTCGGTCGCTTGTAGCCAGTCAGGTTCTTGCGGCAATGCTCGCGCAGCTCCTCTTCGCCCAATGAGGGGTCGCTGCGCACGACGACGAGCCGGACCGCTTCCCCGCACTTGTCGTCGTGGACGCCTACGGCAGCCGCCTCGAGCACGCCCGGGTGCATCGCCACGACATCCTCGATTTCATTCGGATACACATTGAAGCCCGACACCAGGATCATGTCCTTGCGGCGGTCGAGGATGAAGTAGTAACCATTTTCGTCGACGCGGGCGATATCGCCGGTGCGGAACCAGCCGCCCTCGAAGAAGGCGTTGCGGGTTTCTTCCGGCTGGTTCCAGTAACCGGTGGCCATCTGCGGTCCGCGTGCGCACAGTTCGCCTGCTTCGCCGACCGGCACGACATGGCCCTGCTCGTCGCGCAGGCTGATCTCGACTTCGCCCAGGGTCTTGCCGATCGAGCCGACCGGGTTGTCGCCATCCGGTCGGTTGTAGGTGATGGCCGCGCTGGTCTCCGACAGTCCGTAGCCCTCGACCACCGGGCAACCGGTCACCGCCTTCCAGCGCTCTGCGGTGGCCTTGCGCAGGGCCGTGCCCCCTTGCAGGCACAGCTTGAGGTTCGAAAAATCGAGCGCCGCGAACGAAGGGTGGTTGAGGATCGCGTCATACAGCGTGTTGACGCCCGAGAAGAACGCCGGCTTCACTTTCGCGAAGGTGTCCACCAGCAACGGGATGTCGCGCGGATTGGTGACCAGCACCGAATGGAAGCCGTGCGTCATGTTGAAGATCAGGTTGCTGTAGGCGGCGATGTGGTAGATCGGCAGGCAGATCATGACCGTGTCGGTCTGCGGATCGAGCACGCGTCCGAAGCATTGCTCGGCGGCGGCGACATTCGCGATCAGGGCGCGATGCGGCAGCACCGCGGCCTTCGCCAGGCCGGTCGTGCCGCCCGTGTATTGCAGCTGCGCGGTGTCTTCGGGGCCTGCAAGGGATTCGACGCGCGGCAGGCGCGCGCCCTCGGCCATGATCTTCGGCCAGCGCATCGCACCGGCGATGGCGAATGGCGGAATCATCTTCTTCACATGCTTGAGCGCGAAATCGACCAGCATCGATTTCGGCCACGGCAACATGTCGCCGACGCGCGTGGTGATGACGTGCTCGACCGCCGTGCCGGCAAGCGCTTGCGCCGCGACCGAGCCGAAGTTGTCGAGCACGAGCAGGGCCTTCGCGCCGGAATCGGCCAGCTGGTGGTGCAGTTCGCGCGCCGTGTACAGCGGGTTGGCCAGCACGGCGACGAGGTCGGCGCGCAACACGCCGAGCAGCGCGATCGGGTACTGCAGCAGGTTCGGCAGCATGATCGCGACGCGATCGCCGGGCTTCAGGCCGGCGCCGTGGCGCAGCCAGGCGCCGAAGTCGGCGCTCTGCCGGTTGATGTCGGCGTAGCTGAGGCTGCAATCGAGATTCGTCGCCGCCGGACGCCCGGCATGCCGTTCGCAGGCTTCAATCAGCATCCGCGGCAACGACTGGCCCGTATCGAACGCATTGCTCGCCACGTTCATGAAATCGGCCTGGGCCAGTGTCGATGTCACCTGGCTACCGAATGGCTTGTTCAATTGGAATCCCCCGTGCGATTGCCACCCGACTACAAAAGTGTCGCCCTGCCCAGACCATAGCGGAGAGCGGCGCTGGCGGGAACAGGAAAGGCGGGTTGTCGCGGCGAAATTCCCGTCAGCTGGGGCTGGATGACGCTTATCGGGCAAACTGCAGGGCCCGGTTTTCGCTAAATCGTTGCCGAAGCCGCGAACCCGGAGTAGCGTCCACGTTTCTACCCGGGGGGGGAATACCATGAAATCGAAGTCGTGCGCGGCGTTGCATGCGCTGCTTGCTGTTGCTTTCGCGTCGGGATCTTCCGTCGCGCAAAACCCTGATGCACCCGAACAGCAAACACTCAGGCCAGCCATGGTTTTCTACGGCGAATCGCCGCCCCTGAGCGAGCTGGCCCTGCATCCGGCCGAAGTCGCACCCGGCAATGGACAGCTCTTCGAATTCGAGCTTGACGAGCTTTACGAAGTGCCAAGCGACTCGCCGACTTCGCAGCCGGCCGTGCCACCTCTCTTGCAGACTTTCGCGCCCAAGCCGTTGGCTGCCGTGGCAGGAGCCAGCTTCGAAGGCCCCGGCACGGGACTGGCCGGCTTCAGCATGACGGGTGCGCCGCCCGACATGACTCTGGCAGTCGGGCCCAGCCATATCGTGGCCTGGGTCAATTCGCAGTACGCGGTATTCAACAAGACCGGGACGGTGCTGCTCGGCCCGGTCAATGGCAACACCCTTTTCACCGGCCTGCCCAACGAGTGCGCCACGACCAACCGCGGCGATCCGATCCTGCAGTACGACCGTTTGGCGGACCGCTGGATCCTGAGCCAATTTGCGTTCGGCGTCAGCGGTGGCAGTCCGGTAGCGCCCTATTACCAGTGCTTCGCCATTTCCACGACCGGCGATCCGACCGGCACCTATGTCCGCTACGCGGTGCTGTTCAGCGCCACATCGCCAAGCGGGTTTAATGACTACGGCAAGCTCGGCGTGTGGCCGGATGGCTACTACACGGCCTACAACATGTTCCAGGGATCGCCCGCCGGAACCAATTCGGGCGCGGCGCTTTGCGTGTCCGATCGCACCAAGATGCTGGCCGGCGACCCGACCGCGACGACCCTGTGCGCGCCGATCGGTTTCTACGGCGGCGGCGCATCGTTCCTTCCCGCCGACCTCGATGGCACGACCCTGCCCAGCGACCTCAGCCAGGGTGGCATCTTCATGCGCGTCTCGACGGCCCCTGCCTTACGTTACCTGAAACTGAAACCGAACTTCGTCGCCGGCACGGTCGCCTTGACTGACGGCTTCGGCGGTGCGGCGGGATCGTTCATCAACGTCCCGGTTGGCGCAACGACCAACGCCTGCAACGGAGCGGGCAACGCCTGCGTCGCCCAGCCCGACACTGCCAACTTGCTTGATACGCTCGGAACGCGGCTGATGTATCGCCTCGCCTTTCGCAACCGCGGCGGCGTCGAAAGCATGATGGTCACGCATTCGGTCGATCCGGATGGCGCCGGC
>DAIMYT010000051.1:19891-23855 GCA_036734345.1 Dokdonella sp. | reverse complement strand
AGGAGTATCTCGCCAGCCTCGGCGTGCTGCCGCGCCTGGCCGGCTGGCGCGAACCTGCGGGTCGCTTCGCCGAAATCGGCTTCGGCACCTGACCGGCAGTCGGCGCGGGACCCGGCCGGGCTCCGCGCCGGGCTGGCTCAGGCCTTGACCTTGAAGGCGCCGGCGACAAGCTCGTTGCCGAATCCCGCGCCCGCATCTCCCTCGGTGGCATAGCGATACAGGGCCGCCGCGTAGACGCCCTGCAGGGCCGCCTGGATCAGGATCAGCAGGAGCAGGGCGAGCACGACGGCGACCACGGAAGTCACGATGATCGCGACGATTCCGCTGGAAACGGCCAGCACGATCAATCCGCCGCCGACCAAGGCCAGGGCGAAGATGCCAAGGCCGAACACGAGCCCGATGCCGCCGGTACCGATCAGGTTCTGCCCCCAGGTCTTCCTGAGCAGTTCCGCGCTGCGCTTGACCGCATCGATCGGCCCGACGTCCTGGCTGACCAGCACCGGCACGACGAGGAACGAGGCGACGGTCCAGGCCAGGCCGATCAGGCCGATGACGAAGCGGCCGATGAAGCCGGCGCGTTCCTGCAGCGCACGCAACAGCACGCCGACGGTCGCCGCGATCACCGCGTAGCCCAAGATCGCCGGCAGTTTCGACATGGCGATGCGGAAGCCGTCGGCGACGGTCGGGTCGCCGCCGTCGAGGCGGATCATCGCCGCGCCGATCAGGGCCGAATTGAAGAAGATGATGACGAAATACTGGACCACGTAGAACGCGAACAGCAGCACGTACATCAGCGGGTTGGCCTGGTCGCCGCGGATGCCGGCGAACAGGCCGCCGAGGATGGCCGGGATGAAGAAACTCGCGGCGACGATGATGCAGCAGATCGCCGAGAGCAGCGGAAAGACCAGCAACTCCTTGTCGGCGCGCAACACCGCAGCGCTGGATTTGACCAGTGACCAGCTATGCGAAAACTTCTCGAACATGTCGACTCCCCGTTTCGAATGTGGGTGCCTTCAGGCGGCACCGGCAAAGTATAGCGTCGCCGCGCTGTCCGTCATGCGCCGCGGCGGGAACGGCGCGCCACCGTCACTCGAGGCGGACGCGCTGCAGGTCCGTGCCGTGCTCCGGGTGCGCCTGCCAGAGCCCGGCCATGGTCTTGCCGCTGACCGGATGCAGCGCATCCGGCGCGATGTCGGCGATCGGCGCAAGTACGAAGGCATGCCTGAGTTCGTCGCGCGGCACCTGCAGGTGGCCGGGGCCCTCCACGACCAGGTCACCGAACAGGATGATGTCGACGTCAAGGGTGCGGCTGGAATAGCGAGCCACATCGCGACGCCGGCCATGCCGGTCTTCGAGCGCGTGCAGCCAGTCGTCCAGCTGCTGCGGAGTCCAGTCGGTGTCGAGACCCACCGCGAGATTGAGAAACGCCGGGCCTTCGAAGCCGACGGCCTCGGTGCGATACACCGGCGATACGGCAAGTTCGCCGAACTGCGCGCGCAACTCGCCCAGCGCCGCACGCAGGTGGCGTTCCGGCTCGAGGTTGGAGCCGAGGCTGAGCAGGACGCGCGTCACGGCCGCGCGACCGCGCTGCCCGCTTCTCGAACAGCGGCGGCCGCGATCGCATCGCGCAGGTCGCCGCCGGCCGGCTTCTGGTACAGGCGCAGGCCGAATTCCGGCAATACCGCGATCATGTGGTCGAAAATATCCGAGACGATGCCTTCGTACTTGTACCAGTCGGTCGTCTGCGTAAAGCAGTACAACTCCAGCGGGATGCCTTCGCCGCGCGCATCGAGCTGGCGCACGAGCAGGGTCATGTCCTTGCGGATCCCGGGCAGCGCGGCCAGATAGGACACGGCGTAGGCGCGCAGCGTGCCGAGGTTGGTCAGGCGCTGCTGGTTGAGCGCGTAGCGACCGGCTTCGCCCAGCCCGACATTGAAACGCGACACCTCGCCGGCCTTGCCGGCCAGGTAATCGTGCAGCACCAGCGATGAAGACATCCGCGCGATTTCCTCCTCGTCGAGGAAATGCACGCTGCCCGCGTCGATCAGCAGCGAACGCTTGATCCGGCGCCCGCCGGCCTCCGACATGCCGCGCCAGTTCTTGAACGGATCGGCGATCAGCCGCCAGGTCGGGATCGTGGTGATGGTCTTGTC
The DNA here is from genome assembly GCA_036734345.1 of Dokdonella sp. Lineage (GTDB taxonomy): Bacteria > Pseudomonadota > Gammaproteobacteria > Xanthomonadales > Rhodanobacteraceae > Dokdonella. Next base: position 21,702 of record DAIMYT010000051.1, on the reverse strand, counting down.
GAAGTTCTGCACCTTGACCGTGTGCAGGGCGATGTCGATGACATCGCCGTCGGCCCCGGCCGCCGGCACCTCGATCCAGTCGCCGACGTGCAGCATGTCGTTGGTGGTCAGCTGGATGCCGGCGACGAAACCGAGGATGGTGTCCTTGAAGACCAGCAGCAGGATCGCCGACAGCGCGCCGAGGCCGGACAGCAGGATCAGCGGCGAGCGTTCGATCAGGATCGCCACGATCACCACCGCGGCGATGATGTAGATCGCGATCTTGACGAACTGCACGAAGGCCTTGATCGAGCGCCTGCCGTCGGACTTGCGGCTGTACAGGTCAGCCAGCGCGTTCAACGCCGCACCGAGGGCGAGCATCATGAAAAGGATCGTCCCCGCCATGGCCGCGTTGCGGACCAGCACGTCGATCCGCTCGGGCAGGCCCGGCACCAGGCCGATGCCGAACTGGATCACCAGGGTCGGCGCGATGCGCGTGATCTGGCGCAGGGTTCCGTGCTCGATGAGCACGTCGTCCCAGGTCCAGCTGGTGCGCCGCGCCACAGCGCGGAAGGCGCGCGCCAGCGCGCGGCGGACCACGGTGGCGGTCAGCCAGCACGCCGCGACCAGGGCGACCAGGCCCAATCCCGTCTGCACCCAGGGCAAGGCCAGCCATTCGGTCAGTTCATTCATCGCCATCCTCGTGCCTTGATTCACACTATCGTCAGTTTTGGGCTATCGCGGTGATAGCAAGCCGTGCCTACAATGCCCGACCAGATCGATCGCAGTTCCAACCATGACCTATTGTGTGGGTATCCACGTCGACCAGGGCCTCGTGCTCGCCGCCGACACACGCACCAGCGCCTCGTTCGACGACGTGCGCACGCACGGCAAGATGCACGTTTTCGAAAAGCCGGGCGAGTGCGTTTTCGTATTGATGTCGGCCGGCAACCTGGCGACGACGCAGGCGGTGATTTCGACCCTGCGCCGCGACATCGAGGACCCTGACGCCAAGTTCAGCCTGTTCAAGGCCAAGCGCCTCTACGAAGTGGCCGATTATATCGGCCGCGTGCTCGTCGCCAACCAGGCCCAGGTCAACGAGAACGCGCAACAGAGCGGCGTAAGCGTCGAGGCGACGCTGATCCTCGGCGGCCAGATCGCCGGCGGCGAAGCGGCCGTGCGCCTGATCTACCCGCTCGGCAACTGGATCAGCGCGTCGCCGGAAACGCCCTACCTGCAGATCGGCGAATCGAAGTACGGCAAGCCGATCCTCGACCGCATCATCGATCACGACACCTCGCTGGGCGATGCGGCGCGCTGCGCGCTGGTCTCGCTCGATTCGACGATCCGCTCGAATGTGTCGGTGGGGCTGCCGATCGACCTCGCCATCATCCGCGAGGGCGAACTGCGCGTCAGCCAGAAAGTGCGCATCGATGAAGACACCGAGTTCTTCGCCGACATCCGCCAGGCCTGGGCGCAGAAACTCACCGAAGCCGTGCACACGCTGCCGCCGTTTCCGTGGGAAACCGCGACGGGCAACGCCTGAAGTCGGCGCAGAAACCGCGAAACCGTTTCGGCAGCCGATCAGGAAATGCGGGCGAATACCGCGCCCGGACGCGCAGGCCATCAAACGCATGCCGTCATCCCGGCGAAGGCCGGGATCCAGCCGTTACTGAAACCCCACGACACTGGATCCCGGCCTTTGCCGGGATGACGCGGAGGTTGACCGGATATCCCGTTTCACCGGCAAGACCGATCAGCGGGTTCTGCGAAACCGTGATCCTATCGCTCTGACCGGACCCTCACCCGCCCCTGCGGGGCACCCTCTCCCG
>DAIMYT010000051.1:15877-19791 GCA_036734345.1 Dokdonella sp. | reverse complement strand
CGCTCGATCTGCACGCCGACCGATTTCGAGCCGCGCACCGCACCGGGCTTGGCCAGGCGCAACTTGACATGGGTCACCTCGAATTCGTCGAGGATGATCGCCGCGCAGCGTTCGGCCAGGGTCTCGACCAGCTGGAATTCCGAGGTTTCGACGAAGGCGATCAGGCGCTTGGAAACGGCCTTGTAGTCGAGCGTGTCCTCGATGCGGTCGGTGGCCGCCGGCCGCGTGTTGTCGAAGCGCATTTCGATGTCGAGCGCGACGGTCTGGCGGATGCGCCGTTCCCAGTCGTAGATGCCGATGACGGTCTCGATGCGCAGGTCTTCGATGAAAACGATGTCCATGGATTCGGATCGATTCGTTGAATAGTTGGATAGCGGCGGTGATCAGACGACGGCAGGCAGCGATTCGAGGTCCCAGCGCGGATAGACCTTGATCTGCGGATCATTATGCTGCCCGGCGTGCAGGCGGATCGAGCCGGCCAGGGCAATCATGGCGCCATTGTCGGTGCAGAACTCCAGGCGCGGGAAGTAGCTGCGGAAGCCGTCTTCGCCGGCTGCCTTCGCCAGTTGCGCACGCAGGCGACGGTTGGCGCCGACGCCGCCGGCGATGACCAGGCGCCTTGCGCCGGTGTCCCGCATCGCCCGACGGCACTTGATGACGAGGGTCTCCACGATGGCTTCCTCGAAATCGCGGGCGATCGCGGCGCGGGTAGCGTCGCCCTGGTCGCTGCGCTGCCAGGCCAGCAGGACCTGGGTCTTCAGGCCCGAGAAGCTGAAATCGAGGCCGGGACGGTCGGTCATGGGCCGGGTGAAGCGGAACTGGCCCGGTTCAGCGGTCTCCGCGAGCTTCGCCAGGGCCGGTCCGCCCGGATAGGGCAGCCCCATCAGCTTGGCGGTCTTGTCGAAGGCCTCGCCGGCCGCATCGTCGAGCGTATCGCCGAGCAGGCGGTAGCGGCCGATGGCCTCGACCTCGATCAGCATCGAATGGCCGCCGGACACGAGCAGGGCGACGAAAGGCGGCTCGGGCGGGTCGTCCTCGAGCATCGGGGCGAGCAGGTGTCCTTCCATGTGATGCACGCCAATGGCCGGGATTTCCAGCGCCCAGGCCAGCGAACGCGCCGCCGCGGCGCCTACCAGCAGGGCGCCAACCAGTCCGGGACCCGCCGTATAGGCCACCCCGCCGAGGTCGGAAACGGCCAGGCCGGCCTCGGCCAGGGTCTGCCGGATCAGGGGCAGGAGCTTGCGTACGTGGTCGCGCGAGGCCAGTTCCGGGACCACCCCGCCATATTCGGCGTGCAGCTCAATCTGGCTGTACAGGGCGTGCGCGAGCAGGCCGCGCTGGCGGTCATGGACCGCCACGCCGGTTTCGTCGCAGGAAGTCTCGATGCCGAGCACCGGACCGGGTTTTGCAATGATCGATGCCATGAAATAGAATGCGCGGCTCGCCCGAGAGCCCGGGTGTCGAGTTTAACAGCGGAGAGACTATGCCAAGCGTCAAAGTTCGCGAGAACGAACCGTTCGAGTTTGCCCTGCGCCGCTTCAAGCGCACCTGTGAGAAGGCCGGTGTGCTGGCCGAAGTGCGCAAGCGCGAGTTCTACGAAAAGCCCACCCAGGAACGCAAGCGCAAGCGCGCGGCTGCGGTCAAGCGCCACCTGCGCCGCGTTTCGCGCGACGTCACCAAGCGTCAACGCATGTATTGATCGGGCGGTCGCGCGGTCGCTTCGGCGCTCCGCATGACCGATTGATCGCGGTTTCAGCTCCGTTCTGAAGCCGCAACATCCGGGCTGAAACATTCGGCCGGCTCTGCCCACGCAGCGCCGGCCGTTTGTGTTTCCGGCCCATCGACACGGCGCCCGGGGCATGGATCCGGGCCCGGTGTCGCCACCATCATTCCCAGGACGAGGTGCACGATGTCTCTCAAGGCCCGCATTACCGATGACATGAAGACCGCCATGCGCGCCGGCGAAAAGGATCGCCTTGGCGTCATTCGCCTGATCCTCGCCGCGCTCAAGCAGCGCGAGGTGGACGAGCGCATCGAACTCGACGACGCCCAGGTGCTCGGCATCCTCGAGAAGATGCTCAAGCAGCGCCGCGATTCGATCGAGCAGTACTCGGCCGCCAATCGCGAGGACCTGGCCGCCGTCGAGCGCGCCGAAGTCGAGGTCATCCAGACCTACCTTCCCGCACAGCTCTCGGCCGCCGAGCTCGATACCATCATCGGCAAGGCGATTGCCGATTCCGGCGCCGCCAGCCCGCGCGACATGGGCAAGGTGATCGGCCTGGTCAGGCCGCAGGTCGCCGGCCGCGCCGACATGGGCCAGGTTTCGGAGCTGATCAAGGCCCGGCTTGCGTAAAGTGCCGGGAATGGGCATTTCCTTCTCCCCTCGGGAGAAGGTGCCCGCAGGGCGGATGAGGGTACGCTTGCGCCTGAGAACCCGACCTGCCTTGAATCTGCTCGCTCCGGCCGTACCCTCATCCGTCGCTTCGCGACACCTTCTCCCGAGGGGAGAAGGAAAGGCGATCCCGGCCCCCGCTACACTAAGCCCATGGCTGGCCGCATCCCCGAACGCTTCATCGACGATCTCCTGACCCGCATCGACATCGTCGATGTGATCCAGGAGCGCGTCACGCTCAAGAAGGCCGGGCGTGACTGGTCGGCACGCTGCCCGTTCCATGACGAGCGTTCGCCTTCGTTCACGGTCAGCCCGGCCAAGCAGTTCTACCACTGCTTCGGCTGTGGCGCGCACGGCAGCGCGATCCGCTTCCTGATGGATTACGACCGCCTCGAGTTTCCCGACGCCATCGAGGAGCTGGCAGCGCGCGCCGGGGTCAAGGTCGAGTACGAGGGCGGCCAGCGCGACAAGCCGCGCGAAGATGTCAGCGACCTCTATGCCCTGCTCGATGCGGCGGCCGCGTTCTACCGTGAACAGCTCAAGCACAACGCGGCGGCGCGCGACTATTTCGAACGCCGCGGCCTCAATGCGGCGATCCTCGAACGCTTCAACCTCGGCTTCGCGCCGGACCAGTGGGACGCGCTGAAGAACGCGCTCGGCACGACGCCGCAACGTATCGCCCTGCTCGACAAGGCCGGCATGCTGGCCAGCGGCGACCGCGGCGGCAAGTACGACCGCTTCCGCGACCGCGTGATGTTTCCGATCCTCGACCGGCGCGGGCGGACCATAGCCTTTGGCGGCCGGGTCATTGCCTCCAGCGATCGTCCTGATCGCGAAGATCAAGAAGCGGACATCCCTGTCCGCACTCCTGACAAGAGCCCCGGTCCAAAGTACCTGAATTCCCCGGAGACACCGCTGTTCCACAAGGGTCGCGAGCTGTTCGGCCTGTGGCAGGTGCGCGACGCCAACCAGAAGATTCCGCGCCTGCTCGTGGTCGAGGGCTACATGGATGTGATCGCCCTGCACCAGTACGGCATCACCCAGGCCGTGGCGACGCTCGGCACCGCGACGACCAGCGACCATGCCGAGATCCTGTTCCGCAATTCGGCTGATGTGTATTTCTGCTTCGATGGCGATCGTGCCGGTCGCCAGGCGGCCTGGCGGGCGGTCGAGTCGGTGCTGCCGCGCATGCGCGACGGCCGCCAGGCCTGGTTCCTGTTCGTGCCCGAGGGCGAGGATCCCGATTCGCTGATCCGCAAGGAAGGCCTCGACGGTTTCGAGCAGCGGCTCAAGCAGGCCATGCCACTGAGCGAGTTCTTCTTCGCCGAGACCGGCAAGGACGTCAGCCTTTCCAGTCTCGACGGCAAGGCCCGCCTGGCCGAACGCGCGCGCCCGCTGATCGGGCAGATTCCCGATGGCGCATTCCGTGACCTCATGTACGGCGAGCTGGAACGCTTGAGCGGCGCAAAAACGGTCGCCCCCGCCGGCAGCGGAAACGCCGGTGCCCGGCCGCAGCCGAAAC
>DAIMYT010000051.1:0-15841 GCA_036734345.1 Dokdonella sp. | reverse complement strand
TCGCTGGCCGCCGAGATCGAACCGCCGTGGACGTTCTCCGAACTGCGCCAGCCGGGTATCGGGCTGCTGGTCGAACTGATCCGCCTGTGCCGCGAGCGCCCGTCCCTGACCACCGGTGGCCTGCTCGAACATTTCGCCGGCCGCGACGAGGCCGTTGCGCTGAACAAGCTGGCGACCATGGACCTGCTGGTCGACACCGACCAGGGCCGCGCCGACTTCCTCGGCGCCATCGCCCAATTGGACGTCCAGACGTCCCAACAGCGACTCGATGACCTGATCGCCCGCCAGGTCGAGGGTCAGCTCTCCGACGCCGAACGCGACGAACTGCGCCAGTTGATGGCGAACAAGCCCGCGCACCGGCGCAAGTAGCCGTTTGCTGTAGTTTCGTATGCAACCGTAACTTGACAAAACTGCAGCCGATCGGCTCAACTTGCTGCATGTGCACATTGATTACGACTACGACGATGACGACACCCGGCCGGGTGCGGTCAGCCGTGCGCAGTTAGTTTCCATCGCAACGGCCCCGCAGCTCGAAGAGGCTGCGGGATGCACGCTCCCTACCTCGACGAACGCAGGGCCACCACCCGGAGGCTTCATGAGTCCGTTTGCCCGATTGTCAGCCACGCTTGCTGCCACGCGTCAGAACCTTGCCGCAACGGCGGAGGGCTCCCACGCTGCGCTGACCGCCCACAAGTTCGGCGGCTCGTCGCTGGCCGATGCAGCCTGTTTCCGGCGCGTCGCCGGCATCCTGCTCGAGCGCGACGATGCGCGCCAGGTGACCGTGGTCTCGGCCATGCAGGGCGTCACCAACGGACTCATTGCGTTGGCCCAGGCCGCCGCGAACAAGGACCCGGGCTGGCAGGCGCAATGGGGTGCGCTGCGCGAACGCCACCTCGAAACCGCACGCGACCTGCTGGCCGAAAACTCGGGGGCCATGCAGGTCTGGCTGGAGGCGCGCTTCGCCGATCTCGCCGACCCGCTGAAGGCGCTGGCCGTGCTCGGCATTCCGGCCCGCGAGGCGCTCGATGCGATCCAGGGACTCGGCGAGGTCTGGTCCGCGCACCTGCTGCGCGCGCACATCGAAGCGCTCGGCCAGGAATGCGCCCTGCTCGACGCACGCGACGTGCTCGTGGTCAGCCACGGCGAACTCGGCGTCGCCGTCGACTGGCAGGCCAGCGCGGCGCGGCTGGCCGAGTGGCGCGCCGGCCATCCGCAGCGGCGCGCCATCATTACCGGCTTCGTCGCCCGCGATGCGGACGGACGGCCGACCACGCTCGGACGCAACGGCAGCGATTTTTCCGGGGCGATCTTCGCGGCCCTGTTCGAAGCCGTCGAGCTGCATATCTGGACCGACGTCGATGGCGTGCTGTCGGCCGATCCGCGCCTCGTGCCCGAAGCGGTTTCGCTCAACGCGCTGTCCTACGAGGAAGCCTGCGAGCTCGCCTATTTCGGCGCCAAGGTCATCCACCCGCAGACGATGTTGCCGGCGATGGCGCTCGGCCTGCCGATCCTGATCCGCAACACCTTCAGGCCCGAGCATCCGGGCACGCGCATCACCACGTTCGGCGACGCCGCGCAGGGGCCGGTGCGGGGCCTGTCGCTGGCCGACCAGCTCGCCATCGTCAACGTCGAAGGCGCCGGCATGATCGGCGTGCCGGGCACGGCCGAACGCGTGTTCGCCGCGCTGCGCGACGCCAAGGTCTCGGTCGTGATGATCTCGCAGGGCTCGTCCGAACACTCGATCTGCGTGGTCGTGCGCGCGATCGATTGCACGCGCGCGGAAGTGGCGCTCGATGCGGTGTTCTCGCGTGAACTCGCCTCGGGCCAGATCCAGGCGATCACGGTCACCCGCGACATCAGCGTGCTGGCCGCGGTCGGCGACGGCATGGCCGGCACGCCCGGCGTCGCCGCGCGCCTGTTCGCCACACTCGGCCGCGCCCAGGTCAACATCCGCGCGATCGCCCAGGGTGCGTCGGAGCGCAACATCTCGGTGGCCCTGGCCAGCGCGGATGCCTCGCGCGCATTGCGCGCCGCGCATGCCGGGTTCTGGCTGTCGCCGCAGACGATTTCGGTCGGCGTGATCGGCCCTGGCAATGTCGGTCGCTCCCTGCTCGAGCAGCTGCGCGAGGCCTCGCCGCGGCTGTGCGGCGAGGCGAACCTCGACCTGCGCGTGCGCGCCATCGCATCGAGCCGCCAGTTGTGGCGCAGCGACCGCGGCGAGCTGCCGGCCGACTGGTCCGCCCAACTGGCCGCCAGCGATTCCGGCGCCGACCTCGACGAATTCACCGCGCATGTGCATGCCGCGCACCTGCCGCATGCGGTGATCATCGACTGCAGCGCCAGTGACGCCGTGGCTGCCCGCTATGCGGACTGGCTGGCTGCCGGCATCCACGTGATCACGCCGAACAAGCAGGCCGGCGCCGGGCCGCAGCAGCGCTGGCAGGCGATCCGCCAGGCGCGCGCGCTGAGCGGCGCGCGCTGGCGCTACGAGGCGACGGTCGGCGCCGGCCTGCCGGTGATCTCGACCCTGCGCGACCTGCTCGATACCGGCGACGAGCTGATCGGCATCGATGGCATCCTGTCCGGCACGCTGGCCTGGCTGTTCAATCGCTACGATGGCAGCCAGCCGTTTTCCGCACTGGTGCGCGAGGCCCTCGCCCTCGGCTATACCGAGCCGGATCCGCGCGACGATCTTTCCGGTCTCGACGTGGCGCGCAAGCTCGTCATCCTTGCCCGCGAAGCCGGCCAGCACCTCGAACTGTCCGATGTCGAGGTCGAGAGCCTGGTTCCTGCCGCCCTGCTCGCGCTCGACCGCGATGTCGCCATCGCCGCACTCGAATCGCTCGATGCCGACATCGCGGCGAAATACGCGAACGCGCGGAAGAATGCGTGCGTGCTGCGCTATGTCGCGCGGCTCGACCAGGCGGGCCGGGCCAGCGTCGGCCTGGTCGAACTGCCCGAATCGCACGCATTTGCCAACCTGCGCCTGACCGACAACAGCGTGCAGTTCACGACCCGGCGCTATGCGGAAAACCCGCTGATCGTGCAGGGCCCCGGCGCCGGTCGCGAGGTGACCGCTGCCGGCGTGTTCGCCGACCTGCTCCGGCTCGGCGCGGCGCTAGGAGCCCGCCTGTGAAGTCGGCCACGGCGTTCGCACCGGCCAGCGTCGGCAATGTCGCCGTCGGCTTCGACATCCTCGGCCAGAGCATCGCCGGCGTCGGCGACCGGGTAACGGTGCGATGCATCGACGAGCCCGTGGTGCGCATCGATTCGATCCGTGGGTGCGTGCCGGGGCTGCCGCTCGAGGCCGCGCTCAACACCGCCGGTCGCGCCGTGATCGCGCTGCGCGAAGCACTCGGACTCGAACACGGCTTTGCCATCGAGATCGACAAGGGCATCGCGCTCGGCTCGGGCATGGGCGGCTCCGCCGCTTCCTGCGTCGCCGCCCTGGTCGCGGCCAATGCCCTGCTCGACCAGTCCCTGCCCAGCGAAGCGCTGTATCCGTTTGCCCTCGATGGCGAGGCGGTCGCCAGCGGCAGCCGCCACGGCGACAACGTCGCGCCGATGCTGCTCGGCGGCCTCGTCCTTGCTGCACAGGGCCGGCTGGTCCGGCTTGCCGTGCCAGATGCCTGGCATTGCGTGGTCGTGCATCCCGACGCAGTGCTCGAAACGCGGCGCGCACGCGAGGCACTGCAAGGCAATTACAGCCTTGCGGAATTCGTCGAGCAGAGCGGCAATCTCGCCCTGGTCATCGCCGGCTGCCTGCGTGGCGATGCCGGCCTCGTGCGCGCCGGACTCGCCGATGTCGTCATCGAACCGCGCCGCGCGCCCCTGATCGCCGGGTTTCATCCGGTCAAGCGCGCGGCGCTGGACCACGATGCGATGGGCTCGGCCATCTCCGGCGCAGGGCCGAGCGTGTTCGCCTGGTTCGAGGATGAAGTCGGCGCGCAAGCGGCCGCCCCCGCCATGTGCGACGCGTTCGCGCAAGCCGGCCTGGCCAGTCGCGCCTATCTGACCCCGGTCAACGGCCCGGCCGCCGCGGTGATCGCATGAACTATGTTTCCACGCGCGATGGCAGCACCACGGTTGCCCTCAGCCAGGCGCTGATCGCCGGCCTCGCCGCCGACGGCGGCCTCTACGTCCCGGCCAGCCTGCCGCGCTTCGGCGTTGCCGATTTCGCCGCCGATGAATCGCTGGCGGAGGTCGCCGCGCGCCTGCTCAGACCGTTTTTCGCGGGCGATGCGCTGGCTGGCGAGCTCGATGCGATCTGCGCCGAAGCCTTCGATTTTCCGGCGCCGCTGAAGGCGCTTCCGGTTGCCGAAACCCATGTCCTCGAACTGTTCCACGGGCCGACCGCGGCGTTCAAGGATTTCGGCGCGCGCTTCCTCGCGCGCTGCATGACGCGCCTGCGCCGCAGCGATGCGCCGCCGCTGACGATCCTCGTCGCCACCTCGGGCGACACCGGCGCCGCGGTCGCGGCGGCCTTCCATGGCCTGCCCAACCTGCGTGTCGTCATCCTCTATCCGGATGGACGCGTGTCGCCGCGCCAGGCCCACCAGCTGGGCTGTTTCGGCGACAACATCCACGCGTTCCGCGTCGCCGGCAGCTTCGACGATTGCCAGCGCCTGGCCAAGCAGGCGCTCGGCGATCGCGCCCTGCAGGAGCATGTACCGCTCAGTTCGGCCAACAGCATCAGCCTCGGACGCCTGCTGCCGCAGATGGCCTATTACGCGCATGCTTCGCTGTCGCACTGGCGTGCCACGCAAGCCCCGCTCAACGTGGTCGTGCCCACCGGCAACCTCGGCAACGCGCAGGCCGCCATCCTCGCCCGTGCCTGCGGGCTTCCGCTCGCGGATATCGCACTGGCAACCAATGCCAACCGCGTGTTGCCCGACTTCTTTGCCGGCGACGCCTACCAGCCCAAGGACAGCGTGGCGACGCTGGCCAACGCGATGGATGTCGGGGCGCCAAGCAATTTCGAGCGGCTGCGCTGGCTGTATGCCGACGCCGACGCACTGCGTGGCGCATTCCAGGCGCATGCCGTCAGCGATGACGAAATCCGGTTGGCCATCAGCACCGGCGTCGCCCGCTACGGCGAAGTGTTCTGCCCGCATACCGCCTGCGCCGCCCATGTCCTCGACGTTTTGCGAGAACGCGGCGCGCACGGACATTGGGCCATCATCGCCACCGCGCACCCGGCCAAGTTCGAGCAGATCGTCGAACCGCTGGTCGGCCATCCGGTGCCGCCACCGGCTGCGCTGGCCGCCCTGCTTGCGCGCCCGTCGGCGGCCGAACCCCTGGCCGCGGAATACGCCGCACTGCACGAGAAACTGCGCCCGGTTGCTGCCCAGGGCTCCTGATACGCCCTCCCCGCAGACCGGCAACGGGCTGGCCCGATAGCAAGACAGCCGCCGGAACCGGCCCCCGGCCGGCCGTCGCGGACCGGGGCAAATCATAGCCAAGTTGTTGTTATATATGCGTTTTATTGGAGCATGCAGTCCCGGGCGTCATATCGAGGCAGATTTTGCAAGTCCGGCAAGGCACTTTTTTCGTTTTCCCAGTCGCTTTGTTTAACAATCCTCTGTACAGTGTGCGCACTGTGTTTGCCAGGGTCACTGTTAATCGTGGCCCGATGTGGTCGAATATCACGATTCCATCGTTCCGATTGCGCGCTCCTTAGCAACCTCAGTCTCGTCCCACGGGGTCTCCCCCGGACGTGAATACCATTACTTTTGAGTTTGTTAGGAGTTAGATATGTCCAATCGTCAGAACGGTACCGTGAAGTGGTTCAATGATGCCAAAGGCTTCGGCTTCATCACCCCGGAAAGCGGCCCCGACCTGTTCGTGCATTTCCGTTCGATCCAGGGCAGCGGCTTCAAGTCCCTGCAGGAAGGCCAGCGCGTGACGTTCGTCGCCGTGCAGGGCCAGAAGGGCATGCAGGCCGACGAAGTCCAGGTTGCCTGAGCTTCGCGCCATTGCGAAATGAAGAGCCCCGGGTGGCGACACCCGGGGTTTTTTATTGCCTGCGCGGCGGCCAGGCCATCCATCCCGCGCCGGCATCGGGCCGTGATCCGTTGCGTCGGGCACCGCGCGCCGCGGGAAGGCGCGACCGCGCTCAGGGCGTCTCGAAGCCGTCGGCAAAGATGCTGTCGATGCCGGCCGTGCACAGGCCCGGCACCTGGGCATGGGTCACGCGGATATCGTCGATCCACCAGCCCTCGGCGGTCTGCGACGTGTCCGTGCCGAAGCGCCAGCGCAGCCGGATCGCCTGGCCGGCATAGCTGGCCAAGTCGAACTGCTGCCGCGTCCAGCCCAGATTGGTGCCGGTATAGGCGCCGCTGCCGAGCGGAATCCCGCAGGCATTGCCGGTGTGGGTCAGCGTGCCCGGATAGCCACCGGCGGGCGTGATCGTGCTCCATGACTGACCCTCGTCGGTCGAGACCTGCACGATGCCGCCATCCCAATTGGCCTCGATGCCGTAGCGTGTCCAGAATTCGAGCTGCGGACTGGTCGCCGCGGTCAGGGTGATCGTGTCGGTACCGATCGACAGGCACTCGGAGTTGTTGTAGCCCGAGTAATAACTGCGTGCTCCGCTGTGCGCCTGGTCGGTGACGACCTCCCATGCCACGTGGCGCGGCGTTTCCGCGCTGTCGGTGGTGGCCGTGTCGTCGGCGCCGGAAAGGATCGGCGTACCGATTTCGGCACCGCTGAAATAGTCGCCGTCGCCGGGCGGGCCGGCGGGAGTCGCCGTGAGCCGGATGTTGTTGAAGTCCACGCTGCCATTGCCGCTGTCGGCCGCGCGCACGACATAGGTATAGGCGGTCGCCGGGGCGACGGCGGCATCGAGCCAGGAAAGCGCGGCGATGCCCGACGCCACCCGGTTGGCCGGCGCCGGGGTGAAGGCCGGATCCTCCGACCGGTAGACCTCGAACGCCGTCTGTGCGCCGCAATAGGACTGCGCCGACTGCCAGGCCAGGTCGATCGCACATTGCGCGGTGCCGGCCGAGTTCGCGCTGGAGATTCCGTTGAATGCGGGTGGCGCCGTGCAGGTACCGGTGGTGGTCGCTTCGACACAGGCCGTCGGCGCCGCCGCGCACTGTCCCGAAGCGGCCACGCTGCGCACGCGGTAGCCATAGGCGACGGTACCCGAGGCGGTGGTGTCGTTGAAGGCGGGCACGAGCAGGCCCGAGGCGATGGTCTCGCTGGCGCTGCCAGTGCAGCCGCCGAGCACGCGGTCGACGCTGTAGCTGGCGCCCGCGGTGGCGCTGGCATTCCAGGCCAGGTCGATGCGGTTGTCGCCATTGGCATTGGCAACCAGTCCGTCCGCCGCCGCCGGCGCCACGCAGAGGTTGGGTTCGACGACGAAGAAGCCGCGGTTCATGTCGCTGATGCCGACCAGGCCGCTCGCGTAGTAGGGATAATTGCTCCAGGTGCCGCCGTAGTTCGCGTCATCGGAAGCCGGGTAGGTATCGAAGTACGCCGCCTCGGCGAGGCTGCCGCTGTCGATGCTGGACAGGTCGATGATGCGCAATCCGCTGCGGTAGTTCGATTCGTAGGCGTAGCCCTCGTGCACGTAGAGGTTGTGGTCGATCGCCGCCACCGGCGCGGTGTAGGCGAAGGCCAGCTGCGGCGCATCGAGGTCCTGCACGTTCCAGACGTAGGTGCGCGTGTTGTGGCCGAAGTCCTGTTCGTCGAGTTCGTCGTTGAGCAGGAAGTAGCGGCGATCGGCGGTCAGCCAGCCCTGGTGCGTGTAGCTGGAGCCCGCGTAGCCGGTGCGCGACAGCATGACCGGGACCGACTTGTTCTCGACATCGACGATGGTCAACGTGTCCTCGTTGGCGGCGAAGCAGATCTCGCGCCCGACGTGCGTGGTATCCGGGCCGTCGTAGTTGATGCACTGGGCATCGTGGGTGTAGCCGTCGGCACTGAAGCAGCCGGCGAACACGGGAACCAGCGGATTGCGGATGTCGATCATGTGCAGGCCGGCGCCGCATTGCTGCGTGCCCTGGCGCGAGCCGACCGCATAGGCGAAGCCCGATTGCTCGTTGATGACGATGTTGTGGGCGCGGCCGAAGTTGCCGTACCAGGCATCCTCGGTGAAGGTTGCCGGCGGCGTCGCCACGTTGCGCAGGCGGCGCAGGTCGAACACCTGCATGCCGTGGTCGATCGCCTCGGAGACGATGAAGGCGTAGTAGCCGTAGGTCTTGATGTCGCGCCAGGTCGAGTTGCTGCTGTGCGTGGCGAGGTTGCCGACGCGCAGCAGATGATCGGGATCCGACAGGTCGATGAAGGCGGTACCGTTGTTGAGGCCTACGAGGGCATATTCCTTGCCGGTATCGGGATCGGTCCAGCCCCACATGTCGTTGCCGCTGCCGCCAGCGGTGGTGCCGAGCTCGACCAGGCCAAGATGCCCGACCAGGTCGACCTTGTTGCAGGGGTAGCCTTCGGCAAGCCCGTCGACACAGGGCGTGGCATGCCGCGTCGCCGCGACCGCGTGGGCCGCAGCCAGCGCGACGGCAAGCGCCGCCAGGATTCTCGTTGTTCCCCGCATCCGCGCGACTCCCCGGTCGAATAGAGGCAGGAACCTAGCACAGCGGCGCTGTCGGTGCCGTGCAGCGGCCTACCTTCGGCCGCCCCACCGTTGCGAGGAATACCGGTTGTTCCGGCCAGAAATAGCTGCGACACCAATGGGCATCGCAACGACGGATTCGCAGCCCGGCTGGGCAAACTCCGGCAGGCTGTTGGCACTTCCGCCAACCCGGCGGCCGCAATGTGCGGTTACAGCGCCTCCGTCTCGCGCAAGAAAAAACCGCGCCCCAGCAGGGGCGCGGTCGCTTGAATCCGGACGCGATGAACTACGGAGGCGGCGGGTCGAAGCCGTCGGCGTAGATCAGGTCGGGCAGCAGGGTCGGCACCAGGCAGAACGATTCGATCGTGCCGGTATCGATGCCGGCGCGGTCGATCGCCTTGAGCGACCACGAAGCGGACAGCTGTGCGCCGTCAAACACGCTGAGCGGATTGGCCGGCTGGCGCACGCCGCTGATGCCGGGCGGGGTCGTGCCGCAGACCACCGGACCGGCCGCTTCATCGTCAAAGGTCACGTCGACGTTGTCGGTGCCGCAACTGCTGCCGCCGAGGCGTGTCGCCAGTGTTACCGCCGTCGTGCCGTTGCTGAGCTGCAACTCGAGATCGCCAGGATAGGTATGGTTGATCACGACATCCAGATTGAGATCACCAAGGGTCCCGGCGGCAGAAACCGCGACGGTGCCGGTTGCGCCGGTCGCGTTGTTGTCCGGGATCGCCACGGGTCCCGTGAAGCAGATCAGCAGGCCGGTGGTGAAGGTCGAGGCCGCCGAGTTACTGCCGTCGCCGCAGGCATTGCTGGCGCGCACGCGCCAGAAATAGGGCGTCTCGGGTGCAAGCGTCGAAGCCGGAGTGAAGCTGGTGCCGGAAACGGTGCCGCCGGCGACGATGTTGGTGAAGCCCGCGTCGGTGGCGATCTCGACCGTGTAGTCGACGGCGCCGGCAACTGCGGACCAGGTAAAGGTCGGGGTCAGGCCGATATCGGTGGCACTGTCCGGCGGCATCATCAGGGTCGCGGCGGCAGGCAGCCCGGCCGCAAGATTGACCGTGAATCCGACCTCGCGAACGATGGCCGGAGCGCCGCCGTCGCTGGCCTGAACGGTCACCGGGTAGTTCCCGGTGGCGGCAGTACCCGATGTCGTCAGGGCGATGGTCGAATTGGCCGGGCCGGCACCCACGGCAACCGGATTCGGTGTCGCGGTGGCACTCGGGAATACCGCGGCATTGAGGCCGGGGAAGGTGATCGTGGCGGAACCTGAGTAACCGGAAAAGCCCTGCAGGGTGATGGTGCGCGGCGGAACCGGGTCGCCGGCGCAGACGGCGACATCGGCCGGGTCCGCGCTGCCCATCGTGTAGGTGGGACCCGCGGCAAGATTCTGTACGCGTCCGACATAGGATTTCTGTACCGGCGTACCGCCGCCGCCCGGGCGGTTGTCGGTCCAGCTCATGGCCGCCTCGACCGGGCCGGCCGTGATGCCGTTGTAGTCGCCCCATTCCTGGCCATTGGTGATGTTCACCGAAGTGGCCGCCGAAACGCGCGTCTCGTCGAGCCAGGTGGCACCGCCATCGACCGAATAATTGTAGTAGAAGTCGACGCCGGTGCGGTTCGGTGAATTGCGCGTGTCGTAGAAGCCGATATGCACGGCGCCGCCTTCGTCGACCTCGAGCCAGGGGTGGTAGCGATCCACCGTCGCGATGTCGGCTTCCGAGTGCGGCGTCGTGGTCAGCGCCCAGGTCGCTCCGCCGTCATCGGAATAGGCAACCTGGATCCAGGCATGGTTGGTCGCCGTGGTACCGCCGCTGCTCGGATGAAGTGCGGTGTACGCGGCGTAGACGCGACCGTCGAACGGGCCGCCGGAACGGTCGGTGTCGGCGGCGATGTAGATGAATGCACGCCGCGTCTCCATCGACGGAATCGGGAAGTCGAAGGTATCGAACAGCGGCTGCACGACGACCGGCGCCCCGAAGTTCGCCCCGCCGTCGGTCGACTTGACCACGTAGATGTTCGCCGTCGCTGCGGAACTGCTCGGCCAGATGTAGTAGATGTTGCCGGCGCTGTCGGTGGTGATGTCGCTGCCGATGCCGCGCGCCGCGCTCGGGAACGAGATCGGCGTCGACCAGGTCACGCCCTTGTCGACGGAACGCGAGAAGAACATCACGTTGGACTGGTGCCAGGTCAGGTAGACATTCTCGAGGTACGGCGAACTCGGCGACTTGTCGACGTGGATCCATTCCTTGTCCGAGCCGCCCGTGGAAACGAGGATCACCGATCCCCAGGTCTGGCCGTTGTCGGTGGAGCGGAACAGGCCGGCGCGCAATCCGCCGGCCGAGGGCAGCGTTGCCGCATAGGCGACCGTGCCATCGGCCGACCACTCCATGGCCGGATCGCAACAGGTGCTCGGCAGTACGCCGGCGCTGAACCAGGTCGCGCCGCCATCGGTCGAGTAGTTCTGCACCTGGCCACCCGGGCCATTGGAACCGGCGATGACGATCTGCGGATTGACCGGGTTGTACTTGATCGAGGTTTCGTTGTCGCCGATGGCCATCGGCGTTTCACCGTTGACGGGCACCGCGTGCGGCAGCGGATCGGTGGCGTAGATCAGCGGCGACGGCGGATTGGCCGGATCCGGGTGCGAGTAGATGCCCAGTCCGCGCCGATGCAGGACGCCATCCTGGAGCAGGCCGCCGAAGCGAATCTCGAATTCCTTGTCGATCTCGCGCGGATAATGCTCCTGGATCGGATAGCCCTCGGCCGCCGCTTCCTTGCGCTTGAGGATCTTGAAGAACGCGGGCACGCCATGGCGGTATTCGTCATCGGCTGGCAGCAGGCGGATATCGGCCGCGGTCAACTGGTAGTTGCGATCATCCCAGGGACCGAAGCGGCGCAGGCTGGCGTAATCGACACTCTGGTCGACGCCTTTGGATTGCACGATCGTGGCATTGTCGATCTGCTCGACAGTGGCATCCTTGTCGGCGTCTGCAGCGAACGCCTGCAAGCAGGTGCCGGCCAGCACCAAACCGAAAACCAGCGGCCCAAAGATCCTCGTCAATCGCATGGAGTTTCCCCAATGTGTTGGCATTCGCCCCCGATCCGGGGACACGAACTCCAACCATAGTCCGCCCACAGGCGGAGCGCAACGCAGGCTACGCGACGACCTTGCAGGGATGCCGCCAGATTTGCGCGGCCCGTCACGAAAACGGCAAACCCTGAACAAGGTCGCATGCCGCCAGACCGCCAAGGCCAGGCGAATCCCGCTTCCGCCATGACGCGCCCCCGGGGCGCCGGCACTGGAATTCCGCATGGCGGCCACGTGAAGCCCCGAACCGGGGCGGACGCGCGCGCCCGCGCCAGCCGCCCGGATTGAGCGGCTACTTGAAGATTTCCTTGTTCTTCGCGTAGTTGATCGCGGCCTGTCGCGTCACGAGGCCGCGCTTGACCAGGTCCTGCAGGCACTGGTCGAGGGTCTGCATGCCGTGCTGGGCGCCGGTCTGGATCGACGAATACATCTGCGCGACCTTGTCTTCGCGGATCAGGTTGCGGATCGCCGGGATGCCGACCATGATTTCGTGCGCGGCGATGCGGCCGCCGCCGACTTTCTTCAGCAGCGACTGCGAGATCACCGCGCGCAGGGATTCGGAAAGCATCGAGCGCACCATCGGCTTTTCACCGGCGGGGAACACGTCGATGATGCGGTCGATGGTTTTCGCCGCCGAACTGGTGTGCAGGGTGGCGAATACCAGATGGCCGGTTTCCGCGGCGGTCAGTGCCAGGCGAATCGTTTCCAGATCGCGCAACTCGCCGACCAGGATGTAGTCGGGATCCTCGCGCAGGGCCGAGCGCAGCGCCTCGGTGAAGCCGTGCGTGTCGCGATGCACCTCGCGCTGGTTGATCAGGCACTTCTGCGAGGTGTGCACGAATTCGATCGGATCCTCGACGCTGAGGATGTGCGCGTACTCGTGCTTGTTGACGTGGTCGATCATCGCCGCCAGCGTGGTCGACTTTCCGGAACCGGTCGGGCCGGTGACGAGGATCAGTCCCTGCGGCTGTTCGATCAGTTCGCGGAAGATCTTCGGGCAGCCCAGGTCCTCCAGCGAAAGCACTTCGGAGGGGATGGTCCGGAATACCGCACCCGAGCCGCGATTCTGGTTGAAGGCATTGACGCGGAAGCGCGCCAGGCCCGGAATCTCGAAGGAGAAGTCGACCTCGAGGAATTCCTCGTAGTCACGGCGCTGCTTGTCCGACATGATGTCGTAGATCAGCGAGTGGATCTGCTTGTGGTCGAGCGAGGGGATGTTGATGCGGCGCACGTCGCCGTCGACCCGGATCATCGGCGGCAGCCCTGCCGACAGATGCAGGTCGGAGGCCTTGTTCTTGACCGAAAACGCGAGCAGCTCGGCAATATCCATGAGAACTCCCCTGAAGGCGCCGACGGGCGCATGGCTGCGGTAAACGCGAGTATAGCGTGGCAAAATCAATGCGATGCAAGAACAAGACCTGAAATTGCTCGAAGTGGCCTGGCGTTCCGTGACGCAGCGCGCGGAAGCGGCGGCGCAGGGGCGTCCGGTGCAGGTGCGGGGGGTCAGCAAGACCAAGCCCGCCGCGTCCATTCGTGCGCTCGCGGCGCTTGGCCAGCGTGCCTTCGGCGAGAACTACGTGCAGGAAGCCCTGGCCAAGCAGGCCGAACTGGCCGGCTGCGCCATCGAATGGCACCTGATCGGCCCGCTGCAATCGAACAAGTGCCGCGAGGTGGCCGAACACTTCGACTGGCTGCAGACCGTGGACCGGCCCAAGCTGGTCGGCCTGCTGGCCCGCCATCGGCCCGACGGCATGGCGCCGCTCAACCTGCTGATCCAGGTGAACATCGATGACGAGGCGAGCAAGGCGGGTTGCCAACCCGACGCGATCGGGCCGCTCGCCGATGCGATCGCCGGGGAGCCACGTCTGTGCCTGCGCGGCCTGATGGCGATCCCGGCGCCCGCGCCCGACCTCGATGCACGGCGCCGCGCGTTCGCGCGCATGCGCGGCTGCTTCGATGCACTGCGCGCCTCGCACCCGGCCGTCGACACCCTGTCGATGGGCATGTCGGAGGATTTCGAGCTGGCCATCCGCGAAGGGGCGACGATGGTGCGGGTGGGGAGTCTGTTGTTTGGGGCCAGGAGCCGGGAATAGGGAATGGGGAATAGAGAATGGGCAGTCGGCAAGGCCGCGGGTGACGCGCGCGTTGTTCGCCGATGCAGTTCACTTGATATGCTGGTTGACCCCTTCTGCAGCAAAGAGCCTAGTGATGTCTTCCGACTTCGATAAACGATCCATTGGCTCCAGCGTTGTGGCCTTTGTTGGCGGCGGCAACATGGCGCGCAGCCTGATCGCGGCGCTGCTGCGCGGCGGCGCCGACGCCGCATCGATCCGCGTGGCCGAACCCAACGAGGTCCTGCGCAAACAGCTGGCGACGGAATTCGGCATCGCCGTTTTCGGCAAGGGTGCCGAGGCTGCGCAAGGGGCCGACATCGTCATGCTGTCGGTCAAGCCGCAGGTCATGCGCGGCGTCTGCGAGGAGCTCGCGCCCGTGCTCGGCGCACGCCATCCGCTGGTCATCTCGGTTGCGGCCGGATTGCGCATCGCGCAGATCGACGGCTGGCTGGGTGGCGGCTATCCGATCGTGCGCTGCATGCCGAACACGCCGGCCCTGATCGGTGCCGGCGCGACCGGCATGTTCGCCAATCCCGGCGTCAGCGCAGCACAGCGCGCGCAGGCCGAGTCGGTGCTGTCCGGTTCCGGGCTGACCGTCTGGATCGAGCAGGAAGCGCTGATGGACACGGTCACCGGCCTGTCCGGCTCGGGCCCGGCCTATTTCCTGCTGATGATCGAGGCCCTCGAGGATGCCGCCGTCGCCCAGGGCCTGCCACGCGAAACGGCGCGCGCGCTGGCCATCCAGACCTGTCTCGGCGCCGCGCGCCTGGCCAGCGAGGACGCCGAGGCGCCGGCGCGCCTGCGCGAACGCGTGACTTCGCCGGGCGGAACCACGCATGCCGCACTGCAGGCCTTCGCCGACGGCGGCCTGCGCGAACTGGTGGCCACCGCCGTGCGCGCCGCCACCGAGCGCGGACGCGAGATGTCCGCCGAACTGGGCTGAGGATCGACGCGATGAACTACTTCGCCAACGCCGGCCAGATCCTGATCGAATTCGCATTCGGCATCCTGGTCGGACTGATTGTCCTGCGCGTGCTGCTGCAGCTTGTGCGCGCCAATTTCCACAATCCGATCTGCCAGTTCCTGTACAAGGCGAGCAACCCGATCCTGATGCCGCTGCGCCGATTCATCCCGTCCTGGCGGCGCCTCGACCTTGCCGGCGTCCTCCTTCTTGGCCGCGGCCACGACGGTGTCGAAGTCCGCCGTGTAGGTGCGCCACGTGTCCATGAACCTCGCGGCCTCGGACGCCTTCGAGTCGGGCGTGCCGATCTCGTCCACGGCGTCGATGAAGGCGTTGACCCGCTTCTTCACCGCCACCCCCGACGACGTCCACGTCGCGAAGTCCTCGTTGGAGTCCGGCACCGGGATCTCGTCCACGTCCTTGCGGGCCGAGGCGCAGAGCTGGTTCACCTGCTTCTTCCACGACGACAGCGACACGGTGTCGCCGTCCGAGCTGCTGTCGGAGCCTCCGCAGCCCGCTGCGGCGAGCACGAGCGCGAGCACCGCCACCGGAGCGAGGCGGCGGGCGTGGCGCGGGCGGGCGGTGCCCCGGACGTGGCCTGGGCGGTCGGTGGGTCGGGTCGGTCCCATGGGCGCCAATCTACCGGCGCACCCGGTGGACCCGGCGCGGACCGACCGCCCCCACCACGCGGTCCTTGGCGGCCGAACCCGGTGGCGTGCCGTCGCCCGGCGCCGGGCCGGGCGACCTGCGTGCGCATCCGTCGTTCGCGCTGACGGCGCCGTGCGAGCGGTCGATCGCTTGTCCGGCCCGTCGGTGCCCCAGGACGCCGGTCGGGCCGTCGGCGTGGTGCCCACGCCTGCAGTCGACACTGCGCCCGCAGCCCGCGCGAGTCAACCCCCTGCCCACCTGCCCACCGCGCCCTCGTCTGCCCGCCTCGCCCGCCCGCCCGCGTGCTCAGCGGTGGGCGTTGAGCTTCCGGTGGATGCCGCGGTTCTGCTTGTAGATCGACCGGAACGCGCCGTATGCCTCGTCGTAGGTGCGACGGTGGGCCGGCTCCGGGCGGTGCACCTCGATCCCGGCCAGGCCCCACGAGCGCAGGCGCTGCA
>DAIMYT010000050.1:12540-24722 GCA_036734345.1 Dokdonella sp. | reverse complement strand
GCTTTGAACAGTCTGACATCACGACATTATAGAACTTAAGAACGCCGTGACCGCCCGTCGATTTTTCTCCTGTGAACTTGCCCTTCTTTCCGACATACTCGTCGTAGGGCAAACTTCCACCTATCTCTGTTGTCTTTGACCAAAGTTGGTATCCGTAGTGCCGAAGCGACTCATTCTGCACCGCAAATTCAAACTCAGTACCTTGAACGGACTGATAGTCGCAACCCTCTTGGGCCACTGCGTCCGCTCCAAATATCAGTAGAGTGACGATTGCCAGCATTCGCATGTGAAACCTCCTCATATTCTATGTCTTGATTGCGCTTGAATGCTCACTCTTTCAATCAGACTTCAATCAAAGGCCATAGTCCTGTTTCAGGCGCACCCACAAAAACGCTTAATCCGCTTCTCTAAGAGCAACTGATTACACGGCTTCGACAACACTCGCGAACGTGAAGGGATGGCGTTGTCAGACAGGAAAAGCTGCACAAAGCTTCACGCGTTGCCTTCCAGCCGGGACATCGCTTCGCGTTTGCCAATACCCCGGAGCGCCGCAATCGCCTCCAGTTGCTGCCTCCTTGGTAAGGCCTTCCCCGTCTCCCAATTGTAAATCGACTGGGCGCTCACACCCATGAGCCGAGCGAAATCTTCCGCAGACACGCCAATCTTCTTCCGCTGCGCTCTTAGTCGCTTCGCTGAGAAGCGAAGACTCTTCCCCGCAAGCTCGCCATCCACTGACGAGCTGGGTGTCGGTGTGGTTTTATGCGCTTGCTTCTCCAACGCAACCCGCCCCTTCTCTAGCGCCGCAACCTGACGTTTCAATGCAGCAATGTCACGTCGGTAGCCGGCTACCGCTTTACGGAGCGCATCCAACTCAGGTTTCAGTGCCCTGCGCGCAAGGCGCGTAATCTCATCTTTCATCACAACAGCAAAGTTCGCCATTCTTGGCCTCATCAGTGGATTGGACTCAAAAAGCAAGAGGATTGTACATTTTTATGCGTGATAGGATGACCTTGGAGACGGGCTTTGGCTCAAGTACATCCCCGGCAAACTGTAGTGGCGAACGGCGCCGGGGTTGACTCTGGATTTTCGCCATAGCCTTTTGATCCATTTTCACTCATGTCGCATTAAGTCCGGCCGCCGTCTATAAAGCGGCTGATGACTACGTCGCTATCCTTCCTGCTCAGATTTGAGCTTCCTGATTCCTAAAGCCTCCATGTTCTGCCGCAATTGCCCTCCCTGCGGCCGCGGCATCTTTCCCCGAAGGGTTGTAGTACCTCATCAATGTCGCGGGTTCTCTATGCCCTGTCAGACGCGCCAGTACTTGTAATGGAAGGAAAGGCGCCATCTCAGTGATGCGGGTATGCCTGAGATCGTGAATCCGCGCATCAACCACCTCCGCCCGTACGCAGACCCTGGCCCAAGCCTTCGTAATCGAGTCCGCCTTGACGCCATCAAACACCCTCGCGGATGTCGGCCAGTCCCCGCTCTTCAATGCCTCCAGCGCCGCGACTGCCTCAGGGACCAATGGAATGTGCCGGCTCTGCGCAGGAGTCCCATGCTTTGCCTTGGTGTTTTGAAGGTGCGCCGTGGGCGGTGACGAGGTCCAATCGATGTCCGACCAGGACAACGCAACCGCCTCCCCTCGCCTCGCGGCAGTCCAGCGCAGCCAACGAATAGCGGCAATCACCGCCGGACTCGTTTCTCCCCAACCCTCCTCGATGCGTTTCCACTCCTCGTCACTGATGATGCGAGTGCGCTCATCGTGTGCTGAGGGCTTCTCAACGCCGCGCAGCGGATGGTCACCATCGTAGTTCCACCGGCTCCGGGCTACCGTGAAGACGTGGCTCAGCGTCGTCAGATAGCGCCGAATAGTCGCGGATGCATAGACCTTGCGCATGATGCCTTCGACGCTGTGCGGCTCATGGCCCACGAAGTCGGAGGGGCGCAATTTGGCTACCTGGCGCTTCAGCAAGTGGGGAAAGAGGACTCGAATCTGTGAGAGCGTGCTGCGCTCCCGGTTCGCGCTCTTCTTTTTGGGTGTTTCCTCGCGCTCGTACCGGTCGAGCCATACGCCGAGCGTCTGGACGGCTTTCGTCTCGGGCAATGAACGCCGCTCGATGCGCAGGGCATTCCGTTCGGACGCTGCGAATGCCGCGGCCTCGTGGAAGCGGGAGGTTCGGCTGTATGCGTGCGACGCTGGCGCCGAGGCGTCGTAGGGGAAAGAGCGATTGATGCGATGGAGCAGTCCCCTCGAATCTGCCCGGGAAATCTTCACTTGCCACGCCTTGCCCCGGTCATAGACACCGGCTGCTTTCAGGGAACTCGTGCGCTTCGCCATCGATGCACCGGTTAGACAGGGAGTCGGCCCTATTTTCCCCGTTTTTTCCCTCGTGCAGCAACTAAATCAATATAATGCTGCATTCCTTCCTGCTCCTAAGGGGAAGGTCGTACGTTCGAATCGTATCGGGGCCGCCACTCGTGCAGCAACGCGCGAGAAGGTTGCCGGCCCGTTCGCATGGTGCGGCTTGGCGGTGCGAGGCTAGTCGGCTGCCCTAGCGGATCGGCACGTCATGGATGAGCTCCGGGTCGGGCTCGGGCTGGTAGCCGTAGTGCCACCATTCCATCGCATAGTTGCGGAATCCCGCCTGCTCCATCGCACGGCGCAGGCGCTGGCGGTTTCGCCGCTGCGCCGGCGTGATCCCGGCCGAGTCGGTATTCGCGCGCGGATCGAAGAAATCGAACGCCGTGCCCATGTCGAGCGGACTGCAATGGGAGTCGTCCTTGCACTGCTGCAGGGTCAGGTCCACGGTCGCGCCTCGGCTGTGCCCGGACACCGGCGCGATGTAGGCTCCCAGCAGCGCGCGCTTGTCGATATTCGGGTAGTAGCGGGACTTCGTCTGCTGGTCCTCGAGGTCGCGCGCCCATTCGACGAACTGGCGCACCGCGCGCGCCGGTCGATAGCAGTCGAACAGCTTGAGGCGCAGATGCTGCTTGCGCAGCGCACGTTCTGCCTTCGCCAATGCCCGCGCTGCCACTGGCCTGAGCAGGCAACGCGCGGCGGCATAGCCGTCGATGGGCCGGCCGACGAAGTTGTTCGTGCCGGCATAGCGCAGATCGATGGCGATGTCGGGAACCAGGACGCGGATATCGACCAGGTCGGCCTCGGCGGCGGTCTTCGCAGCGGAGAGCCGTGGCGCACCGGCAAGCGCTTCGCCGGTGAAGAATGCAGCCACCAGCACGGCCATTGCGATCGTTCGACGCTCAGTCACAGGCGCGCACCCGGCTGAAGGCCAGGTCCTCGTAGTCGTAACTGAAATCGGCATCGGCGTCGACCTTGCTCATGGTCAGCCGGGGCGGCGTATCGCTGGAGAAATCCAGCCAGGCCTCGGCGTCGACACGATCGTCATCCCAGTCGATCAGGGTGCGCTCGCCGACGCGCATCAGGGTACCTGTCAGCAGGGGTGATTTCGCTGCGCGAAAGCGCACGCGCGACTTGTCCGCGCAGATCGCCACTTCGCCAAACCACGGATCACGCCAGATGCCAAGGAGATCCTTCATCTGCGACACCGGGACGCGATGGCGCGCGGCCAGGGTCGCCGGGACGGCCGGTTTGGCTGCCCCCTTTTCGCTGGCCAGTGCGGCGGCGTAGTCGGATACCCGGCGCGTGTCCGCGGGGGCGGTGAAGTGCTTGAGCAGCACTTCGGTCAACACGGTGCGCGCCTCGCCGGCCTCGCCATTGATCAGGATGACGAAACCGGACTTCCGGTCCGGCAGCAGCATCAGTGTCGAGTACATGCCAGAGAGGGTCCCGGTATGCGATACGGTCCACTCGCCATCAACGTCGGCGAGACGCCAGCCCAGCGCATAGAGATAGGCATGCGTGCGATTCCAGTCGCGCTGGCGTTGCGATATCGGCATGGGCGTATGCGCCGTCCACAGCGCCGCACGCTGATCGGCCGACAACCAGGCTTTGTGCTTTTCATCGGGATCGAGCCAGTTGCCGGCCCAGGCCAGCATGTCATCGAGGCTGCAGCGGATGCCGCCGGCGGCGGCCGAGGTGATTTCGGGAATGTCGCGGCCGTCGGCATTGATGACGCGATTGACGCCTTCGCTGCGGCCATGCGGCTGGGCGAGATCATCGGACTCCGCGCGTGGCCAGGCACCGACCCGGCAATGCAGGCCGAGCGGCACGAAGACTTCGCCACGCATCAGTTCCTCGTAGCTTGCTCCGCCTGCAGCCGCGGCCACTTCCCCGGCGACGACATAGAGCAGGTTGTCATAGGCGTAGCCGGCGCGAAAACCGTACTTCGGCTCGATGTGGCCTAGCCCGGCGAGAATATCGGCGCGGCTGAAATCGTTCGGTTCCGGCCACAGCATCAGGTCACCGCCTCCTTCGGGCAGGCCGCTGTTGTGGACAAGCAGATCCCGGACCTGCATGTTGCGCGTGACCCAGGGATCGTGCATGCGGAAGGCGGGCAGGTGGCGGACCACCGGATCGTCCCATTCGAGCTTGCCTGCATCGACCAGGCGCGCGAGCAGGCTGGCGGTCATCGCCTTGCTGTTCGAGGCGATCCTGAACAGGGTTTGCCGCGTGACCGGCAGGCCCGAGCCAACGCTGGGCTCGCCCGCCGTGCGCGCAAATACAACCTCGCCATCCTCGATCACGCCGACGGCGAGGCCCGGAAGATGGTAGCGCGCGAAGGTTTCATCGAAGGCCGCGTCCAGCTCCCCTGCAGCGTCCCCGGCCCGCGCGGAAAGGCCGGCGCACAGGAACAGGATGCCGGCCAGCAGGACCCGACGCCGCATCATCATTCCGCCTCCTTCCATTCGCAGGCCGGCATTTCCCCGGCGCACATTTCCGCCTGCGTCTGACGCCTGCGCACCAGCGCATGACGACCGCGGTCGACAAGCACCTCGGCGACGAGTGGACGTGAATTGTAGTTCGATGCCATCGCTGCGGCGTAGGCTCCGGTGGTGCGGATCACGAGCAGGTCGCCGGCGCTGCATTCGGGCAACTCGCGGTCGCGGGCAAAGGTGTCGCCCGTCTCGCAGACCGGTCCGACGATATCGTAGACGATGCTCGGTCGATGGACCGCCGCGACCGGCGTGATGTCGTGCCAGGCGTCGTAGAGACTCGGCCGCAGCAGATCGTTCATCGCTGCATCGACGATCAGGAACCGCCGCCGGGCACCCTGCTTGACGCGGATCACGCGCGTCAGCAGCAGTCCAGCGTCAGCGACCAGCCAGCGCCCCGGCTCGAGCACGATGCGCCCCGCAAAGCCGCGCAGGCTGTCGCGGATCGCATCGACATAGGCGTCCACCGGGATCGGTCGGTCGAGGCCCTCGCGATAACAGACGCCGAGTCCGCCACCGACATCGATCGAGAGGATGGTGTGCCCGCCCGCCTCGAGTTCGCGCCAGAATGCCGCAACCCTTCCGAGGGCGGCGCGGAACGCGGCGATAGCCAGTATCTGCGAGCCGATATGCACGTGCAGGCCATTCAGCCTCACGTTGGCATGACGGGCTTTATCCGCGAACCACTGGCGCGCTTCGTCCATGCCGACGCCGAACTTGTTTTCCGCCTTGCCTGTCGAGATCTTCGCGTGGGTCTGCGCATCGACGTCGGGGTTGATGCGCACCGCCGCCTGGGCGATTGCGCCGAGCCCGGCCGCCACTGCTTGCAGCGTTTCCAGCTCGTCGGACGACTCCACGTTGAAGCGGGCGATGCCGGCAAGCAGCGCCTCGCGGATCTCGTCGGCAGTCTTGCCGACCCCCGAAAAGACGATGTCGTGCGCCGGGATCCCGGCAGCCAGGCTGCGCCGCAACTCGCCGGCGGAAACGATGTCGGCGCCGAGACCGGCATCAGCCATGAGTTGCAGGATTGCACGCAGCGGATTTGCCTTCACCGCGAAACAGACCTGCGCATCCATGCCGCGCAATGCAAGCTGCAGGTCGCGGATGCGCGAGCGGATGGCGCTCGCCGAATAGACCTGGCAAGGGGTCTGCGTCTGCGATGCAAGGCGCGCGAGATCGACGCCGTCGAATCTGCCGCAACCGGTGGCCGGCGAACTGGCGGTGCCCACGGGGGGCAGGGAGACCATGGAAGTCGGCACGGAAGGGTTGCTCGCGGCGGCAGGAAGACAGGGGCGGACAAGGGCTGCCGCCACCAACACAGGCAGGGGCGACCCGGCCTTCGCCGGATCGCCCGAACGCCGGCCATCAGAAGGTGGCGGTCACGGTCAATTGGGCGAAGCGCGGCGACTGGAACCGGATCGGCTCGCGGAACGTCTCGCTCGTCGAGTTGGAGATGTTGCGCTGGAGATCCTGGTCGACTGCCGTGGTGCGCTGCTGGTTGAGCAGGTTGTAGACGGCAAACTTGACCTGCAGGTCGCCCTTGTCGCTGATCGGCGTCAGCCACGCGATGCTGGCGCCGATGTTGTAGGTCCAGGGCGTGCGACCGTACTTGCCGCGCGGTGAAGCCTCGTAAACGCGGCCCGGCGATGGACCATCGCAGTTCTGCACGCAGATGAAGTAGCTGTGGTAGTTGGTTCCGTCAAACGGGTTGCCCACGCCGAATCCGGTAATCGGCGTTCCCGAGTGCAGGTCGAGGTCGCCGCCCAGGCGCCAATGCTCGTTCAGCGCATAGGCGCCGCGCACCTTGAACTGGTGGCGACGGTCATTCGGCAGGTCGCCGTTGCCGCCCAGGTTGACCCACGGATCGTCGAAGTTCTCGGTACGCCCGGTGTCATCGAACTCGGTGTCCGAATTGACTGGGCCTTCGGCGTTGCCCTCGCTCTTCGACAGCGTGTAGGACGCGTTGAGTGCCCAGGTGCCGTCCCAGGGATGGTCGATCTGCAGTTCCAGGGCCTTGTAGGTCCGCTTCGGCGAAACCCAGCCACGCTGGCCGAGGTAGTTGCCGTCGCTGTCGTAGAGCGCCCAGCCCTCGCGCGAGGTGTCTATGGTGATCCAGCCATCCGCGCTGCCGTCGCAATCGGTATCGCCCCAGACAGTGACCGGCCTGCCGGGGTTAGCCATTACCCAACCGACATAGCCATCGCCGCCGCATTGCGCAGTGGCAGTGATCTCCATGTCGTCGATCGCATTATGCAACTTGCGGTAGGTTCCGCTGATGCCCCACGACCAGCTTTCGTTGAGGCGCTGCTGGAAACCAAGGATCAGTTCATCCTGGTAGACCGGATCCATGTTGCGGTCGACTTCGGAACGCAGGTCGCCAACCGTGCCATCGCCCTGCGAATCGTCGACCGGGCCGATCTGGGGACCGAGGATCGGCACTGCGTACTGCGATCCGTTGCGGTCGACCAGCTGGTAGCCGTCGAAGGCGTAGTAGGTGCGCTCGTCGAGCAGGCCGCCGGCCTGCTTGATGTTGATGACATTTGCCACTGGCAGGAAATAGCGACCCAGGTTGCCGAACAGCTTGGTGTTGCCGTCCCCGTTCATGTCCCACGAGAAACCGAGGCGCGGCGCGATCATGTTGTCCATCTTGATGTAGCTGTTTCCGCCGCTGTCCTTGTTGTCGAAGCTGTCCATGCGCAGACCGATGTTGAGCAGGAAGTTCGGCGTGACCGACCAGTTGTCCTCGATGTAGGCAGCGGCATTGATCGACTCGAAAGTGCCCGCAATCTCGTAGCGCCGTGCGCGCACGTAGCCTTCGTAGCCGTCCGGCATGATCCCGCCGTTCGGGATGGTGTCGCCCGGGTCGGCCGGGTAGATGTTGTAGTAGTAGCCACCGGGGCCCGGGTAATGGCGATCGTAGTCGGAGGTGTTCGTTTCGTGATCGAGGCCGAAGCGCAGCAGGTGATCGCCGAGACTCCAGTCGAAATCGATGCGCGCAGCCTCGCGCTCGTCGTTGCGCGCCTCGACCCGGCTGCTGGTCGTGCAGCCCAGTGGCACGCCCGGCGAGGGAATCGAGCTGCTCGCCACGACGCGATTGCATTCAATGTCACTCAGCGAACGCGTGAACGATTCGCGGTTGTTCCTGCCGTAGAGCACCTTCATCGAAAGGTCGTTGGTCAGGTAGGAACTCCAGGTCAGCGCCCAGTTGCGCCCGCCGGTGTCGGTAAAGATTTCATTGGTCTTGTCACCGCGCCGGGCCGCTTCGAAATCGTAGTTGTAGACATCACCGACATTCGCGTTGGCATCCGAAAAGCCAGTGAACTCGAGCAGGTTCCTGTCGTTGATATGCCAGTCGAGCTTGGCTCCCCAGAAACCGTCGTTGGACGTGTTGTAGGTGTAAACGGTGCCGTCGTCGTTGGTGTTGCGCGGGGTGTTGTCGCGTCCCTCGTACATGAGGAAGAAGAAGAGCTTGTCCTGCACGAGCGCACCCGAAGCGAACAGGTTCAGCTTGGTCAGCGAATACTCGTCCTTGCTCGCGCTGATGTAGCGCTCGCCATCGGCGCGGTAGCGGTCCTTGGCCGCCGATTGCCATGCTGCCGGTTCGGTCGTCAGTTCAGCGCCGTAATGGAATTCGTTGGTGCCTGAGCGGGTCACCGCATTGACCACACCGCCGGTACTGCGACCGAACTCGACCGAGTAACCGCCGGTCTTGACCTGGAATTCCTGGTAGAACGCGAATGGCGCCGAGGAAAACCCGTTGCGGTTGTAGAAGTCGGTGACGTTGAGTCCATTGACATAGTAGGAGTTCTCGGCAACGGACGACCCGCCGAACGAAATACCGCCAAACGAGGCAACGCCCCGGTTGACGCCAGGAGCAAGGACCGCGACCGAGGTGATGTTCTGATCGACCGGCAGGCGTGCCAGATCCTCGCGGGTCACGTTGGTGGCGATTTCGGTCGAGGTCACATCAACGACCGAAACGGCGCTGCCGGTCACCCGGATCACGTCGAGGGACTCGGTCTCGAGATTGGCCGTGGTGGCGTTGCCCAGCGTGACCGTGATCTGCTCAGGCGCGCCAAGTGCCTTGCCGTCGCGGGTTGCTTCGAGCTTGTACTGGCCGATCGGCAGGTACGGGAAACGATAGTTTCCCTTGCTGTCCGCGGTCACCGAGCGCGTGAATCCGGTTTCCGGACTGGTAACGGTGACGACCGCGCCGGCCGCCGTGCGACCGACAACCGAGCCATCGGTATTGCCGGCGACGGCCGAAGTCGAAGCCAGCACCGACAGGCACATTCCCAACGCCATGCAAAGTGCGCTCTTGCGCAAAACACGATTCGTGTTGCCCGTATTCATTTCCCCTCCGTTCTCTGGTTGCCGCATGTGCCTGCGGTTGGTTTCTGGATCACTGGCCGATTGGCTGTACCTGCCACTTGAAGTCGTAGTCCCACTGGTCGAAATACAGGTTTCCGCCATCCCACTCCGCTTCGCCGCGCTGCAGGTCCACCGTTTCCGAGCGGAAGTGCGACTTGGCTGGAACGAAGTCGCGGCCGTAATCGTCGTTGAAGGCGACGCGGTAGGCGTCGAGGCCGCCGAGGTAGAAACCGGCGATGCGTGGATCCTCGCTGCGCAGCCGGCCGGTCGTCACGTCCATTGGAATCCAGCCGTAGGGCGCGACGTACAACTGGCCCCAGTCGTGCAGGTTGGAATAGGCATCGCCATCGGAATAGACCATCCCGGACTGCCAGCGCGACGGAATGCCATTGAGGCGCAGCAGGGTCATCAGCAACAGGGTTTGCTGGCCGCAATCGGCATGTCCGGCATGCAGCGCGTAGTCGCTGATGTTGTGGATGGTTGAATACTCGCGTGCTCCCGCCCACGGGATGCGGTCGACTGCGGCAAAGAGCTTCTGCGCGATGCGCCATGGATTCTTCTCGTCGCCGACGATCTGCCGCGAGAACAGGCGGATGCCTTCGCTGAAGACGATATGCGGCGGGCGTTCTGCCAGGAACGGCGCGAGGTCCGGCGTCACGGTCGGCGCGATCACTTTGTCTGCATCGATCGCATGGAATTGCGCAGAAACAGTCAGTTCGTAACTGATCGAGAATTCGGTCGGCTTGCCGCTGGCGGCCTCTAGCTCCAGGTAGACCGTGCGCTGCAGTGCCGATTCCGGCGCCACGACGTGTTTCGCAGGCACGCTGTCGAGCAGGCGGATACGTTCCTGCTGGCCCGGAATCGCGCGCGGATAGGGGATCCAGGCACGGATCGTCGCGCCATCCGGCACCGCATCGGCGTGCACGCTGAGCGACTGGGTGACGCGCAAGCGACGTGCTGCCAGGCCGCGTTCGTGGCCGGGACCGGCGGCATCCAGGATTTCCCGATGGTGCGCGTTGGCAGATTCCATCGGGCCGTCGCGCAGAGGCGTCTGCAGACGACGTCGGGCCAGCGCCTCGCTGCTGAGCCGGAACAGGTTGGATGCGGCGCGGTTGAAATAGACGACGCGCCCGTCGATGACCTGCTGCTCGAACAGGCCGCGCGCTTTCCAGTCCTCGAACTCGGCCTCGCCGAGATCCGGGATCGCCTCCAGCAACTGCGCCTTGAGCGCGGCTTCATCGAGCGTGAAATCGAGCAGGATGCGGCGCATGCGTTCGCGCTCGAACTGCAAGGCAGCGCGCATCTCGCGGTCGGAACCAGCCTGCCCGAGGGCAATCGCGATGGCGGCCTCGGCCGCGTGGAACTGGCCGGCATCGATACGGGCAACGATGTCCCCGATCGATGCACGTGGAAGCTCCGCCGCGCGGACGGCACGGGCAGGTGTCACCGCGAACAGGCAAAATGCCGCCAGGATGCCAATCAGGCGAGTCCGCCCGACATCATTGCGCCAGTTGATCGTTGCATCCACGGAAGCCCTTCCCCCGACCTTCGACGAATGCTGTGTAACATGCTTGCATTGCGCGGTCAATAATTTATGCTTCGCACAACTGAGCAAGGAATGTTCTATTCCTGCGCTTGCAACGGGGTCGGGATCCGATGATTGAAACGGTGTGGCCGTGGTTGGCCTTGATGCTGCTCTGCGCAGGCGTTTTTGCGGCGCTGGAGCGGCGTTATGCCTGGTCCGTCTTCACCATTTTTCCGCCGATCGTGCTGACCTACCTGCTGGTCACCGCGCTCGCGGTTTGCGGGCTGTGGACGGTCAATCCGGCGATACGGGAGGCGCAATCGGTACTCGTTGCCCGCCTGCTGCCGGCGTTGCTGTTCCTGCTCATGATCAACTGCGACCTGCGCGCCATCTGGCGGCTCGGGCCACGCGTGCTTGCCGTCTTCGCCTGCGCCAGCCTCAGCCTGGTGATCGCCTTTCCGTTGACCTTCCTGCTTTATCGGCACTGGTTGCCGGCGGACGCCTGGCAGGCCCTGGCCGCCCTCAGCGGCAGCTGGTCGGGGGGGAGCGCCAACATGGTCGCAGTCAAGCAGGCGATCGGCATGCCCGATTCGCTGCTTGCCATGTCTCTGCTGACCGATGCCCTGTGTTACTCGCTGTGGGTCGCCGTGATGTTTTCGATCGCGCGCCTTGCGCCTGCCTTCAATCGCTGGACGCGCGCGGCGGAACGCCCGATCGCCGTGGAGTCCGAGGCGGGTATCGCTGACAGACCGAATGCCGAAGGCGTGCTGCTATGGCTCGGCCTGGCCCTGCTGGTTGGCGCCCTGGCCAGCGCGGTCGGCGCGCAGCTGCCGACATCGACGATGGTCTCCGCGACGACCTGGACCATCCTGGTGGCCACGGCATTGGGCCTGGTCGCAGGGCAGACGCCGATTGCCCGCTACCCGGGTGCCTCGGCGATTTCGGGGGTGCTGCTCGTGGCCCTGGTCGCGGTGCTCGCCTCGCAAAGCAACTTCGACGGTATCGGCGAGGCACCGATGTACCTGCTTTGCGGGCTGACCATCCTGACGATCCATGCCGCGCTGCTCGTGCTCGCCGCGCGCATGTTCCATTTCGACCTGCACCTGTGCGGCATTGCCTCGCTGGCCAATATTGGCGGCGTCGCCTCGGCCCCGGTGCTGGCGGCAAGCTATGCTCGCGCCTTGGTACCCGTCGGCATCCTGCTCGCCCTGCTCGGCTATGTGATCGGCACGGGAGTCGGCATCGGCATCGCATCCGTACTTTCCCGACTATCCCCGACGCCATGAATACCGCGATGAGAAACCTGCTGATCTGGACCGCAATCAGCCTGGCTGGCAGTGGCCAGGTGGCCCTCGCCCGCGAAGCCTCGCACCCCGCGATCCCCACACATGGCGTGATCGGCGTCGAGAGCGACCAACTCGATGCCGACTTC
>DAIMYT010000050.1:0-12530 GCA_036734345.1 Dokdonella sp. | reverse complement strand
TGGATCCGGCGCCTCGATCAGGCGCATGCGATCATCCTCGACAAGGCAGCAATCGCGGCACAGAACGCCCGTGTGCTGCACGAGGATCCATCGATGCACGTGCTGGCCGCGATTCCGGACGAACTGCCACGCAAGCAAGTGCTCGCGTGGATCGACGGGCTCTCCACGCGACCGACGCGGGCCCTTTTCGATGCCGGCGGAAAGCCGGTCTCCGAATCCACGCTCGATGAACTGATGCGCAACATCGATCGCGACGCGATTCCCGAGCTGCAGGCACGGCGCCCTGGCCTGGTCGTCAAGCGGGCAGCCATGCGCACGCTGCCGACCCTCCTGCGCGTATTCAGCAAGGCTGGCGATACCGATATCGATCGCTTCCAGGAAAGCGCGCTGTTCCCCGGCACGCCCGTCATGATCGTCCATGCCAGTCACGACGGCCAATGGCTGTTCGTGGTTAGTGCGCGCTATGCGGCCTGGATCGAGGCATCAGCGGTCGCCGCGGGCAGTGCCGCGCAGGTCGACGCATACGCGTCGCCCGCGCGCTACCGCATCATCACCGGAGCCACCGCGCAGACCGTGTTCACGCCCGAACTGCCGGCCGTTTCAAAGCTGCAACTGGACATGGGCGTGCGCGTGCCGGTCCTCGCCGACTGGCCTGCAGACAAGCTGGTCAATGGCCAGCATCCGTATGCGGCGCATGTAATCGAACTGCCCGTGCGTCTGGCCGATGGGAGCCTCGACCTGGTCCCCGCCCTGTTGCAGAAGAATGCGGAATCTTCCGCCGACTACCTCCCGCTGAACGAAGCCAACATCATTCGCCAGGCTTTCAGGTTCCTTGGTGAGCGCTACGGCTGGGGACACGACTACGACGCGCGCGATTGCAGCGGCTTCGTCTCCGAGGTCTACCAGAGCATGGGTGTACTGATGCCGCGCAATACGCGCGACCAGGGCATCAGCCCGGCGCTGCGCAAGCGCCTGTTCACGGCCGCTGACGACTCCGCCACGCGAATGTCCGCGGCACTCGCGCTGCAGCCCGGCGATCTCGTCTACATCCCCGCCCACGTGATGATGGTGATCGGCAACATCGACGGACAGCCTTACGTGATCCACGACACCACCGGGCTGAGCTACCGCCGGGACGACGGCAGCCTGCGACGGATCGCGCTCAATGGCGTCTCGGTGTCGCCGTTGCTGCCGTTGCAGTTCAGCGAAAAAGAAACCTACATCGACCGCATGACCAGCATCGTCACGATGCGACCCGCACAACCCAAGGATGTTCGCCAAGTCCCATGAAAATCACCGATATCCGCTTCGGCATGCTGCGAGTGCCGCTGAAGACCCCGTTCAAGACGGCGCTGCGCACGGTCGAGGCGATCGAAGACATCGTCGTCATGATCAATACCGACAGCGGCCATGTCGGCTACGGCGAAGCGCCGGCGACCGCGGTGATCACGGGCGACACGCATGGCTCGATCGTCGAGGCGATCCGCCACTACATTTCCCCGCGCCTGATCGGTGCGGAAATCGCCGACCTCAACCGGATTACCCATCTGATCCAGGGCTCGATGGAAAAAAACTCCAGCGCCAAGGCAGCGGTCGAGATCGCGGTCTACGATCTCTGGGGCCAGCTTTACAATGCGCCGCTGTACCGCCTGCTCGGCGGCGGCGATCCGGTGATCACGACCGACATCACGATCAGCGTCGATTACATCGAAAAGATGGTTGCCGATTCGCTGAGCGCCGTGGAACGCGGCTTCGAATCGTTGAAGATAAAGGTCGGCAAGGACATCGGCGTCGACATCGAACGAGTCAAGGCGATCTATGCCGCGGTCGAGGATCGCGCCCTGCTCCGCCTCGACGCGAACCAGGGCTGGACCGCCAAACAGGCCGTCTATGCCCTGCAGACCCTCGAAGATGCCGGCGTGCATCTGGAACTGGTCGAACAACCGGTCAAGGCGCACGATCTGGCGGGCATGAAATACGTCACCGAACGCGTGCACACGCCGATCATGGCCGACGAGAGCGTCTTCGGCCCGACCGAAGTGGTCGAGTTGATCCGCATGCGTGCCGCCGACATCATCAACATCAAGCTGATGAAGACCGGCGGCATCTCCAATGCCATACGCATCGCCGACATCGCCGCCATGTACCAGGTCGAATGCATGATCGGCTGCATGCTCGAAACCAGCATCAGCGTGGCCGCCGCCGTCCACGTGGCCGTCGCCAAATCCAACGCGATCACCAAGATCGATCTCGACGGGCCGTCGCTGTGCGCGTTCAATCCGGTCGATGGCGGCGTAGTGTTCAACGAGTCGGAAATCAGCGTGACCGATGCGCCGGGCCTCGGCATCCGCGAGATCCGCGGTCTCGAACTGATCGCATAGGACATATGAACCAACAGGCCATGTCTCCCTTGCTGAAAATCCGTGCCGAGCGCGATCAGATGTCTGCGATCGAGCGCCGCATCGCGGACTTCATCCTCGAAGAGGCGCACCTGCTACGCGACTACTCCTCCCAGCAACTGGCGAACGCGCTGAAGATCAGCCAGTCCAGCGTGGTCAAGTTCAGCCAGAAGCTCGGCTTCAAGGGCTACCCCGACCTGAAGTACTCGATCGGCGATTCGCTGGCACGCGGCGATGCCGGCGAGGCATCCGCGCTCGGGAACGCGCAGGCCACGCCGGCAATCGCCGACCCGCACTCGGCACTCGCCGAGAGCCTTTGGCACGGCAAGTCCCGGGCCGAACAGGAAACACGCCTGATCAATCCCGCGGCCCGGATCGATGCCATCGCAGAAGCAATCAGGAAGGCCGGCAAGGTGTTCCTCATCGGCCTCGGCGAGGATGGCATACCGGCCCGTGCATTCGCCATGCGCCTGTCCTTGCTTGGCATCCTCACGGTGCATCACTTTGATGCCGTGCTGATGACGGCGGGCATCGCCAGCGCGACTCGCGGCGACGTGCTGGTGATTTTTTCCGAACACGGCCAGCAGGCCGCTTTGTGCAAGATCGGACGGCAGTTTCGCGAGCGCGAGGGCTGCGTGGTATCGGTGACCCGTCATTCGGCAAACCCGCTGCGCGCCCATGCCGACCACCCGCTGCTCGTCTCCGCCCACGACGAGCGGCCCCACATAGAGCCCCTGCTATACCAGTCGGCACTGCGCCACCTGCTCGACATGATCTTCGTGCTGCTGTGCGAAGACGGTGGCGACCGACTGTCACGGCTGGCGTCCAATCTCGAACGCATCCAGAGCGCCCAGGAACCATGACCGATTCCGCCCTTTCAACCTTGCGTTTCGCCGGTTTCATGCTGGCCGTGCTGGCCTGCGGCTGGGCCGGCGCGTCGCCCGCACCCGACTTGTCCGCTGCCGGACAACTTGTCCTCGTCACGACGACCGACTGGAATGCCAACCAGGGGACCTTGCGAACCTTTGCGCGAACCGCGCAGGGCTGGCGCGCGGAGCGGTTCTTTCCGGTGTCGATTGGTCGCGCCGGTTCGGCCTGGGGTATCGGGCTGCATCCAGTCCAGGCCGGCCTGCAAAAGAGGGAAGGAGACGGACGCAGCCCGGCCGGCATTTTCACCATCGGCGACGCATTCGGATACGCGAAGCAGGCACCGACCGCATTGCCCTATGTGGCGATGGCCGCTACGGATTGGTGCATCGACGATGTCGACTCGGCGCTCTACAACCGTATTGTCGATGCGCGCGAAGTGGGCGATGCGGCCGTTGCCGGATCGACCGAACCCATGCGCCGGGACCTGCATGCCGATGGCGATCAACGCTACGAGCTCGGCTTCATCATCGAACACAACCGAAAGGCGACGAAGGGCGCCGGAAGCTGCATCTTCGCGCATCTTTGGAAAGCCCCGGGCGCGACCACGGCCGGTTGCACGGCGATGGCCGAGACGGACATGCGCAACTTGCTGGTCTGGCTGCGACCGGACGCGCACCCGCTGTTCATGCTGCTGCCACTCGGCGAGTACCGGCGTTTGCAGGCCGCATGGAAACTGCCCGATATCCCCGATTGAGCCTCGTCATCCGCCAGTCGCAGCCGCTGCCCCGCGTCTTCGCCGGGAGCAGCTTCGAGACCCTGGTGTCCGCGCCACCCATGGCTTGTCCAGGGCTGCCGTCAACCCGATCGTCCGCTCCGTGCACCTGCCGTCCAGCCGAATCCTTCGAGCACCGAACCGCGAGGCCAACCCCATGTCCATGACTGCGCGAATCCTGACCGGCCTTGCCTCCGGTGCACTTGTCGGATTGCTGCTGGCCTGGTTCGACCCGCAATGGGCGGATCGCGCGGCCCTGATCGCCCAGCCGATCGGCCGGCTCTGGCTCAATGCCCTGCAGATGACCGTGGTTCCGCTGGTGCTGGCTCTGGTCGTGGTCGGCGTCAGCGCGGCCAACGATGCAGCCGCCTCGGGCCGCACGGCTCGCCGGGCCATCGTTGCGTTTGCCTTGCTGCTCGGCACGGGCGCCGCATTCGCGGCCATCGTGGCACCAATGGCGCTCTCGTTCCTGCCGCGCGATCCTGCACTCATCGCCCATCTGCGCGCATCGATCGCGACCGACGCCATCCCGGCTGCGCCGGTCGGACTCGGCGACTGGTTGGCCACGGTCATACCAAGCAATGCCATCGCCGCCGCCGCGCAAAGCGCGATGCTGCCGCTGGTCGTGTTCGCCCTGTTCTTCGGTTTTGCCCTGACCCGCATCGAAACGCAGCGCCGCGCGCGCATGATCGAATTCTTCCAGTCCATCGCCGATGCCATGATCGTCATTGTCCGCTGGGTACTCTGGGTCGCGCCGCTCGGCGTTTTCGCGCTTGTCCTCGCGGTCTGTGCCAAGGCCGGTACCAGCGTGCTAAGCGCCCTCGGCTGGTATGTCGCCCTGCTCATCGCGATGTACCTGGCAGTCACCCTGCTGCTCTATCCGGTCGCCGTCATCTTCGGCGGCCAGCGCCTGCGCCGATTCGCCGCCGGCATCCTGCCTGCGCAGATCGTGGCCGCCAGTACGCAATCTTCGCTCGCATCCCTCCCCGCCATGGTCGAAAGCGCTCGCGACCGGCTTGGACATCCGCGTGCGGTGGTAGCCCTGGTTCTGCCTATGGCGGTGTCACTGTTCCGCATTACCAGCCCGATCCAGTACCTTGGCGCGGCATCGTTCGTCGCCTGGATCTACGGTATCGATGTCTCGGTCGCCCATCTCTCCGTCGCAGCTGCCCTCGCGGTGGTGCTCAGCCTTGGTGCGGTCGGCCTGCCCGGGCAGGTCAGTTTCATGGCGGCCACGATGCCGGTCACCTCGGCCATGGGGTTGCCGATCGAGCCCCTCGGCCTGCTGCTGGCCGTCGATACGATTCCGGATGTCTTCGCGACGGTAGGCAACGTCAGTGCCGACCTGACCGCCAGTGCCATCGTCGGCAAGGAACAACGCGACGAAGCTACCGCCGGAAACGCGGCCGGCTGACAGGCAATCCCGCCAGCCCCCCGACAGAGGCTGGTTGCGGATTGCCGGATCGTCTAGGCAGGAGGTCCCGACGACCGCCTTTGTAACATTTCGACCCGCTACTCCGCGAAGATCCCCTCGCCTCGACAGGCTTTGAGGCCATGCGGCGCCGGTCCGTCCTTCGGACCGGCCGGTCGAGGCCATGGCGCGCGCCTCGTTAGGCCTTGCGTAGCGTGAGCCGTGCCGCACTTGCGGCATGTCCTGCCGGGCCTATTGGCAGTATTGTGGTGCAGCGCACATTCCACCTGGCCTCCTTGGCCCGATTGATGCAGCACCCCGGACAACTTCACTCATCCAGCCGGCGGGGCCGGCAGGCGGACCGTATGTGGATGGACAGGATACGCCAGGACTTCCACCTTGCCCTCGTGGTCATGTTCGGGATCATCTCCAACGTGATGATCCTGCCGTTCGCCGTCTATCGCTTTTCCAACGGGCAGGTGCTCGCCGGCGTCATAGACACGATGATCGTCACCTGCATCAGCATCGGCGCACTGCACGCGTTCCGCCATGGAAGCACCAAACGCGTCGCGCTGTTCCTTGCAGCCATCTATTCGGCCGGCTGCATCGGCATCGCCTTTGTCGCCGGGCCGCCCGGGCCCTTGTGGCTGTATGCCGTGGTGCTGAGCAACTTCCTGCTGGTCGAGCGCAAGCGCGCCGCGGTCATTTCGGCTCTCGGCATTGCCGCGGTCGCAGCGAGCTCGCTGGCGTTGCCGGAGCTCACGCACAAGGCGGCCTTCGTCAGCTCTGCCGTCGTCGTCTGCACCTTTGCCTACATATTTGCGTGGCGTACCGACGTGCAACGCAGGCAGCTCGAGGAGCTTGCCCTGCTCGACCCGCTCACCGGCGCGAGCAACCGGCGTGGCCTCAACGCGGAACTCGAGATCGCCATGGCCACCAGTTCGCGTAACGGCAAGCCGCTCGGCCTGATCATTTTCGACCTCGACCATTTCAAGCGCATCAACGACCGTTTTGGCCACGATGCGGGCGACAACGTGCTGATCCAGCTCGCCAACGTCGTGCGCAGGACCACGCGCAGGAACGACCGCTTCTTCCGTCTCGGCGGCGAAGAATTCGCCTTGCTGATTCCCGACACCAGCCCGGAGAGCCTGCGCGACATCGCGGAAAAGGTCCGCATGGCCATCCAGCGTGAGGTCCACTGCGGCGATACGTCCGTCACCTCCTCGCTCGGAGGCAGCATCCTGCGCGTCGGCGAGACGGCAGGCAGCTGGCAGGCGCGCGCCGACGCTGCGATGTATCGCGCCAAGCACGGCGGCCGCAACCGTTCGGTCATCGATGAAATCGACCCGCTGGACCCGGCGGTCGCAATCAGCGCGACAAAGGCCTCGACCGCGCATGCATGCACCGGAAAGCCGACACGTGTGCGCAAGGGTGCCGATGCGCGGAGCAGCGTGGCGTCGTTGCATGCACCGGCTCCACGATTGTCCGTGCCACGGCGCTCGCACAGCGCAGCGCTTGTTGCCGATTCCAGCCTGCCTGCCTCATTGGCGTCGCTGGCCGGCAATGAAGACCGCGGTCTTCGCACCCCGCCCCTGGCGGCATCGGTGCTGACGACTTTGCCGTGAATCGGCCCGCCTACGGTTTCCAGTCCCGGCAGTAACCCTCGCCAATACGGATGGTGAGGCAATCGGCGGAGTCCTGCAGCCATTTCATGCCGGTCTGCCTTCCGTCCGTCGCCTTGAGCGACTCCCTCTTTCCGTCTCGCTCGAACACGAGGTGATCGCCTGCTCGCGTGGCTGCAAATGTCCTCGGACCATCGAGATCCGCGATTTCGAGCAGGTAACCTTCGCCCTGGCGGGTGATCGACAGGTAGGTGCCTTCCGGTCCGTTCCAGCGGCCGATCCATTGGTCGGGCCTGGATGCTGCCGGCGCGGGCCCGCGGGGACCGGCCGGATGCGATTCACCGGCCGGAGGCCGCGGCAGGTTCGCCCCTTCGTCGGCTTGCTGCTGGCATGCAGCGAGCACGATGGCGATCAGGCCAGGAAACAAGCCACCCGGGGTTTTCATCCCGATCCTCCTTTCGCGGATACCGCCGGACGCACCCGCTGGCGGGGAGCGGTCGGGGGTCGCCGATGCGGCTGTTCCGGAATGCCTAGCGCAGCAGCGGAAACAGGCCAATCAGGCCAATGACGATCAGGTAGATGGCGACCACGTAATTGAGCAGGCGCGGCATGATCAGGATCAGGATGCCGGCGATCAGCGCGAGCAACGGTTGGGCGGCGACTTGGATGTTCATGAATTTCTCCCGGGATGGACGAGCCGGCGCATTGTCCGCGCCAGATGCAAGCGCGACATGTATAGCCGGAGTCGCCTGAACAGACTGACAGCACCACCAGACCGACGCGGAAACGGGCACCTCCTCGTTACTCGATTGCGCGCTACCCTGGCCGCATCCGGCTTCGCCACGCAGGATCACTCGGCAAAGGAAACCCGATCGCGTCCGGCGCTTTTCGAGGAATACAGGGCACGGTCGGCCAGATCGATCAGCTGATCGATCGAGAGTCCCTCGCCCATCACCGCGATGCCGACACTCAGGGTCATCCTGATCTCGCGCTTGCGCGACCTGCCAAATGTGTGCGCCGCGACGAGCTGGCGGGCACGGGCTGCCCATTCCCCGGCTTCCTGCGCTCCGGTTTCCGGCAGCATGACGAGGAATTCCTCTCCGCCCCATCTGCACAGCAGGTCGATATCGCGCAGGCTGCCGCGCAGCACCTTGCCCATGTCCACAAGCGCCTCGTCGCCTACAGCGTGTCCATAGGTGTCGTTGACCAGCTTGAAAAAATCGATGTCGACGATCGCGATGCAGAATGTATGCCCCAGGTGTTTGCTGCGGATCAGTTCCTTGCCCAGGACCTTCGAACCATGTCGCCGATTGTAGAGACCCGTCAGCGAATCGCGTTCCGCCGCGTGGGAAAGCTCCTCGATCAATCGGGCTCGCTCCGAAATATCACGGATCACCGCCGTCATTTCGGTCTCGGCGCCAACCCGGATCTTCGATATCGTCACCTCGACAGGAAACTCCGAACCATCGGCCCTCAGCCCCCTCACGGAAACGCGCGACTGCATCGGTCGCGCGTTCACCGGGGAGTCGCGGAATGCGGTGACATAAGCCTGGTGTTTTTCCCGGAAGCGCTCAGGCAGGAATCGCTCAAGGTTGCTCCCGTTGACGTCTTCGTCTTCGACACGAAAGAGGTTCCGTGCCGCCTGGTTCATCAACTTGATGCTCTGCTTTTCGTCCATCGTGATGATGCCATCATAAG
Source organism: Dokdonella sp. (assembly GCA_036734345.1). GTDB lineage: Bacteria > Pseudomonadota > Gammaproteobacteria > Xanthomonadales > Rhodanobacteraceae > Dokdonella. The sequence continues at coordinate 3,758 of DAIMYT010000050.1, read as the reverse complement.
CAGTCTCGACAACCGCCTCGAAGCGTTGCCGGGCCGCATGCAGCTGCTGCTCGAGGACCTTTCGCCGGGTTATGTCGATCAGCGTGACGATGACGCACTGGCCGCTGGAGCTTTCCCCGACAATTGGCGACGCGATGACACGCCACCACCGCGATTTGCCTTCGCGCTCGATGACTATTTCGTCTTCCTGCGAAGCCTGCTCAACCAGGCACTTGAGGAAACAGGCGCGCATCGGCTCTTCGAAACAGCGGGGCAACATCTGGCTGAGTGTCTCGCCGACAAAGGCATTGACACCCATGGATGTAATGTCCGCAAACAGTGTGTTGGCACTCACCAGGTGCAGTTGCCCCGCATCCTTGTCGACCTCGAAGATGGCGAATGCCGCACCAATCATCTCCAGGGAGGCGACGAGGTCCCGATGCGTCCCTTCATTGAACATGCTTGTTCCGTGTGGTGCCTGACCAACCCAGTCTAGCAACATGTCCAAGGCGATTGCCGGCCATCGGCCGGAACCGGAGGCCGTCAATGCCCCCCTGTGGCAAGCGGGTGTGCGCGACAACCGCTCCGGTCCGGCTGCCTGCGATGAGCAGTGGCCGCCGGTCGCACCCGCGACTTGCATTCGCGACAGACGGGGGCCGGCCCGGACCTTTGCACCTACCGGAGCCTCCCCCGATGCTGTTAAATGACCACGATGCGATCCATGACGACCCGGACAATCTGCAGATGCTCGCCCCCCCCGAGGCCGTCGCTCGCCCATGGAAGGAGAAACGAACCTGACTACCCAAACGCTGGACCGTCGGGGCCTGGCTGCCGCCACCGCGGCGTTTGCGATCTGGGGCCTGATGCCGTTGTACTGGCACCTGCTGAAAGCGGTGCCGTCACTGCAAATCATTGCCCACCGCATCATCTGGAGCACGCTGATGGTCGTCGGCTGGCTGCTGTGGCGGCATGGTCGCGGCTGGCTGCGCGGGACACTGCAGCAGCCAAGAGCCGTCTGGCTGCTCGCGCTTTCTGGCATGTTCATCGCCTTCAACTGGGGCTTGTACATCTGGGCGGTCAACGCCGGCCACGTGGTCGAGACCAGCCTTGGCTACTTCATCAATCCGCTGCTCAACGTGGTGCTCGGCGTCTTCCTGCTCGGCGAGCGGTTGAATCGGGTGCAATGGGTTTCCGTGGCTATCGCTGCGTCGGGCGTGTTGTGGCTGACCTTCAACTACGGCAGCTTCCCGTGGATCGCGCTCGCCCTGGCCTGCTCGTTCGGCATGTACGGCCTGATCCGCAAGATCGCCGCCGTTCCGCCGGTGCACGGTCTCGGCGTGGAGAGCCTGTACCTGGTGTTGCCGGCACTCGGATTCCTGCTGTGGAGCGAGACCCACGGCCAGGGCGGGTTCGTGGCTGCGCCCGCGGCAGGGGGCTGGGGGTTGTTCGCCGGGACCCTGCTGATCCTTGGCGGCGCCCTTACCGCGATCCCGCTGATCGCCTTCGCCGAGGCAGTGCGCCGCATCCCGTTCTCGATCGTCGGCCTGATGCAATACCTGGCACCTACCCTGCAACTGCTGTGCGGCGTGCTGATCTTCGGCGAACCGTTCGGACGTGATCGCGTGATCGGATTCACCCTGATCTGGCTGGCCCTGGCGATCTTTGCAACCGAAGGCATCCTGCGTTCGCGGCGCCGGCCGCTGGTGCTTCCAGCCTGAACGCAATCCCCTCCGGGCCGCAGCGTTGGCCATGATGCGGCAGATGCCAATGCAAGATCCGGGTCGGCTATTTCCTGCCCGACTTGCGGCGTTTCGCTGGCGCCACCGTCGTCGCACCCGATCCCGTGCTGTCCGAGAATGCCTGGGCACTCGCTTTCGAGTTCGCCGCGGTCGACCCGGCCGGCTTTCCCTTCGACCTGCGTTTCGCCGGTGCGCGTTTCACCGCGAGTGGCGAGTTCACTGCGATGCCGAGCAGCGCGCCTGCGTCTTCCGGAGCGAGCGGGCGGTGCAGGAAATAGCCCTGCAGCGCATTGCAGCCCATCGCAAGGAGCAGCTTGCGTTGAGTCGCGGTCTCGACACCTTCCGCGACTACCGACAGACCAAGATTGTGCGCCAGCGCGATGATGGTGCGGATGATCGGCGACTCGACCGCATCCTCCGGTAAATCGGACCCGATCTCGCTGACAAAGGATTTGTCGATCTTCAGCGAGGTGACCGGGAGCTTGTGCAGGTAGCTCAGGGACGAATAGCCGGTGCCGAAATCATCGATGGCGATGCCGACGCCGAGCTTGCGCAATTCCATCAGTTTGGCCGAGGTTTCTGCAACGTCGTGAAGCAGCAATCCTTCGGTGATCTCCAGTTCAAGCGCGCTGGGCGGCAATTGCGTGTCGCGCAGCGCCCTGCGCACGCTCTCGACCCAGTCGGCGCGCTTGTACTGGATCGCGGAAACGTTCACCGCCACCTGCAGGTGCGGATGGCCGGCATTGCGCCAGGCGGCGCCCTGGGCACAGGCCTCGCGCAGGGCCCATTCGCCCATCGGCACGATCAGGCCGTTCTCCTCGGCAATCGGGATGAAGCGTTCCGGCGTTACCTGGCCGAGCACCGGATTGTGCCAGCGCATGAGGGCCTCGAAGCAGCGGATCTCCCCGCTTGCCGAGCATTGCGGCTGATAGTGCAGGCTGAGCTGGTTATCGACCAGGGCGTGGCGGAGCTGGCGTTCCAGCGCCATGCGCTCCTTTGCCCTCTGGTTCATCTCGGCGGTGAACCATTGCACGTTGTTGCGACCCAGGTCCTTGGCGCGATACATCGCCACGTCGGCATTCGCCATCAGCGACTCGCCGTCTGCGCCATCGCCCGGGAAGATGCTGATGCCGACCGAAGTGCTGACGAAGATCTCATGGTCCTCCACCAGCACCGGCGCCCGCAGGGACTCGAGCAGGTTGCCGGCGACACGCATCGCATCCTGCGCACTGGCCAGTTCGGTTAACACGACCGTGAATTCGTCGCCGCCGATGCGCGCGAGCGTATCGCTGCTGCGGATGCAACTCCTGAAGCGCCGGGCCACCTCACGCAACAGGGCATCGCCGACAGAATGGCCCATCGTGTCGTTGGTGTTCTTGAAGCGGTCCAGGTCCAGGTAGAGCACCGCCACCTGCTGCGCGTTGCGCCGCGCATAGGCCAGCGCCTGTTCCAGGCGATCCTGGAACAACAGGCGATTGGGCAGGCCGGTCAGTGAATCGTGCTGTGCATGGTGCGAAAGGCGGTCCGTGGTCAGGCGGTGTTCGATGGCCACCGCGGAAAGCTGGGTCGCAGTGCCCATGAACTCGAGATCCTGTGCGCCGGGCCGGCCGGGCTCGCTGCGATAGACCGCGAGCGTTCCGAGAACCCCGCCATCGCGTGACGGGATTGGCATGGACCAGCAGGCACGCAGTCCGTGCCTGAGCGCGGTGTCCCGCCGGTCTTCCCATAGGACGTCGGATTCGATGTCCTCGACGATCACCGCTTCGCCGAGATAGCCGGCGGTTCCGCAAGAGGCGGCCGTTGGCCCGATCAGCATGCCCTCCAGCGTGTGCGCATAGCCAGCCAGAGACTGCGAGCTGGCGCCGAGCCAAAGCCGGTCATTGCGCAAAAGCAGGATGCTGATGCGCGAACCTGCAATCTGCGCTTCCAGCATGGTGACGATCGAAGACAGTATCCCGGGCAGTTGCTGGTTCTGCGCGACCTGCTCGAGGATCTGCCGTCGATCCGCTTCCATGCGCTCTGCGAGTTTTCTCTCGGTGA
>DAIMYT010000049.1:0-24743 GCA_036734345.1 Dokdonella sp. | reverse complement strand
CGTTTGGCGCAACGGCCTTGAACTCGATCGTGTCGCCGCTCAGGCGTACGTCGCGCACTGCCACCAGCGACCCCAGCAATGCGTTGAGCGGGGAAGGCGGCAACGGCGGCAACGGGGACATCCACAACCTGGAAAAGTCGACGAGGACCTGAAGAGGGCGGTGCATAGGCCCTTATGCAGGCCAAACAAGTCAGGGATGAGTGAAAAGGGATTGTGGAAGTCCCGGTTCTTTGATGGAGGAAGCGAATTGGGGCTATGGAACGCCGAGAAAGCGGGCGTGCGCCGGGCGCGCCGTCGAGGCGCGCCTCCGGCCTGATTCGTTCCCGCTCCCGTCCAGATCCGCGCCGCGAAGATTCATTTCAGTCGAAGCCGTCGGTAAACAGCATCCAGCCTGCCGGATCAACGATACGCGGAGCAGCGATCAGGAGGATGTCCTCGCCGCCGTCGGCTGCCGGACGGAATCCAAGATTCGTTGTCTCGCCGGTATTCGCCCGGAATTGCGGACCGGACATGAATGACCAGGCGGGACCGACGGTCGTATTGAATGACCCGGGCGCCAAGCCGGTGTAATTCCCGGCTGCATCGAAAATGGGCATCCCGAAAGACACGCCTTGCGCAGACATGTCGCTGTTGCCGGAACGCATATACATTTCTCCGCGGTAGAAATGGTCGCTGCGAAGTACTGCGCGGACCAGTTCGTGATCGAACCCCTCGCTGCCATTGTCTCCGCCAATGACTTGCAGGCGCACTGCGTCCGTCGGCGGGCTGCCCGGAAACAATTCCCCTGCCGCAACCGGAACGGTGGTCACGTTGATGCTGCCTGCACCGACGGCAAAGGCGCGCCAATCGTCCGGAATCGTTCCTGTTACGTTGCCTTGGATGGCGCCCGCGTTGCCTGCAAATCCCGGATTAGGGGCTGTGTTGTAGGCAGGAGGGCCTTCTACGGTTGGCAGGGCGATGATGATGGAATTCTCGCCGCCGTTGTCCACTACGCGCATCGTCAGCTTCGCGTACAGATCGCCGGCCACTCCGGTAACTGCGGTCGTTGTGAATGGCGCCCACGAAGCTCCGCCGTTCTCCGCCAGGGTCCCCAGATGACCGGTGAAAGTCAGTGCACTGTCGTAAATCAGCAAGGCCAGGGTGAATGGTTGATCGGAGTTGTCCGAATTTCCGCTGCGCGCATAGATTTGTGCGCCATAGCTGATGCCTGTCCGGATGGAAAAGAATCCGGGAATGCTGTCGAGGCCCTGGTCGGTGCCGAACGTTGCCACCGAAAACTTGAGTGCCTGGGTGGGCGGGCTGCCGGGATACAAGGTATCGGCAGCCAGTGTGAGGCGCTCCAGGTTGACCACGCTTCCGTTCGTGGCGAACACGCGCCATAGCGTTGGGGCATCACCGTTGATCGTACTGCTGGTGGCGGCAATCACTCCGGTAGTACCTTGCAGTGACGCATTCGGAACCAGATTCGAGTCGAAATCGCCGATCGGTGGCGTACCTGCCTTTGCAGGGCCGACCACGCAGAAACTCGTCAGGAAAAGCGCAAGAAAAATGGCGGCAACGAAACTCCTGGTCATCATCGGCGCAGCGAGCCCGTCGCTGGCGTAGTTCATGTTGCCAAGAGCATGAGCCGAATAAAGTACACGTCGCATGACGTACTCCTCCCCGGTCTTGCTGGCGCTTCACAGCGCAGTGCATGCCAGTCTACTACGCTCGTCGATCAAGGCAAGTCTGAAGCATCTGGCAGAAGTGCAGTGGCCGATGGTTGCATTGGCCCTAAATAAGGCGTTTGCGACACGTGGTATTGTGTACGAGCGAAGTGTGCGGGATCCCCGTGCGCCACACTTGCGTCGATGGCGCCGGTCCAGTAGTGGAGAGCGCGGGATTTCAGCGCGATGAAATCGCTGTAATCAGCCGGGAAATGTGCCGGCATGGCTGAATGGCCTGATCACGTCGTGCACGAACTGCATCTTGCGGAGTGCAACGTTCGAAAACGCGAATGGATAAGCATCTGCGTGGCCGAGACTACGGTTCAGGCTGTTCACGACCAGGGTCAGCGGCAGCCATTCGTGGATCAGCTCGAGAAATTCGGGAGAAAGCGATGACTGGTCGGAAATTTCGGGCGGCTCGAATGCATCCACGCTGAGTTTCCAGCTGCGTGCGGTACCCAGCAGGTCGACCATGTGCAGGTAGTGGGCCCAGGTTTCGGCCCAGTCTTCCCACGGGTGCATGGTTGCATAGCCGCTGACATGAGCCAATTGCCAGTCAGGCGCCGGACCGTGTTCGTAGTGCCGGGCCAGGGCCTTGGCATAGTCCATGCGCTCGTCGCCGAACAGCGCACGGAAGGGCTGCATCAGCGCTGAGTCCCTGACCAGCAGGTCCCAATAGTAGTGGCCCGATTCATGCCGGAAATGCCCGAGCAAGGTTCGATAGGGTTCGAGGAGGGCAAGCTTGCTGCGCTCCCTCTCGACCGGGTCGGACTCTGCTGCATTGATCGTGATGTCGCCCGCGTCATGTCCGGTCAGGATCGGGTGCGACGCATCGATCTGGCGCAGGAAATGGAATGCCAGGCCGTGAACGGGATCGTCCAAGCGTGAGCGGACCGGAAGGTGCAGATCCAGCATGCTCGCCAACCAGACTCGCTTCGCCGCTTCCAGGTCGCGCCAGGCGATCCGGTTCTCCAGCGTGCCCTGGTCGGGAATCGTGGCGGTCAGGCGGCATGATCGGCACAGCGGATTCGGATCTTTGCCATGGACCAGCCAACCGCACGCACAAGCATTCTGCGAATTGGCGCAAGGGCGCCACGACGACTGTGCGTCGCCGTACCGGCGCAAGACCCCAAGGCCGTCCATGCTGAACGCGCCCATGGTGCGCTCCTCCGGCATGAATCCGAGCCGGGCATTGCATTTGACGCAGACGCTGCTGTTGAAATAAACGCGAGCCTGGCAATTTTCGCAGCGGAATACTCTCATTGGACGTCTCCATCCTTGGTCAGGCAAACCTGTTGGCTGCCAGTCGCCAAGGGTTTCGCTGCGAGTCGTGCGGGGTGCCATGCTACAACGCGGGCCGTGGCCCTGGCTTCCGCTTCGGCCATTGGCGGAACACGCCGGCACGGTGCGCAATAGCGATGGTGCACTGTCACTGGAGTTTGCCGGACTTGAATGGCCTCCGTGCGACCGGAATCCAGAACCGGTTCGTATGCCAAGCGCGCATGTGCCTTTGCATGCTGGCGCGGGCCCGCAATGATGATTTCCGTTTGCTGGCAGCTTCGAAATGGGGCAGCCCGGTCTCGTCCTGCAACCTCAGGCCTCGGTCGGCCTGGAACGGCTGACCCGCACCATTTGCCGGTCAGGACTGGGGACTGGGCGCAGGTGGAGCTCCCTGGCCTAGCAGGGCGACAAATCGCGGCAAAGAATGCAGGGACTTCAGGTCCGGATCGGACTCCAGGAATTGGCGGTACTGCGGGTCGCTCTGCAGTGCTTCGCCCAGCACGTCGATCGCTGCGTCGGCATCGCCGAGTTTCAGCCTGACCAGGCCCTCGTAGTACAGCGCCTCGGCGTTGCGCTGAGAATCGGTGACGGCACGCTCCGCTTCCTGCCTGGCCTCGGCGGGCCGCCCGCTGTAGGCGTAGTAGATGCCGAGCAGGCCGCGGGTTGCCCAGTCGCTTTCATTGATGGCGAGGTTGGCCTGGGCGAGCTCGGCCGCATGCTTGTAGGCCTGCAGGCTATCAGCGTCCTTGCCGCCGGCATGGCGATACGATTCGGCAAGCCGGCCCCAGACGCGATGATCGTCGGGCGCCAGCTCGCGCGCACGCAGCTGCATCGCCACTGCATCTTCGAAGTGGCCGCTGTAGTAGTAGCGCAAACCGAGATTGGTATAGGCCCGGCGCGACGGATTGAGCTCCAGCGAGCGATCCCACGCGGCGCGCGCCTGATCGACATCGCCGAGCATCCAGTAGGCGGCTCCTTCGCCCGCATAGGCAGAGGCCATGTCGGGCGCAAGGCGGGCCACGGTGGTGTAGGCCTGGATGGCCTTCTGATAGCGCTTGGTCCGGTAGTAGAAGCTGGCCAGTGCCTCATGCGCCTTCCAGTAGTTGGGTTTCATGTCGACCGCGCGCAGGAAACTCGCCTCCGCTTCGGGGAGCTGATCCATCGCCATCTTCAGTTCGCCCTGTTCAATGTAAGCGTCGACGTCGTTGACGGCGATCGCCATCGCCTTCTGCAGTTGCTCGAGCGCGCGATCGTTCCAGCCGCGGAAGCGATACAGGCGGGCCAGCGCGACACGAATTTCGGCGTTCTGGCCGCGATCCAGTTCGGCCGCGCGGTTGCAGGCGGATGCGGCCTTCTCGAACTGCCTGGTGTCGTTTCCGATCTCGTAGAGCCCGAGATCCACATCGCAGCGCCCGGCCAGCGCGCGCGCGAACTCGGGATCGATCTGCAGCGCCTTGTCGAACAGATTGCCGGCTTCGGTCAGTGCGGACTCTTCACGCGAATTGCGCAGCTTTTCCGTGCCCTGAAGGTAGAACAGATACGCGTCGGTGCTTTCGGTGGGGTCGGTCTTCAGCCTCGCTTCCGATTCGACCGACAATCTCACCTTCAGCTCGGCGACCACCGCCGCTGCGATCTCGCGCTGAATGGCAAATACGTCGGCCATGTCTCGATCGTATTTCTGCGCCCAATCCTCGAAGCCGCTGCGGCCATTGATCAGCCGAGCCGTGACGCTGACGCTGTCGCCCATGCGCTGCACGCTGCCTTCGAGCACGTTGCGCACGTCGAGCGTGGTGGCGACCTTGCGCACGTCGACCTTTTCACCGCGAAACTGGAACGACGAGGTGCGCGCGGCGACATTGAGCTCCGGCAGTCCGGCCAGCAGGTTGAGGATTTCCTCGGCCAGGCCGCTGGAAAAGTAGTCCGTGTCCGCCTTCGAGTCGTAGGTATCGAAGGCCAGTACTGCGATCGAGTTCCGGCCGTCGCCGACCTCCTTCCCGAGCGATGGCGACTCGCCGTGAAGCATGTTCAGAGCCGAATTGATGCCGTACACGAGCACCAGTGTGACGCCGAGCAGGACCAGGGTGTCGGTTTTCCGGCCGTGCCTTCGCTCGGTGCCGGCGGTGGGCCAGAGCGGAAGGTCGAACATGAAGCCTTCCGGTCCGAGGTCTATGATCCAGCCAAGCGCAAAGGCGATGGGAAATCCAGCCAGCACGATCTGGATCAGGATGCGCATGGCGCCCTCGGGAAATCCCATGGGCGCGAAGGTCACTTCGGCAATTTGCAGGACCAGCCAGGCGGTCACCGCATAGATCGTCAGGACCCGAAGGACCCGGCGGCGGCGCAGTTCTCCGAAAAACGTCTGGATTGGGCCTGGCGTTTTGACAGCAACCCCCTTCTCTCGGAGCGTTTCGAAAGAATTTTTCTGGCCGGTACTCGGCCGGCCAAGTTTAGGCGCTTTTCCTGCATCCACGCCATGTGCTAGCGTGGCCCCACCGATTCCACTCACCGGGGAAGCGCATGACCGCGAATTCAACGCCGAAGACCCGTCCTGGTCCGCCAGACGAACATGCTCCCTCTACTCGTCCAGGTCCGCCGGACGTCAAGGCACCCGCGACGCGCCCGGGGCCGCCGGATGTGAAAGCGCCCGCGACGCGTCCGGGCCCGCCGGACGTGAAGTCGCCCGCGACACGCCCGGGCCCGCCCGACAAAAGCTGACTGATGCGGTGACAGCACGTCGCCGATCGCTGTCGGCGTGTTTTCCGCCCACCTTCCGGGCAACACGGTGAGGTGGCCTGCGAACCAGAAGTCCAGCCGGCAATGGCGGACGGATCGATTCGCACCAGCCTTCCAACCTGCGGGCGCCGATGCCGAACAAACATGCGCTGATCATCGGGGTGGACCACTACCCGAACCTCGATCCGCAGTACCAGCTTTCGGGGTGCCGCAGCGAGGCCCGCCTGATTCGTCAGGTGCTGACCGAGCATTTTTCGTTTCCCGACTCGGGCATCGTTTCACTGCATGACGAGGCGGCCAGCCGACAGGCCATACTCGACGCGATGCAACGACTTGTTGATACCGTCGCTGCAGACGATGTCGTGTTCTTCCATTTCAGCGGCCACGGCTCGCGCCGGACGGCGGCTGCCGGGGAAGACGGCTCGGGTAAGGACAGCACGATCATGCCGAGCGACAGCGGCCGCGATCCACTGCCCAATCTCGACATCGTCGATCAGGAAATCAACCAGTGGCTGCAGCGGCTCTCGGCGAAGACCCGCTCGGTCAGCCTGCTGTTCGACTGCTGCCACTCCGGCACGATCACGCGCGATCCGTTTGCGGCCAGGGTCCGGGCTGCGCCGGATGACAGTCGTTCGCTTGCGGCGATGGGTGTCGATCCCGCTGCCGTGCCCCGCGTTGCCAAGGCGCGCGGCACCGGTGAAGCGGGCTGGCTGGCGCTGAGCGATGCCTATGTCGTGATGTCGGGTTGCCGCGACGATGAATACGCCAGCGAATTCAGCGACCAGCGTGGCGGCGAAACCATTCGCAACGGCGCACTGACCTACCATCTGGTCGGTGCCCTGCTCGAGGCCCGTCCCGGCACGACCTTTCGCGATGTCTTCGAGATTGCCCACGCCCGCGTCAATACCCAGTTCCCCGCACAGAATCCGCAGATAGAGGGTGCGCGCGATCGTGAACTGTTCGGTGATCGCAATATCGTGCCGATCCGCTTCGTTTCGGTGGCATCGGTCGAAGGAAAAACGGTGGTCCTCAATGGCGGTGCGGCGCACGGCCTGCGCCCTGGCTCTCGCTGGTCGGTGTTTCCTCCGGGGACCAAGGTGATCGAGGGCCTGCATCCGCTGGCTTCGATCGAAATCGACAGCGTCGAATCGCTCACCGCGCAGGCCCGCGTGGTCGATGCCGAAGCGTCTATCGTGGCGGGTGCACGCTGCGTCGAGGCCGAGCCGTCGACCGTGCATTTCCGCCTGTCCCTCGACCTCGGCGCGCTGGCGCCCGGCCCGCGCGGCGCGCTCGACGAGGCGATCAAGGCCTCCGCCCTGCTGCGCGCGGCCGCCAGTGAAGACGCTGCCGACGTGCGCATCTATCGCCTGGAACCGCGCGAAGGCAGTGGCGAATACATGCCGGTTCCCCAACTCGGTCAACTGGAAAGAAGCAGCTGGGTCGCTGTCGACCGCAGCGGGCGGCTGGCGATGCCGCCGATTGCCTGTGACCAGCCCGATGCGGTCGGTACGTTGATCGACAACGCGGAGACCGTGGCGCGCTATCGAAATGCACTGTCGCTCGACAACCCGGACAGCCAGCTCAAGGTCGAATTCAATCTGCTCAGGGAATCCCCTGATGGCAGCTGGGTCGGCATGGCCACTTCCGGCGATAGCCTGGTGGCAGGCGACAGTATCGCGTTCGAGGTGATCAACCATGAAGACCGGTCGGTATTCCTGAGCGTGCTCGACTTTGGCGTAAGCGGCAAGGTCCAGTTGCTCTATCCGCCGAACAAGTCCAGCGAACTGCTCGAGGCGGGGCAGACATTGCGTGTCGGCTGCAGCCAGCGGCGCATCCGGCTGGGCCTTCCAGAGGGATTCCCCGGTGATTCCGGACAGGAAGCCTTCAAGGTTTTCGTGACGCTTTGCGAGACCGATTTCAGCTGGTTGCAGCAGGCCGGCACGCGCTCGCTGGACGGCCCACGGTCGCGCTTGCGCCGGCTCTTCGAGGCCGCCTGCTGCGGACCTGCGCAGCGCGATGCAACGTTCGATGCCGGGGAAGACGAGAACCAGGACTGGCGCGCGCTGGTGCGATCGTTCGAATTGCGCCGCCGCTGAGCGCAACAGCGAGACCCGGATCCGGTATTCCCGGCCGGACCGCATGGTTACCTGGATCGACGCATTGCAGTCGATCCATCAGACAGGAGGCGGCATCATGGGGCGCGCTATTCGAACGACCGCGGCAAGCACTCCGGGAGTGTCGCGCCGTGCCGGCCCGGACGACGCATTCAGCGCAGCGGCACCCGCTGCAGACGAGTATTCGGATCGCCTGATCAAGCTGATCCCGGCCGAGGTCATCGGCGTCTATTTCTCGATGGTCACCCTGCTCAGGAACTCAAAGGACGACGTCGCGGACCTGGTGCCCTGGCTGGTGTTTGCGTTCGGCGCGCTGGCGACGCTGTTCTACCTGCGCGTCTCCCTGAAGGTGCTGAACGTGCGCCAGCTGACACTCAGCGTCATCGCCTTCTGCGTCTGGGCCTTCACGATCGGCGAGCCGTTTTCGCGCTTCGACTGGTACAACGGCACCTATGCCGGCCTCCTGCTCATCGCCTATACCTTCGTGGCGCCGCAGATCCCGATGGAGGGCAAGGGCTGACGCAGCTGATGCGATCCATGCGGCGTTGACCCGGTTCGAGGCGGTGGGCAACGCCAAGCTCAGGGCGCAGCTGTCGTTGGTTGCGTATCCGCGGGCGCGGGCTGGCAGTCGAGCAACCGGGTTGCGGCCAGCGGCCAGTCTGCAGGCAGGTTGACCGGCGCCTGGCAGAGGGTTTCGTCGAGATAGATGCGCAGGTCCGGTTGCGCGGTCGGGAAGGCGTAGGAAGGCCCGACATTGCCGTCGAAGTCCTGCGCTGTCACCAGCAGCCGGCCACCGTCGTCGGAGAACCGGAGCTGGCGGAAGTCGAATGTCTCGCGCTCGAACACGAAGCGGAAGACCACCGACTGATCGGCGACGTCGAACATTTCGACCGTCGCTTCGATAGCGCCGTGGATCTTGCGCCGGTCGATCGCCGTGATCGAGGTGGCAACGAGCCGGTCGGAACGCGGCGCCAGGGCCAGCTGGATGCCACCGAGATCGGCAGGCTCCGCATCGGCCTGAGCCTGGGTAAAGCTAGCAAGCAAGCCGTCATCGTCGTCGGTGAGCTCCCATTTCACGCCCTCCGGCCGACTCGATGGATCCGGCCAGGCCAGCACGACCGGATCGAGCCGGTCTGCGTCGATCAGCTCGCGCAGGCGCTTGCCGCCGCCGATCGACGGCAGTTCCTCGGCAGGGTCGCGCGCGATGTCCCGGTCACCCATGCCGGATACATCGACCAGTTCGATCTGGCCCGGCCCGCCAAGCAGGAGCAGCCGGTCGTGGTCGAAGAAGCGCAGCGAAGCGGTCTGGTCGGGGCGGAACACGAGCGGGGTCAGCACGCCGGCCAGTTTCAGTGAGGGCACCTGCAGCAGGCGCACCACCGCCCCGTCGGCGAAGGCCCGCAGTCGGCCCTCGGCCGACAGCGCGAGCTGGAGGATGTTCTGCGGCGCCAGAAAGACCGGCTGCTTGTCGAAATTCAGACGGTCGCCTTCGACGCGGGCCAGCAGGATCTGATTGGCGCTGGCGACGACGGCCAGTTCGCCGTTGCGCGAGATCTCGATCGCGTTGACGTAATCGCCTTTCTGCAGGTTTTCCCCCCACAGCTTCCAGTCCGGTCCAAGCGATTGGCCCTGGATACGGACCGGTGCCGCCGGTGAAGTCCCCGCGACCTCCGGCGGCAGCGGATAGCGCGTGATCAGGTTGTGCCAGCTGCCGGATATCAGCGCCTTGCCATCGGTGCTGAAGGCCAGGCTGGATTTCTTCTTCATCCCGTGTGTCGAGCTGACATCCAGCCAGAGCGGTGCGGCCGGCGCAGGCCCGGCGAGGTCCCAGACGACGATGTTGCTCTCCATGCCGAGAGCCAGCCGCCGGCCGTCATTCGAGAAGCCCATGCTCAGCACGTCGGCATCCACGGGCAGGGCGAGCGGTTCGGACGTGGCGGTGCTCCAGTCGCCCTGGCCGCGCCAGAGGGTGACCTGCCGGGGGTGGTTCCGGCGTGCCGACAGGGCCACCAGCCTGGTGCCATCCGGACTCAGGGCGAGCAACTGCAAACCCTCCACGATCGTTGGCAGGACGACTTTGCGTTCGGCATCGAAGTCCCGGATCTCGATGCCGTCGACGCCGTTGCCGCCAGCCAGCACGTTGGCATTGGCGGCGACGGTGGCGCGGTCCAGCTCACGCCAGGCCACCGGACGCAGGGAACCGAGATTGGCCCGGGTCAGCTCGGTGATGGCCTTGACGTACTCGGGCTGGCTCGGATCCAGCAGGCGCGGCGGCAATGCGGTTTCGCTGGCACCCTCCGGCTTGGGCTCCGTTTCGACAGGCAGGCCGAAATGGCGATAGCCAATCGCCTTGGCTGCATTCGTTGCGGCCTTGAAGTAATCATTGCCAGTGAGCAGCTGGCGGGTTACTGCCAGCAGCGCCAGGCCCTCGGACCGATGTGACTCGGCCAGGCGCTGTTCGGCGATCCCGGTTTGCCGGAGCGCCTCTTCGGCGCGCTCCAGCGAGTAGACCGTGGCGAAGCTCAGCAGTCCGATCACGACCAGCGCGATCACTTCGCGCAAGCGCCGGCGGTTGCGCTTGCGACGAACGCTGGCGCGGACGAATTGCCGCTCCCGGGTATTGAGTTCCGTGGCCAGCGCCTCGGCCTGCGGCAATCGCGGATCCTCGCTCCAGAGCAGGCCGGGGGCGCGCGCGGCGGCGTCCCATTCGCTCGTGGCGTTCCAGAGCGCGCGCAGCATGACGTGCGCGGTGCTCGCCGCGAGCCAGTCCTGCAACATTTCCCAGGCCACGACCAAAGTATCGTGGGCCGGCTCGACATATTGCTGGTCGGCAACCAGCAGTCGCGCGTCGACGTAGTCTGCGAGCACGCGGTTGATGCGTTCCTGTTCGGCCGGATCCGGATACTCGAGTTCGAGCCGGTTGACGCGCCGACGCGTCACGCGGGCGCCCTCCTGCATGACCATGCGCAGGAACACGCGCTTGATGGTCGCTTGCAACCCGGCATCGGCATGCGCATCGTCGAACAAGGTCGAGGCGCGACGGTGCAGCGCGCCGACCACGCCGCCGATGTCCCGGTAGTCGTCCTCGTTCAGGGCGCGGTCCGCAGAGCCGGCCTGGTGCCGTCGGCGCTGTGCCGAGCGGTACATTTCGGCCAGCGCGAACGACAGCAGCGGCAGCGCGCCTGGCATCGCGGCGACTTCGTCGAGCAGTTTGTCGACCAGCTCGGGAGGATCGAAGTAGAGGGCCTTGGCACTGACCGGCGCCTCGATGATCCTGCGCATCTCCTCGGTACTGAAGGCGGGAACGAGGAAGCGCGCCTCGGGCAACTGCGCCGAGAATTGCTCACTGGCGGCCAGGCGCGGCTCGAAGTCAGAGCGCAGGGTGAGCACCAGCAGCGGCCCGTCGGTCCGGTCGACCAGCGCGCGCAGTTCCTGCAGGAATTGCTGGCGCAGTTCAGGGTCATTGCACTGGGTGTAGAGCTCCTCGAACTGATCGATCAGGATCAGCGTACGACTAGCCTGGCTAGCGTCCGGCAGTGTCGCCAGTGCTTCGTGCAACTGCTCCGAAGGTTTGCCGCGCAAGCGCGCCACGTGGACGAATTTCCAGGGCGACGCCGTCTCGATCAGTACGTTGTCGGCATCCGGCGCCAGCACAGGCTTTTCCAGCGCCGGCAGCAGGCCGGCCTTGACCACGCTCGACTTTCCTGTACCGGAAGCGCCGACCACGACCAGCAGCGAGACCCCCGGCTGGTTCGCCCGCGCGACCAGCGCGTCGACCACGCGTTCGCGCCCGAAGAACAGGCTCGCGTCCTTGGCGCCGTAGGCGCGCAGGCCGAGCCAGGGATTGTTCTGATCATCGAGCGGTGGATCCGGCCGCGTGTTCAGCGCCATCTTCGGGTTGAGGAATACGTACTCGCCGGCATTGCCCGGTCGCAGCGGCCAGATTCCTGGTGTTTGTCGCACCGGCGCGTTGGCCGGTACCAGCTCATCGAACAGATACTGGTACAACTCGGTCGCAGTGATCACGCCATCGGGTGGTTGCTGCGCGCGTGCCGAGTCGGCACTGCCGGAGAGCCCGCGCAACAGCGCGGACGCGAACGGTGAATGGTCGTCGCTTGTTCCCGGGTCGCGGGTGTTGCGGCGACCGGGCAGGGTGTCGGCGGCGCGCTGGTCGTGCGACGCCGAGGTCAGCGCCTGCCAGGCCTCACCATCGAGGTAGCGCGCCAACTGGCTGTCGTACAGCGGTTGACTGACCAGCATGGCGTCGCGGGCGCTGCTCCAGCGGAACGAGCCGGCGAAGCAGCAATCGAGCACGACCAGCAGGTGACGGCAGGGAAGGCGCTCGATGGCCTGCCTGACCACGTTCATCGACAACCAGCTGGCGTCGTCGGTCGGCAGTGCATCCTGGGCTAGCAGGTAGCCCTGCGGGCCCTCGCTGCCGTCGCCCATTGCAACGCCATGGCCAGCGAAATAGAGAAGAAAGCCGCTTTCCTCGGATAGCGCCCGCGCAGCCTGATCGAGGCCATCCAGTATTGCCGCCCTGGTCGCTTCCGCATCGGTCAGGCACTGCACCCGATAGCCATGCTCGCCCGCCAGCAGCCGGGAGACTGCCAGGGCATCACGCGCCGCACTCTGCAACGGCGTGATGCCGCTGCGGTAGTCGTTGATGCCCACCACCAGTGCGTGGCAGTCCAGGGTTGCGCGCATGCCACCGCCCCAGGGCAGCCGAAGTCGCGGCAGTGTGGCAAATCGTGCGGTGTTTGCCTACGCCGCACTGCGGGGCTGGATGGCCCCTTCAGCGTACCGGCGCCGACGCGAGGCGGCCGGGTTCTTTCCGTTGGCCGGTAGCTTGCTTCACTTGAGGCGCGAGGTTTCCCGATCCGTTTCGCTGTCCGTCGTGCAGCGGTCGGGACTCCCACCTGTTGCGTGGGCGGGGCTTGCGCCCGCCCCGGAGGTCAGCCTCGCCTGTGGCGCCGCACGGCCAGGAAGCCGACAAGTGCCAGCAATGCCGCGAGCAGGGCGAGTGTCGCTGTGGACAAGCTGGGCAATGCGCGCGTTCCCGGCAGTGCCGCGGAGACGTCCACGCTCTCGTTTGGATCATTGCAGGCCGTTGCGGCGGCAGCATTGTTGGTATCGCCACTGTAGTTCGCAATCCACCGATAGGTCCCCGCAACCAGCGCAGTAAAATTCGCTGAGTCATAGGTGCCGTTGCCGCTGACCGGTACCACCGAGGTGAACAGGGCGGGACCCGCGCAGGTCGTATCGCCGGGGCCGAACAGGGCAAAGGTAATCGCGCCGGTCGGGTTGGTGCCGCCGCTGAGGAACGCCGTGTCGTGGATCTGGCCGCCGATCGCCACGGAAGCGGACGCCTGCGTGGTCAGCGCGGTCACCAGTGCGCCGCCACCCGCCGTGCACTGGGTGATGTTGTTGCTGCTCTGGGATACCAGCGCATTGCGTGCGAGGGCGCGGCCACTCAGGGTGGCATTCGTGTTCAGCGTGATGCTGGTCAGGGCCAGGATGTTTCCCATCATCTGGCTGGTTGTATCGATGGCCGCGCTGCTCGTCACCTGCCAGAAGACGTCGCAGGAGCCGGCGCCATTGATCATGACGACGGAAGAGCCCGGTGCCGTGACCAGTCCGCTGGCAATCTGGAAGATGTACACCCCGGCACCATCGAGGGTCAGGGTTCCGGTCAGGTCGGCCGTTCCCATGCAGTAGACGCCCGGGGTCAGGGTCAAGCCGCCAAGCAGGCCGCCGGGAACGGTGGTTCCGCAGGCGCGGCCCGACGCATCGTCATAGGCCACGCCAAGGTCGAACTGCGCCTGTTGCGCGACGGTATCGGCAGAATGAAAGCCGCCGGAACCGGGAAAGATGGTTCCCGGAGGAAAGCCGCCAATGGAGGTGCCGGGCCACACGCCGACGCTGCCGTAGACGACGCTGGGACCCGTGTTGGTGACCTCGCTGCCGGACAACACGCCAAACGCACCGGCGGTGCCGAGCGGGACGCCTTGTGCGAAAGCGGGTGCAGCGAAGAGCATCAGGAGGGCTAGGGCCAGCCACGCAATCGACAGACTGCTGGCTCGGAACGACGAACTGATCACGGTGTATCTCCATGCAGGAATGAATTGCGTATTTGCCCACCTGCAAGCAGGCGCTCGCGGCCGCCTCTGTCGGCGCACTGCGCCGCACTGGCCATGGCGTCGATGACTTGGAGATGCATGCCCGAGGCAGTCGAAGCGCGCGAGGCAGGGCTGCCTGGGGGCACCGGGATTTTTTCATGCCTGGCAGTCGGAGTTCCGTTCGTTTGCGCACATATAGCCAGCCGGTCAGGCCGATGCGCCCATTGGGAAGGGATGCTTCTCGAGTCGGCAACGACCGGCCACGCAACGCCTTGCGTCTCGCCTTGTTCCACGCACGGGCAATACCCGCGATACCCGTGGCTTGATCTGGGTCAGTTCAGCGATGCGGGTTTTGCATTACTACTGTGGGCATGGCAATCAGTGGGTTACCCGGCCCATCAAGATGGCGCAAAGCCTGCTGCGGATCGATCACCAAGAGGGACGAATCCGGCATCGACAGGGTGCGGGCCTGCACCAGGGCTGCCAACGAAGGAGATCACGATTTTCCGCACGGCAATCCCCAACCTGGCTGGCACTGCCCGACAGAAGACCTTCCTGCTCTGCGAAAAGGGCATGCAAGCAACGCTGCGGCAGGCCGGATGGCAACACGCAAGGCAACCCAAGTGAATCACATGCATTGGAGAAGACCATGAAAGACTTTCCCGCGCACTACAAGGAACTCATTACCTGGATGGACAAGCTGGGCTCGGCGGTCCCGGAAGTGATGCAGGGCTTCGGTGCGCTGCATGAGGCCAGCCTGAAACCGGGGGCTCTGGATCGCAAGACCAAGGAGCTGATCGCGCTGGGCATCGGCATCACGGTTCGCTGCGATGGTTGCACCTCATTCCATGTGCATGACGCGCTTCAGGCTGGCGCAAGCAAGGAGGAGGTCCTGGAAACGATATCCGTGGCGATCATGATGGGAGGCGGCCCGTCGGTGGTGTACGGCATCGAGGCGATGCAGGCAGTAGAGCAATACCAGACGCAGGGCATCTGTTGATCCCGGCGATAAACGGAGTCAAAAAGCCGCTACGAACGTCCGACAACGCGGGCATGCGTTTCCTTTGGCCGACGCCATGACAAGGACAAGGCCGGAAGGCGTCGCCGACGCAACGCCCGGCGCTAGCCCGGTCGCTACTGCCCGACCAGGGCGCGCCGGCGCATCCAGCCGGTGAGTGAAAGGCGGGGTTTGCGGGCGGGCAACACCTCGTGCGCAAAGCGATCGCTGAGAAACGCCACCATCGTGCCGCTGCGGGGCAGCACCCGCTCCGGATCGCCGCCGGGATGGTGGATCACCAGTTCGCCGCCGTCATCATCCTGCCAACGCGCATTGAGATAGAACACGAATGAAACAACGCGCAGGTCGTGATTCCCGAAGCGGTCGAGATGGGTCTTGTAGGACGCACCGCGCGGATAGCACGCGTAGTGGCATTCGGTTTCCATGGCGCCAAGGTAAAGCGCCTCGTTGAGGGCTGCGCGAAGCGAGTCGATGAGTGCCATGACTTGCGTTTCGGCGGCATCCAGTGCGTCCGGGTCGAGCCAGGCGATCGAGTCGCCGCGCAGCCGGGTTGCGAGAGAGAGCTTTGCGCCCCGACCCACCTGCGCCGCGAGCAGGCCCCGCCGCGCCTGCACGATTCGCAGGCGTCCGCGCAGGGCGACGACCAGGCCCGCGCCGATCACCGATGGGCCCACGTAGCAACCGGTAGCCGCGATTGCCTCGACAATCCGGTCGTTGAGAATACTCACCCCGCGTGGCCGCGCGAATCGACACTGGCGTGCGGGGCGTCAAGCCACTTCACGCGGTCGCGATGGCTGGTCATGCGGTACTCCCATGAAGCGACACGTTAGCAAATTGGCCGTGCGGCCGGGCCAACATCAGGTCGCGGAATCCGCATGCCATTTCAAGCAGGCTCCCTGACGCGGTCGCCGCCGTCACGTTCCGTGGTGGTCGCGGCCGAGGATCGATACCTTGGCCGTGGTCAACTCGCTGGGCCAGATGACCTCGGTCAGGCCTGTTGCAGCAGCCACGCGCTGGCCGTGTCCGGCGTCGTAGGTGATCACGCCGCCGCCGATCGCGCCGCCGATCTTCTCGCCCCAGAGCTCTTCGCCGGTGTCGGCGTCGAGTGCATAGAAGTTGCCGCCCATGTCGCCGAAGAACACTACGCCACCGGCGGTCGGCGTCACGCCGCTCTGCACGGGATAGTTGGATTTCACGCGCCACTTCCACTGGCCCGTGTCGGCATCCACCGCGTAGACCCAGCCGGCCCAGTCGAACGTGGCATCGGGCTTGCCCCAGGTATCGAACGGATTGATCGTGTCGTTGCCGCTCCATGGCGTGGCGTTCTTCTGCGCGATCAGATCATTTTCGGGTGCTCGCGTGACGGTGGTGCACCATTCCACCTCGCCGACCATGACCAGGTTGTTCTGCCTGTCGTAGGCCGGGCCATTCCACTCCGCGCCACCGGTCGAACCCGGACAGAAGCGAACGGGCTCGCCGGTCTCGAAGCCCTGTTCCGTATTGAGCATGCGGGTCACCGGCAGGCGATACAACTGTTCGTGAGTGTCCACGTCGAAGCCGTAAAGATGGCCATCCTTCGGTGCGACGGCCATCATTTTCCTGCCGGCAGCGCTGTGGAAAATCGCCGGAGCCGAGGACACATCCCAGTCGTGCCAGTCCTTCGGCACGATCTTGTAGTGGGTCTTGTATTCGCCGGTCGTGGCGTCGAGCACGACCACGGATCCCGAATACAGATTGCTGCCCGTGCGCAGGTTGGCGGCAAAGTCCGGTGCCGGATTGCCGCCGGGCACGTAAAGCAGTCCGGTCGCCGGGTCGATCGTGTAGGAGGTCCAGGTGGCCCCGCCGGTGATCGGCGAGCCTTCCGGGACATCCCAGGTATCACCGGTCAGCGCAGACTTGGCTTCAGGACCATAGGATGGATCGCCGGGCGATTTCGGCACCAGGTAGAACTCCCACCTGACCTTGCCGGTGCTGGCGTCGAGGCCGTACATCCTGCCCTTGACGCCCTTGATGTCGCCACCGGCGTTGCCGGCGAACACCATGCCGTTCCAGGCGACCGGGGCCGCCGGGATGCTCTCGCCGATCTTCGGGTTGGCGATCACGGTTTCCCACAGTCGCTTGCCGGTGTGGAAGTCGTAGGCGAGGACGCGGCCGTCCTGGGTTCCGCGGAAGATCTTGCCGTCCATGTAGGCCGGGCCGCGGTTGACCCCCTGCGGCGTCGCCGGCGCGTAATCCTCATGCGCGCGCCAGTTCAGCTTGCAGGTTTCCGGGTCGATGGAATAGAGGTTGAACTCGCTGGCGAACAGCAGTGCGCCATCGACCTCGAGGATGCCGGTATTGAAGCCGGTGTGTTCGCCGGTGTCGAAGGTGCACAGGACCTTGAGGTTGCCGGCATTCCGCGGGGTGATTTCATCCAGCGGAGAAAACCGGTTCGAGGTCAGCGTGCGGTTGTAACTCGGCCAGTCCTTGCCGGAATCGGTTGTTGTTGGCGGAGTTCCGGCGCCTTTGTCCGCTGCTTCGGAGGGCGTGGCCGCCGGCGCGTGATAGTTCGGCGACAACTCCGTCGTCAGCGTGCCTTTCGGCGCGGACATGTAGCGGAAGTAGTTGAC
This sequence comes from Dokdonella sp., assembly GCA_036734345.1. Lineage (GTDB taxonomy): Bacteria > Pseudomonadota > Gammaproteobacteria > Xanthomonadales > Rhodanobacteraceae > Dokdonella. The sequence goes on along the minus strand of DAIMYT010000049.1, from coordinate 7,163 downwards.
CGCCATGCTTCCGTATTTGACGGTCGAGTCCCAGTAGAAGTGGATCACGGCAAAAGCGGCGATCCCCAGGACCAGGGCCGCAACGAGCAGTTTCTTCGCGATTTTCATGGCAAGTCCCTCGTGATCGGATGGGTGGATTTTCGACGGCGTCGCGCTGGCGCCTGTCGACTGGCTATCCGGCGGACGAACGCCGGTTCTCTTGTTCGATGTTCCGTTCAGGCCCGGCAGGGTTGTGCCGGAGCGGGCCGTTCAGGCCTGGCCTTCGCCTTCGTCGATCGCTGCGTGCGCTGTTGCAGTTCAAGCCCGAGCACGACCAGCAGACCCGCTACGAGCGGCGCAAGGTAGTGGATGCAGCGGTAGGCGAGCAGCGCCGCGAGCATGGGACCGTGGCCGACATTCGGGCCGAGCGAGGCGATCAGGGTCGCTTCCATGACGCCGAGCCCGGCGGGAATGCGAATGACGAGGCCGGCCATGGCCGAGGCCAAGAGCGAGACGAGTAGCAGATCGAATGGAACCTCCGGCAGCAGCATGTCAAGCGACGCCGCGCCAAGCAGCCAGACCGGAGCGGAGAGGGCCAGTTGCACGCCGGCCATCTTCAATGCAGGCAAGCGGAAACGCAGCTTGCGCCAGGTCCAGGTGCGGTCGGAGTGGCGCGCGCACAGGACCAGGTAGACAACGAGCAGCGCGAGAAGTGCCGTGCCGACCATCCGCAGCGGGATTCCGGAGACGGGCCAGGTCGCCGGCGCGGGTGATTGCTGCAGGATCAGGACCAGGCCCATGACGAGCAGGTAGCCGCTCCAGTTCGTCAGCAGATTGAAGGCGACCAGCGACATGACCTTGCCAGCGCCGATGCCGCGTGCCGAATACGCGCGCAGGCGCAGTCCGACCGCGCCGAGCGTCGCCCCCAGGGTCATGTTGAGCGCGTACGAGGCGAAACCGATGGTCGCGACCGTCGGCTTGCCTAGAGCGACCCTGCCGAGACGGGCGGCAAGTATTTCGTAACCGGCGTAGCACGCGTAGCAGGCTGCGCTGCAGAGGCCGGCGATGAAAAGATTGTGCGCGGGCATGGCATCGAGTGCTTCGCCGACTTCGTTCCACTCGAGCTTGCGGCCAAGCATGACCAGCATGACGGCGAGGCCGCCATACAGTGTGCCGATGAGCAGGCGCGGGCCCCAGCGGCGCAGCCATGTGCGGCGCGAATCAGGCACGTCGGCGCTCCACTTCAGGTGGCTTGCCGCGAGCCTGCTTTCCGCGCCCCTCGATCCCGATGCGCTGCGCGCCCGCCGCCCCGGTGTCATCGGCTTCGGCGGTGGCGAAGGCGGCCACATCAAGCTCCGCCGCGTCGGTTTGCGGACGTTCGATGCCGAGGATCCGTGGTGGTCGGGACGGCTTGCCGAGATAGCGCGGGAAATGCCGGAGAAAATGGAACAGCATCACGCCGAACAGGGGGCGCAGGGACCAGCGCGGTGACGGGTCATCCGCGCCCACGCGCCGGCAGTGGTGGCGGGCCAGGCGCTCGAGACTCGCCGACAGTTCATCGGCGAATGCGCGGTCACGCACGATCACGTTGGCTTCGAGGTTGAACCACAGGCTCAGTGGATCGAGGTTGCTCGAACCGACCGTCGACCACTCGTCGTCGACCAGCGCGACCTTGCCGTGGAACGGGCGTTCGCAGTACTCGAAGATTTCGACGCCGGCCGGCAGCAGGTAGTGGTAGAGGGAGCGGGTCGCCGCGGTCACCAACGGCATGTCGGGTTGTCCCTGCAGGATCAGGCGCACCGATACGCCACGCCGTGCCGCCTTGCGCAACGTGCGCAGCAGACGGTAGCCGGGCAGGAAATAGGCGTTGGCGATGACGACCCGCTTCCGTGCCGCGCGGATGCCGATGCGGTACTGGCGTTCGATGTCGCTGCGATGGCGGCCGTTGTCGCGGGCGACGAAGGCAGCTCCCGAGCGGCCGGCGGCCGGCGCCGCGGACGCCGAATCGCGCGTATTCCAGCGACCGAGGAAACGGCGCCAGCGGCCCCGGCGCGACGCAATCAGGGCGTGGCACGAGCGGGCGATGTCGGCGACGACCGGGCCGCGCAATTCGACCGAATAGTCCTGCTTGGCGTCGGGTCCGAAATCGGCGAGGTGGTCTGCGGAATAGTTGATGCCGCCGACAAACGCGACTTCGTCGTCGACGACGGCGATCTTGCGATGCAGGCGGCGGAACAGGTTGGTGCGCATGCCGAGCAGGCGGCGGCGCGGATCGAAGACGCGCACGCGCACGCCGGCATCGATCAGCGAATCGAGGTACGCGGCCGAGAACGAGGGCGAGCCGTAGCCGTCCACCATCAGGTCGACCGAGGCCCCGGCCATGGCGGCGGCGACCAGGCAATCGCGCAGTTGCCTGCCGACCTTGTCTTCGAACAGGATGAAGGTCTCCACCATCACCGATCGGCGTGCCGCGCGGATCGCATCGAACACGCGGGGAAAGAACTCCTCGCCATTTTCGAGCAGGCGTACCGAGTTTCCGTCGCGCCAGTCCATGCTCACAGCCGGATCTCCGACAGCAGTGGCACGTGGTCGGACAAGTGCGGCCATGGCGTCGATGTCAGCACGACCGCCTCCCCGATCTCGACGCCGCGCACGTAGATGCGATCAAGACGAAGGCGCGGGAAGCGGGCCGGAAACGTGCGCGCCGCCCGTTGCGTGCGTTCGACGAAGACTTGGCGCAGGCCGACCCTGGCGAGCAGCGGGCCGGCGCGCTGGCGCCAGTCGTTGAAGTCGCCGGCGACGATCACGGCGGCGTCTGCATCGAGTGTTTCGTCGATATAGTCGGCGAGTTGCACCAACTGCTCGCGGCGATGCCGCTCGCGCAGGCCGAGATGGACACAGAACGCATGGACTTCACGGCCGCCCGGCGGCACGCTGATCCGGCAATGCAGGATGCCCCGGCGCTCCTGCACTCCGACCGAAACGTCAAGATTGTGGTGGGCATCTATCGGATACTTGGACAGCATCGCATTGCCGTGGTCGCCCGCGGGATACACCGCATTGCGCCCGTAGGCGAATGCCGGCCAGATCGAATCGGCGAGATATTCGTACTGCGGAAGCTGCGGCCAGCGCGGCTGGCGTAGCGCATGGCCCGAGTGCTCGCCATGGACTTCCTGCAGGAAGACGAGGTCGGCCCCGGTCGAGCGCACCGCATCGCGCAGCTCGGGCAGGACGAACGCGCGATTGAGAAAGCTGAAACCCTTGTGCGTGTTGATGGTCAGCAGGCGCAACGTCGCCCCTGCAGGTTCCTCGCGGACACGGCGCACGGCGTTGATGTTCGGGATCATCCTGCAATTGTTGCGCGCCGCAAATGAATTGCCGATGTCTCGCCTGCATCGATGGGTGCGTGTGGAATGATCCGGTTCCTGCGCGTCGGTGGTGCCGGGCATCGGCACGGCAGCAGGGAAGGGGGCGGCGTGGCTTCGGTCCGGGACTGGCGACATGAACGATGGCGGAACGGGACGCTTCGCAGGGACGTGCGCTCGTCCGGCTTTTCGTCAGTGCGGCGCGCGAATGGCGCGCAGGGTGTCGAGGAACGATTCGCGCCAGTCGACGATCGTGTGGCGACGGATGCGCGCATCCATCGCCTGCCAGCGTCGCTGGCGCTCGTCCAACGGCATGGCGAGTGCCTGGTGGATCGCTTCGGCGGTGTCATCGGTATCGTGCGGATTGACGAGCAGCGCTTCGGGAAGCTCGTGCGCCGCACCGGCCAGTTTCGATAGAACGAGAACGCCGGGATCCTCGGGATCCTGCGCGGCCACGTATTCCTTGGCCACCAGGTTCATGCCGTCACGCAGGGGCGTCACCAGGCCGACCCGCGCCGTGCGGTAGAACCCTGCGAGCGTGGCCTGGTGGAAACTTCGGTTGATGTAGCGGATCGGTACCCAGTCCGGTTCAGCATAGCGTCCGTTGACGGAGCCCGCCATCTGTTCGAGGCGGTTGCGCAACTCCTGGTACTCCGGCACGTCGCCCCTCGTGACCGGCGCGATCTGCATCATCGAGATGCGACCGAGATGCTCGGGATAGTTGTCGAGGAAGCGTCCGAACGCTTCGAAGCGCTCGATTAGTCCCTTGGAGTAGTCGAGGCGATCGACACTGACTGCAAGTGCACGGCCATGCAGACTGGCGACCAGCGAGCGGTTGGCATTGCTCGACATCGCCAAGCTCGCATTCTTCGCGATCAGGTCGGGATCGATGCTGATCGGGAACGCGCGCGTCAGGAACCTGCGCCCGTCGGGGACGCTGATCTCCCCGGATGCCGCGACGGCGGCGTCGAACTTGCGCGCGAAGTAGTCGCGCAGGGCGTGAACGTCGTTGTCGGTCTGCACGCCAACGAGGTCGTAGGCCTGCAGCAAGGCGAACAGATGGCGGTGCCCGGGCAGCGTCGCGAGCATTTCCATGGACGGCAGCGGCACGTGCAGGAAAAAGCCGATGCGCGCGTTGATGCCGAGGTTGCGCAGCTCCTGGCCCAAGGGGATCAGGTGGTAGTCGTGCACCCAGACCGTGTCGCCGTCGCCGATCAGCGGGGCGAGATGGCGGGCGAACTCGCGATTCACGCGCACGTAGCCCTGCAGGTTCTCTCGCCGGAACTCGAGCTTGTCCGGACGGAAGTGCAGCAACGGCCACAGGGTCCGGTTCGAATAGCCCTGGTAGTAGGCGGCGTAGTCGTCGGGAGCGAGGTCGAGCAGGGCATAGTCGACCTTGCCGTGGCGCTCGTGGCGCGGGCCCGTGATCTCGCCCTCGCTGACCTGTCCGCTCCAGCCATACCAGAGGCCGCCGTGCTCCGCGAGCGCGGCATCGAGTGCCGAGGCAAGGCCGCCGGCACGCGTCTCGCGTGGCAGCGAAACGCGGTTCGAGACGACGATCAGGCGGTTGTCGCCGCCGCTGTCTTCGTGGTGGCGCATCAGGTTCACAGCACCTCTTCCCAGCTGCGCGACAGCCGCATGGCCGAATTGATCAGGCCGACCATCGAATAGGTCTGCGGGAAATTCCCCCACAACTCGCCGCTCGCGGGAGCGATGTCCTCGGAGAGCAGGCCGAGCGAATTGCGGCGTGCGAGCAGGCCCTCGAAAAGCGCGCGCGCCTCGTCGATGCGTCCGGTCGCGGCCAGCGCATCGACGTACCAGAAGTTGCAGATCGTGAAGCTTGTTTCGGGCGTGCCGAAATCATCGGGTGCGATGTAGCGGAACATGTGGCCGTCACGGCTCAGCGACTTGCCGATCGCATCGACCGTGGCTACGTAGCGCGGGTCGGTCGCCTCGATGAAACCGAGTTCGGCGAGCAGCAGCAGGCTGGCGTCGAGATGCTCGCCATCGAAGGTGTCGACGAAATGCGTGCCGCTGGCATCGAGGCTGCGCGTGAGGATCGTCGAACGGATCGTATCCGCGCGACCACGCCAGTGCGTGGCACGCTCGCCTTCGCCGAGACGCGCCGCGATCTTGCCGAGCCGATCGCAGCAGGCCCAGCACATCGCGCTCGAATAGGTGTGCACCGAGGTGCGGCCGCGGAATTCCCAGAGCCCGGCATCGGGCTTGTCGTGGCATTGCCAGGCCGCCTCGCCGGCGGTTTCGAGCCAGTGGAATGCGGCCGCATCGCCTGGCACGGCGAGGCGCTGGTCGAAAAACAGCTGCGTCACGGCGAGGGCGACGCTGCCGTACACGTCGTACTGCGCCTGCCGCCACGCATCGTTGCCGATGCGCACCGGCCCCATGCCGCGATAGCCCTTCAGGTGCGGGGCCTCGGATTCATGCAGTTCGCGCTCGAAATGCATGCCGTAGACAGGCGCGAGGCTGTCGCCTTCGGCGATCAGGTTGAACAGGTAGCGTGTGTACTCTTCCATGCTGCGCGTCGCGCCGAGTCGATTGAGCGCACGCACGACGAAGGCCGCGTCGCGCAACCAGCAGAACCGGTAGTCCCAGTTGCGGACGGTGTGCGGCGCCTCGGGAATCGAGGTCGTCATCGCGGCGACGATCGCACCGGTGCCCTCGTATTGGCAGAGCTTGAGCGTTATCGCGGCTCGGATGACGGCGTCCTGCCATTCGGCGGGGATGGACAGGAAGCGTACCCATTCGTGCCAGTAGCGCAGCGTCGATTCGGTCGCTTCGCTCGCCACCCGCTTCGGCGATTCGGCGAGCGTCTCGTCGCTGCCGATGATGAAATGGATATCGCGGTCGAGCAGGAACGGCAATTCCTCGAGCAGCATCGGCAACGGCGCGTCGGTGGTGACGCGCATGACGACATCATCGAGCAGGTAGCGCACGTGGTTCGAGCCCCGCGTGCGTTCGGGGCGACGCGCACCGTATGTTGATAACGGGCGCATGCGCAGGCGTATGCGCGGCGAGCCGGCGACGGGGCGGACAGTGCGCACGAAACCCATCGGATTGTAGATGCGCCCGTACTGCTTGTAGCGCGGCGCCAGATCGATGATCTCGATGGCACTGCCATCCCCGGCTTCGAGCCGTGTCTTCAGCACCGCGCTGTTGTCGAGGTAGGACTGCTCGCGCCGGCAAGCCCCGTCGAGGTGGACCTCGAAGTAGCCCGCGTCACCGAGCGTCGGCTCGAGCAGGCTGCAGAAAACCGGATCACCGTCGAATGACGGCAGGCACGTCCAGACGAAGCGTCCGTTCCCGTCGATCAGTGCGGAAACGCTGCCGTTTCCGATCAGGCCAAGTTCGAGGTTTGGGCGTTGATCAGTCATTGTTCCTCCGTTGCGGGATCAGTTCGCTTGCCGGGTCCGGTCGAGCCAGTCGAGGACGGCGGCCGGATCGCGCAGTGCACGGCGCGCCGCGGTGGGTCGGCGGGGTCCGACGATCACGCTTTCGCCATCGTCTGCATTCGCCTGGGCGAACGCGGCTTCGTCCGTGAAATCGTCGCCGACCATCCACGGCTTGCGGCCGCGGAATGTCGCGCCCGACATGAAGCGCTTCAGCGCCAGGCCCTTGTCCGTATCCGCCGGCCGCAGCTCGATGACCTGGTTGCCATGTTGCAGGGCATAGCCTGAACCAACGATGCGCAGCAGCTCGGTCGCGAGTGACGCGGCCTGCGGCGCCGCCTGCGGGCTATTGCGGAAATGCAGGGCGAGGGCAATGCCCTTGTCCTCGAAACGCAGATCCGGAGCGCGCGCC
>DAIMYT010000048.1:713-24815 GCA_036734345.1 Dokdonella sp. | reverse complement strand
CGATCACGCGCAGGCTCATGCCCGCTTCTCCGCGACGCGCAGCACGGCGCTGCGCGAACGGGGATTGGCGGCCAGTTCCGCTGCGCCGGCGAAATGCTTGCCGAGCGCATGCAACGGGGCTGGCGGCGCCTCGACCGGTGGCAGGTTGCGCCGGCTGCCCGGCTGCGACGCCTGTCCCCGCATGAAGCGCTTGACCACACGATCCTCCAGCGAATGGAAACTGATCACGACCAGGCGCCCGCCCGGCTTGAGCCGCTCCAGCGCCGCGTCCAGGCCGGCCTCCAGCGCACCGAGTTCGTCGTTGACGTGGATGCGCAGGGCCTGGAACGTACGCGTCGCCGGATGCTTGTTGCGCTCGCGATGACCGATCGTGCGTGCCACCAGTTCGGCCAATTGCGCCGTCGACTGCAACGGCTGCTCAGCGCGCCGCTCGACTATCGCCCTGGCTATCCTTCGGCTCAGACGTTCCTCTCCGTAGCGCCACAACACGTCGGCAATCTCGGCATCGGTCGCTGCAGCCAGCCATTCGGCGGCGCTGCGGCCGGAACCGGGATCCATGCGCATGTCCAGAGGACCATCCGCCTGGAAACTGAATCCGCGGCGGGCATCATCGAGTTGTGGCGACGACACCCCCAGATCAAGAAACACGCCGTCCAGTCCTTCGCTGGTTTCGTCCCAATCGGCCATCCCGGCGAAATTGGCCTGCCTGATACGCACACGCGGGTCCGTTCCGAACTCCTTGCGCGCCTGCTCGATCGCGGTCGGGTCGCGATCCATCAGGAGCAGCTTTCCGTTTGTGCCCAATCGCTGAAGAATCTGTCGCGCATGACCGCCTCGACCGAACGTGCCATCGAGATAGACTCCTGCCGGCCGCACCTGCAGCGCCTCGATCACCTCATCGAGCATGACCGGCGCATGCCTGAATTCCGCGTCCTCCATGGCTCCTTCCCGATTGGCAGCACTAGAATTTGAGATCGAGCATGTCCTCCGTGATCTGCTCCTCGCTGATCGTTTCGCGAATCTTGGCCAGGTGCGCCTGCTCGCTCCACAGCTCCAGCTTGTTGCCCATGCCGAGCAGCACCGCCTTCTTCTCGATGCCCGCCGCACCACGCTGGCTCGCCGGCAGCAGCACGCGACCGTTGCCGTCCGGCTCGACATGCGCGGCGGCGCCCACCAGCTTCATCTGCAGGTTGCGATGCACGGTCTTGGCCTTGCTCAGGGCATTGACCTCATCGCGCACCTGTTCCCACTCCTTTTCAGGGAAAAGCCAGAGACAGCCGTGCTCGAACGGGTTATAGGTAATGACGAGGCGGTTGCCGCTGAGCTTCGACACGGCTTCACGATGGGTCGCCGGTATGGAAACCCGACCCTTGTCGTCAAGCGTGACCGCTGTTTCGCCCTGGAACATGTCCACCAAACACCACGAAAACCCACCGAAACCCACCTTATGCCGCCGCCTTTGGGCTGTCAAGGAGATTTAAGGTGCGCCGTTGGCGGCTTTTCAGCGGCCGATCCCGACCTGATCGGTTCAGAATCGGGGTATTCCGGGTCGGCGAACCGGAAGCGGCGGTCGGCCCTTCCGGCAACGGGAACCCGCGCCTGCCGGTCGCGGGGTCGGCCGCCGCCGAACACCGCGCGCATCGCCTCGCCGGTCCTCAGGCGTCGGCGATGCCGGCCAGGATCATCGAAAGCGGCAGCGCCGTTTGCGGATGCGCAGGCTCGCGAAGTTCGGCGATGCGCAATCCGGCATCGGCGTACATCTTTACCCATGTCTGCAAGGTGCGGAAATACCAGGGTGCCGGCGCGCCGAAATCGCCCTCGATGCCGCGCCATGATCCCTCGCGCCAACCATCGCGGTAGGCGTGCTGCGCATCGGCCGTCAGTGGATGCAGGGTCTGCACGAGCAGGGCGCCGCCCGGATTGAGCAACTGCGGAACCCTGGCGATCAAGCCGTTCGTCGACGCCTCGCCAAGCAGTGAAAAATTGCAGACGCACAGATCGAAGCGCTGCGTGATCGCGCCATCGGCGATCTGCTCGTGGCTGATTGCCTCGAAGCGCGCGCCACCGGCGCTGCGCGCCCGTTCGACGAGGTCCGCCACGGCATCGACACCGAGCACGTCGATGCCGCGCCTGCCCAGCTCGCGCGCCAGCCAGCCTTCGCCGCAGCCGATATCGAGCACGCTGGAAGGACGGCGGGAAACAACGGCATCGACGATGGCGGCGTCGGTGACCAGCGCCCGGCTGACGATCCTGCCTTCGCGCACGGCGCGAGTCCATGCCCCGGCGTTGTCGCGCCAGCGCTCGATGATCCGTGCGTCGCTCACGGACTGCGTCGAGGCCGCAAGGCCTCGGCCAGCGCGGCGTTGGGTACGTCCTCGGCGCCTCGGCTGCGCTCGAGGACGTGCACGCCGCCGCGAGGTCCCGAGGGAACGCGTTCTAGCAAACTGGAAAAGGCGAACGGCACGCCATCCAGGGTGATCTCGCCACGGGCGAGGAAGTAGCTGCTGGTGACGCCGAGGCCGACTCGATCCGCGGGACTGATCTCGACGCCCTGCTGGCGGGCTTCGTTGAGGGCATCTTCGACGCTGTTCCAGTGCGCCTGGCGATCCTGGCGGATACGCTGGGCGAGCACTTCGGTCATGCGCCGGTCGAGGCTCATCAGCAGTGCCGTCGACGCGGTATTGAGGTTCAGCAACGTGCCCGGCGGCAGCGCGCAGACCTCGGGAGCGAGGCGCGCATAGACCTCGTTGCTGACGCCGCGCACCAGGCGCAACTCCGAGACATGCGCAAAGGCGCGGTTGGCGGTCCGGTACGGAACCGGCTGGGCCAGGTATGCGCTGTCCTCGGCGCCACCTTCGGCATCGATGTTGGTGTCGGCATCGAGCCAGTCGACGATGGCGCCGCTCAGCGAGGGATCGAGCTCGAGGGCGATCAACAGGTTGACCAGGCGCTTGCGCCAGATCGCCGCCTGCGCCGGCGGCAACAGCAGGTTGTTGAGGTTGAAGCAGCCATTGAGGTCGCCCATGCGGGCACTGATGCGGCCACCCGGCACCTCCTGCGGCGGCAGCGGGATGGCCCAGCTGTCGCCAAAGGTATCAAGGCCGGGGTTCTCGTCGCGATCGCGCAGCAGCACCTGCGAGGCATAGGCTTCGAGGCCCTCGGCATAGGCGATGGCCTGTTCGCCGCGCAGCACGTTGCGCGTTCGCGCCAGTGCCAGCTCGCCACGATCGAGCAGCGAAGCGATCAGGATCACCGCCAGCGCCACCGCCAGCAGGGCAATCAGCAGGGCGACGCCGCGTTGCCTGCGCGGACCGGTCACGGCGTGGCTCCGGGCGGCGGTGCCAGCGGTACCGGCAGGACCACCGGATCCGTCGCATCGCCGGTGTCACTGGCGCCGACGCCGCGCTGCGGCAGGGTCGACGGCAACGCGATCACGCGTCGCAGTTCGCCGAAATCCTCAAGGGTCAGGCGAAACTCGATGGCGCGCGGCAAGTCCTCGGCAGGCGCGTCGCGCGGCGGCCATTGCTCGAGCCAGGCACCCTCGGCGGAGAGATAGCGCAGGCGCAATCCGTCGACCCGGTCGAGCAGTTCACGCCATTCCGGCGCGCTTCCGGCGGCGCGATCGAGGACCGCATAGCGGCCGCGCCGCAGGGTCCTGTTGTCGATCGCATAGAGCACGCGTTCGATGTTGCTGCGTGCTTCGGCGCGCGGATTGGCGAATCCGAGCCGGCTCAGTTCGAGGCGATCGCCGTTGCCGAGCACCGCCGGCAGCAGTTCGCCGTAATTGCCGCGCAAGGGACGCGAGATCGCCTGGCGCACGTCGCGCCCGAGGTCGCTCATGCTGCGCACGACCGCGGCGAAACGGTCCTGCTCCGCGGCGAGCGCCGATCGGGCGCGGGCGATCTGCGCGAGCGCGCTCCAGGTGATCGCGGCCATCGCGGCGAACACGACGAGGGCGACGAGGACCTCGATCAGGGTGAAGCCCCGGGACGGACGACGCCTGGCCGCGAATGGCATGTTCATGGCGAGGGCTGCGCGCTGCCGAATCCGCTCAGGCTGGCGCTGGGCTGGCGTGCGTCGGCGAGGAAGACCAGCACGTCGAGCCGCCGCATGTCCGGATCATCCGTCGCCTTGACCTCGAGTTGCCAGCGCCAGTCGCGATTGCCGAGCCGTGCGCGCCCATCGCGCTTGCCGACGGGCGGCAACGGGGTGGCGATCCGCGTCTCGGCGAGCACGTTGGCCGCCACCCAGCCGGCCAGCGTGCGTTCGCGCAAGGCATCGAAACTGCTCACCTGTCCGCCTGCCGTGCGGGTCAGGGCAAGCAGGGCGAGGGCGACGACGACCAGCGCGATCAGCACTTCGAGCAGGGTAAAGCCGCGAATCCGGCTCATGGAGGCGCCACCGTCCGCGCGAGGCCGACGCGGCCATCGGTTTCGCCGCGCAGCTCATAGCGGTTGGCAACATCGCCCAATTGCAGGCGCAGCAGGAACGGCGACAGTTCGCCGGAGGAAAAACAGATGATCTGCGGCGCTTCGGTCTCGTCTTCGCTCAGGCGCATCGCACGTCCGTCGCGGAACAGTTCGACCACCATGCCGGGCACCCACTTGCGCGGCCGCAATTCATCCTTCTGTTCGCTGGCCATCCAGCCATCGAATCCGAGCAGGGAGAACGCGTAGCCTTTCGCGCCGAAACGCACGCCGATTTCGCGACCGCTCAGTTCCGCCTGGTGGCAGGCATGGTCGAGCAGGGCCTGCAGGCGCTCGGCTTCGCGCGCGAGCTGGCGTTCGCCGCCCGCGGTGGCAATGCTGATCGTCACCGCCAGGGCGAGCACGCCGACGATGACCATGACCACCAGGATCTCGATCAGGGTGAAGCCAACAACCACGGGGATTGGCCCTCGGCCTCGGAGAAACCGGGTAGCAACCAAAGCTCGCTCTTGCCTTTGGCCCAAAGCGGGGATTGGCCCTCGGCCGCGGAGAAACCGTGTAGCGGCAGGAGCTCGCTCTTGCCTTTGCCCCAAAGCGGGGATTGGCCCTCGGCCATGGACAAACCGGGTAACCTCCAGAGCTCGCCCTTGCTCCCGCTCCGAGGCAGCGACTGATGGCCGCCCCGCGAAAATCCGCACACGCTCCCCCGCCCTGTCCCGGTCAGTTCTCATGCTTTGGGCTGGCGCGGTCCGGAACATCGAAAACAGTCATCGCGAAACCACGAACAGCCGGCGATGACGCATCCATCATTCCCCCCAGTTGCCGATGTCCGCCGCATCGCCATCACCGCCGGGGCGGCCGTCCGATCCGTAACTGTAGACATCGACTTCGCCATGCTGGCCGGGTTGCTGGTACTGATAGGGCTTGGACCACGGATCCATCGGCAGGCGGTCCAGGTACGGGCCTTTCCAGTTCGGCGCTTCGGGTTGTCCCGACGGTTTTGTAGTCAGCGCCTGCAAGCCCTGCTCGTTGCTCGGATAACGGAAGTTATCCAGCTTGTACAAATTCAGCGCCGTCATGATGCCCTGCAGGTCCTGCTTGACGCGCGTGATACGCGCCTCGGCCGGTCGCTCCATGACGCGCGGCACGACGATCGCGGCGAGGATGCCGAGGATGACGACGACGACGAGGATTTCGATCAGGGTGAAACCAACAACTACGGTATCCGGCACTCGGCCACGGAAAAACCGGGGAGCCCCCAGAACTCGTTCACGCCTGCAGGCGTGAATGGGGTATGCCGAATGGGGAATCGGAAGGCCATGCGTCATCGGTGCCTGCAAGTCCCTGTGTTGTAGCCGCTCTCGTTCGCCATCGGCGATACGACGAATGTGCTGGGGCGTTTCATTCTGAGAGTGCATGGGCGACGGCTTGTGCAAGTGGGTACTGGACGCCGATCATAGCAAAGCCATGTCCGACTCCCCTGCTCCCGATACCTACTCGCTGGCCGCGCGCGATCTTGCCGTGGTCTGGCACCCGTGCACGCAGATGCACGATCACGAAACCGTGCCGATGCTGGCCATCGCGCAAGCCGAAGGCGCCTGGCTGTATGCGGCGGATGGCACGCGCTATCTCGATGCGGTCAGTTCCTGGTGGACCAACATCTTCGGCCACCGCCATCCGCGCATCGTTGCCGCGCTGAAGGACCAGCTCGACCGCCTCGACCATGTGATGCTGGCCGGCATGACGCATGAACCGGCGGTCGCCCTGGCCGAGCAGCTCGTGCGCGTGGCGCCACCCGGATTGTCGCGCGTGTTCTATGCCGACAACGGGTCGAGCGCGGTCGAAGTCGCCCTCAAGATGAGCTATCACTACTGGCGCAACCAGGGCAGGCCCGATCGTTGCCGCTTCATCGCCCTGGCCGGCGGCTACCACGGCGAAACCCTCGGCGCGCTGTCGGTCTCCGATGTCGCCCTTTATCGGGCGACCTACGCCCCGCTGCTGCTCGAGCCGATCCTTGCTCCATCGCCGGATTCCTTCCTGCGCGATGCGGACGAGTCGCCGGATGAACATGCCTGGCGCCGCCTCGACGACATGCGCCAGTTACTGGAACAACACGCCCATGAAGTCGCCGCGATCATCGTCGAACCTCTCGTGCAGTGTGCCGGCGGCATGCGCATGTATCCGCCGGCCTACCTGTCCGGGTTGCGCCGCCTTTGCGACGAATACGAGGTCCATCTGATCGCCGACGAAATCGCGGTCGGATTCGGTCGCACCGGCACGCTGTTCGCCTGCGAGCAGGCCTCGATCGTCCCGGATTTCCTCTGCCTGTCGAAGGGGCTGACCGGTGGCACGCTGCCGCTGTCCGCCGTGCTGACTTCGGAGGACGTGCACGCCGCGTTCTACGCCGAGTATTCGGCGGGCAAGGCATTCCTGCATTCGCACAGCTACACGGGCAACGCGCTGGCCTGCCGCGCCGCGCTGGAAACGCTGTCCATCTTCGCGGACGAGCCGGTCATCGAAGGCAATCGCCAGCGCGCCGGGCACCTGGCGCTGCGCCTGGCCAAACTGGTCGACCATCCGAACGTGGCCGATGTCCGCCAGACCGGCATGATCGCCGCCATCGAGCTCGTGCGCGACCGCAAGGCGGGTACCCCCTTTCCGCCCGGCGAGCGTCGCGGCCTGCGCGTGTACCTGCACGGGCTCGGGCGCGGCGTGATCCTGCGCCCGCTCGGCAACGTCGTTTACTTCATGCCACCGTACTGCGTGACGAATGAAGAAATCGACCTCATGGTCGATGTCGCGATCGAGGGCATCGACCGCGCGGTGGCCTGAACACGCGCTAGAATCCCGCCATGCGCATTCCCCGAATCTGTGTTTTCGACACGCTGGGCAGTGGCATGGAAATCGTGCTGCCGCCGCAAGCCGGAGAGCACCTGGCCCGCGTGCTGCGCCTGGAGCGCGGCCATCCGATCCTGCTCTTCAATGGCAACGGCCGCGAGTACCGCGCCGAGATCAGCCAGCTGGCCAAGCGCGCGGTCTCCGCGCGCGTGCTCGACGATGGCGAGCGGGTCGACCGCGAGAGCCCGTTGCAGCTGACCCTGGCGCAGGGTGTCGCCCGCGGCGAGAAGATGGACCTGATCCTGCAGAAGGCGACCGAGCTCGGCGTCAGCCGGATCGTGCCGTTGATCACCGGACGTACCGAGGTCAAGCTCGATGCCGAACGTACCGCGCGCCGCCTTGCGCATTGGCAGGCGGTAATCGCCGGCGCCTGCGAACAGTGCGGTCGCGCCACGCTGCCGACGCTTGATCCACCCGTGCGCCTGGCGACCTGGGCGGCGACGCTGGATCAATCCGGCGGCCTGCGCCTGGCCCTCGACCCGGACGGCAATGTTTCGCCGCGGACGCTGCCGGCTTTCGATGTGGCGACGCTCGTGGTCGGACCGGAGGGCGGACTGTCCGAGCAGGACCTCAACCTCCTCGACCAGGCGGATTTCACCGGCCTGCGCCTGGGGCCGCGCATATTGCGCACGGAAACGGCCGGACTTGCAGCGATTACCGCGCTGCAGGCCATTCACGGCGACATCTAGTCAGCCACGCGCGCGCCGGCGGATCGGCGCAAACGCGGTCGCAAACGCAGGGTTCAGGCGGCCAGCGCGCTGGCAATCAGTTCCTCGATCTTGCCGAGATCGGGAATGACCGCATGATCGTCGCGCACCAGCACCTCGGAGTGCACGCCCGTTCCCACCTCGGTGTTGTCGCCAGTGGTGATGAGCAGGTCAGAGGTGATCGTGGTCAGGCGCGGGAAGCCCTGCGCGAGCATGGCCAGGAACGGGAACTTGGCATTGCCGCTGAGGCCCTTGAGCACGGTCACGCGGGCATTGCGCGTGTCTTCCTCGCTGGCATGGCCGGCCAGCATCGGCAACGAGAACAGCGGCAGGCGCCAGCCACGCCAGCCGAGCCGGCCGAGCAGCCAGCTCGGCGCACCCTCGACCTTCTCCGGCGCGGTATAGGTGATCACCTCGGCGACCGTCGCATTGGGCAGGAGAACCCGTCCTCCGGTCACCGGGATCATGACGCCACGAATTTCGCGGGGTAGTTCGATCATCTTGATTTCCTCAGGCCTTGGCCGCTGGTTTCAGGTCACCCATGACCTTTTCGGCAAGTGCCTTGGGTGAGCCGGTGAAGCTGACGACACCGGTATCGATCACGCCATCGACCATCGAACTGATTACGCAAGTCTCCGGATCCTGCACATAGACCTTGCCGCCCTTGGCCGCCATGTGGGCGCTGCCTTCCGCCGCGTCCTCGGCCATGCCGGAAAACACGACGACGCCGGACTTCGCGCCGAAACGGTCGGCCACGTCGCGCAGGACCTGGTCGATCGACGGCGAGTGTGGCAGGTTGGAATCGGCGTTGGGCTCGAGCGTGATCACCCCTTCCCTGTCGACGCGCAGGCGGTGGGTGGTCGGTACGATGACGATGTCGCCGTGGCCGACGCGCTCGCCATGCGACGGCGTGCGCACGGTCAGCGCGGTGGAGCGCACCAGCTGTTGCGCCATGATGTCCATGAACTCGGCGCCCATGTGCTGGGCGAGCAGGAACAGCGCCGGGCTGTTTGCCGGCATTTCGGCCAGGAATTCGCGTACGGCCTCTGGACCGCCGATCGAGGCGCCCAGCACCCAGACCCTGCTGACCGCGATCTTGATGTCGGTATCGAGCCAGGTTTCGCGACCGCCCTGGCTTGCCGATTCCGCTCCGGCAAGCTGCGGTGCGACCGCTTCATCGAGCGGAATCAGCTCCAGCGACAAGCCCGCCTGGAAGGTATCCTCAACCGCCGGCACGCCCTCCGGTGCGAGATATTCCGACGCGCTGATGGTTTCGATGCCGAACTTCGCCGGCCCGGACGGCGCTTCCTCTGCCTTTGGGCCGGCCGGGGCAGCTTCGTCGTCGAGATCCTCGAGGCTCCAGGCAAAGGCCGAGCCGATCGCGGGCGGAGCCACCACCGGGTCGGCCTGCCCTTCGGCGTCCGCAGCAGGCGCCGGCGCATCGGCCCAATCCAGGTCGAGCATCTGCAATCCTGAAATCTCGGCGCCCGCGGCCGCCGCTTCACTGTCTTCGGTGCTTTCGGCGAGTTCCGTTTCAACCGGCCGGTCTGCGAAATCCAGATCCGGATCGCCGGCGATATCGACCACCTCATCGGCGCCGAAGACACTATCGTCACCATCGGCGAAATCATCGAGATCGCCAAATCCGAGCGCGTCGCCTTCCACTTCGTCGCCGGCCGCCACATCGAACGCCGGCATCTCGAGTGTTGGCTCGGCCAGGGTCGCGCCTTCGCCGTCCCCGACCGCCTGTTCATCGGCAGACGGTGCCGCCTCGAAATCGTCGAATTCGGAGAGATCCAGCACCGGCATCGGCACGGTGTCCTGCGCATCCGGTTCGCTGGACGAAGACACCTCGACACTGACCCCAAAGGAACCGGGCGACTCCGGATCGACCTCGTTGAGAAGGTCGACGATGTCGGAATAGTCCTCGCCGGCAGGCATGGCATCGCTCGCCGAAGCGCCGGCTTCCGCCTCGACGTTGGCCGCGGCTTCGGCAGCGGGTTGCGATTGCCCGGCCTCCGCGGTCGC
This sequence comes from Dokdonella sp., assembly GCA_036734345.1. GTDB lineage: Bacteria > Pseudomonadota > Gammaproteobacteria > Xanthomonadales > Rhodanobacteraceae > Dokdonella. The sequence continues at coordinate 14,755 of DAIMYT010000048.1, read as the reverse complement.
CACCTCGACTCGCGCCGGTTCCGGCTCTTGCGCCGCGATTTCGGCGGCTCGCCCGGCGGGTTCGCGCTGCGGCACCGGCTCGGCGCCTTCCGGGCGTGGCGGATCGGGATCTTCCGTGCCGAGGATCTTGGCGGCGAGATGCCGCGCCCAGCGCGCCTGTTCCCAGCCCGACAGCTGGCTGGATACCTGGGCCTCGTCGAAGATCACGTTGTAGCGTTCATCGTCCAGCAGCGAATAGACCTCGTCGAGATGATCCTCGACGTCATTGTCGAGGTTGACGACGACGACCCGCGCGCCCGATCTCTCGAGCAGTTCGCGATCGAGTTCGGCAGCCTGTGCTTCGTAGACGATCGATGTTCCGGATCCCGCCAGGGCATCGCGCAAATGTCGACCGGCCTCGCCCGCCTGCGTCAGGAGCGCGATGGGCAGGGATTTTTCAGGCGTCTGCACGTGTCGACCTCAGGGTTTCCTGGACCTGACGCAGCAGATCGGCTTCCTGGTAGGGCTTGCCGAGATAGCGCTCCACGCCGATTTCCAAGGCGCGCTGGCGATGCTTCTCGCCGGTACGCGAGGTCACCATGATGATCGGCACATCCTTCAGGCGCGTGTCGTTGCGCATGTAGGTGGCAAGCTCGTAGCCGTCCATGCGCGGCATCTCGATGTCGAGCAGCATCAGGTCGGGCACGCTGTCCTGCAGTTTCTCGACGGCGTCCAGTCCATCCTTGGCGGTGACAACCTCCATTTCGGCACGCTCGAGCACGCGGGTGGTGACTTTGCGCATGGTGATCGAATCGTCGACCACCATGATCATGGTCTTGCGCTTGACCTCGGGCAGGCTTGGCGGCTGCTCGATCTCCTCGACCGGCGGCATCTCGCCGGCAGCGACGCTGGCGCGCATCGATGCCACGCGGCGCACCAGTGGTGCGAGGTCGAGGATCATGATCACGGAACCATCGCCCATGATCGTGGCGCCGAAGATGCCCGGGACCGAGCTGATCTGCGGTCCCACCGACTTGACCACGATTTCGCGCGAGCCAACGACCGCGTCGATGCGTACGGCGGCGCGCTGGTCGCCTGTCCGCGTCATCAGCAACGGCAACTGGGTCTCGTCGATGATGCGCCCCTGGGCGACGCCGAGCAGCTGCGAGAGCTCATAGATCTTGAAGTCCTCGCCCGCGTAGTTGTAGGCCGGATCGCCGCTGGCCAGGCGCTTGGAGTAGTCGTCGAGCGCGATGCGGACGACGCCCTGCACGGACGACATCGGCACGGCGTAGGTCGATTCGCCGAGCTTGACCAGGATGGCCTGGGTGACAGCGAGGGTGAATGGCAGGCGGATCGTGAAGGTGGTTCCGGCACCCGGCTCGGAGTCGATCACCAGCGAGCCGCCGAGCTGCTTGATTTCGCTGTGCACGACGTCCATGCCGACGCCGCGACCGGAAAGCTGGGTCACCTGCTCGGCGGTGGAGAATCCGGCTTCGAGGATGAAACCGTAGAGATCGCGATCCGACAGGTTCGCTTCCGGATTGAGCAGGCCCAGGGCAATGGCCTTGCGCCGGATCGCGTCGCGATCCATGCCGCCACCATCGTCGCTGATGCGCAAGACGACTTCGGTCGACTCACGTGAAACCTTGATCGTCACGGTGCCATCAAGCGGCTTGTTTGCGGCCAGGCGCTGTTGCGGCGATTCGATGCCGTGCGCGAGCGCGTTGCGTAGCATGTGCTCGAACGGCGCCTTCATGCGCTCGAGCAGGTTGCGATCCATTTCGCCCTGCGCGCCCTCGACCTTGAGCTGGGCGCGCTTGCCGACTTCCTGGGCGGCCTGGCGCACCGTGCGGCGCAGCGAGGGCACCATCGAATCGAACGGCACCATGCGCGTGCGCATGAGGCCTTCCTGCAGATCGGAGCTGACCCGCGACTGCTGCAGCAGCAGTGTTTCGGACTGGCGTGTCAGGTCGTCGAGCAGGCCCTGGATCGAGACCAGATCGGATACCGACTCGCCGAGCGCACGCGAGTACTGCTGCAGCTGCGAGAAGCGATCGAGCTCCAGGGGATCGAAGACCGCTTCGACGCCATCGTGATGCTCACGCTGGTAGCGCGCGATGATCTGCGCCTCGGTTTCAATTTCCAGCTTGCGCAGCTGTTCGCGCAGGCGGCTGACGGTCTGCTCGAACTCGATCAGGTTGAAGCGGAAACTGGAAATCTGCTGTTCCAGTCGCGAGCGATAGATCGAAACCTCGCCGGCGTAGTTGACCAGCGAATCGAGCAGTTCCGATCTTACCCGGATCATTTCCTGCGGCGCGCGGGGCTCGTCCTCGGCATCCAGCGTCGGCAGGGTGCGCGGCGCCGGCGGCGGTTGCGCGGGTGCGCGGGAGGGTTCGTCCTGCGCAACCGGTGATTCGGCCTCGGCCAGGGTTTCGCCGGCAACGAGGTTCTCGAGCCGCGAGATCATCTGATCGGGCATCGCGATCGCCTCGCGCCGCGCGATCCTCTGCACGAGTCCGTGCAATGCGTCGTAGCTGCGCTCGAGCGCCTCGACCGCCGGCATGTCCATGCTGCGATGGCCGTCATAGGTCGCGTCGAGCAGCGACTCCATGGCGTGGGTCAGGTCGCCGATCGGGCCGATGCCGGCCATGCGCGCGCCGCCCTTGAGCGTGTGCAGGTCGCGTTGCAGGCTGACGATCAGTTCGCGATCCTGTGGAGACTCGCGCAGCTTCGCCATCACGGAATCGGAATGGTCGAGGATGTCGTTGCCTTCCTGCACGAAGATGTCGAGCAGGTCCTGGTCCATTTCGGGAAGATCGAGACGGCCGGCCGGCTGGCTGTCGACAGGCTGCGCCGACTCTTCGACTTCGCCGGCGAATGCCTCCAACGGGTCCTCGTTGGCGGATGTCGCCTCTTCCGGTCCGGCTTCAAGCGCCGCTTCTGACGCTTCGGCTTCGGCTTCGGTTTCGGTTTCGGTTTCGGTTTCGTCGATTTCGGCAGCTTCTGCTGCTTCCTCCGCCATGTCCTCCGCCGCAGCGCTTTCGTCGGTCGTTTCGTCGAGTTCCACGTCCGCTTCGGCGGGCTCGTCGACCGCGCCGGTCGCGGCATCCGCATCGCCGGTCTCAGCGTCGTCCGCCGCTTGCCCGTCCACGGATCCAGCCGCTTCCTCGATGGCATCGGCGTCCAGCGCGGACTCATCGAATTCGATCTCGAAGCCGGCTCCGGCGTCCAATTCCGTTCCGGCGCCCTGCGCAGGCGTTTCAAAAGCGGAGCGCGACTTGTCCGGGAGGTCGCTGAAGGCACTTGCTGCCGCCATCAGCGCATCGATATCGGTGTCTTCCGGGAATTCGATGTTCTGCTCCGGCGCTTCGAAGACGCCCTCGATCGAGACCTGTTCGTTCGCCGCCTCGGCCTCGTCGGCTTGGCGGTCGCCGGCACGTTCTGCCATTGCATCGCCGGCACCTTCGGCATCTGCCGACGGCACCGTCGCGAGCGTCTCGCCAGCGTCTTCCAATTCCTCGTCTTCGCCGACCGATTCAAAATCGAGATTGCCCAGCGCGTCGGCGGAGTCCAGCAAGCCGGAGACTTCGTCATCATCCTCTTGCTGCGACCGTTCGTCGTCCTGGTGATACAAGTGCAGGGCGTTTTCCGGTTCCTGCAGGGCATCGCGCAAGGCAGTGACCCGTGCCGAAAGTTCACTCGTGTCGGGCAAGTCGCTGGAGCCGCGATCAAGGCACTGCATCGACTCGCGCACGATGGCCGCGGACTCGCGCAGGACGGCGATACCGTCCGCATCGATCGGCGTGGCGCTCGCGCGCATGCGCTTGAGGTAACCTTCCAGCGGCGACAGCAGGTGCGAGAGCGAGTCGATTTCGACCATCGCGATGGCGCCGCTCAGGGTATGCGCGGCGCGCAGCAGCGGCTCGGAAACCGGCAGGTCGACATAACCGGCCTGGCCGAGGAACTCGTCGACGACGGCGAGATGCATCGCCGTTTCGCTCTTGAGTATGTCGAACAGGACGGGGTCGAGCCCCGGCAGCGGACCGGCGATGATTTCTGGCGGACTGTCATCCTCGAGTTCGATCGCCCTCGGCATGTCCAGATCGCCGGCAACGGCCGCTCCGGGCAGTGCGCCCTCGTAGGGAACGCGTCGTTTGACCAGGCGCTTGACCTTGCGGATCACCGTGCGTGCGGACTGCTGCCTGACCGGCAGCGAGGCCAGCTCGCCCTCGGCGAGACGGTCGGCTGTTTCCATGATGCCGGCGATGTCGGCGGTCGGCGCGCCTTCCCCGCGCAGCGCGGCGAGCTGGTCGGGCAAGGCGTTGACCGCATGATCCACCAGCGCCAGGACCTGGGCGCTCGGTGCGATCGAGCGGTCGAGAACGCGATTGAGCATGTTCTCGACCTTCCAGCTGAACTCGCCGAGGGCAAGCGCGCCGACCAGGCGGCCGGAGCCCTTCAGCGTATGGAACGACCGCCGGATCGGCTTTACGCGCTCGAGGTCATCGCTGGCTGCTCGCCATAGCGGCAACTGCGCGCGCAGGTTGTCTATCTCCTCCTGCACTTCCTCGATGAAGACATCGCGGATTTCATCGTCGATCTCGCTCGAGGCCGTGATCTGGAAACTGCCGTCGCCGACCTCGGTCGCGAGCAGCTCTTCCTCGATCTCCTCCTCGATTTCCTCCTCGATCTCGATCCAGCGATTGCCGTCCTCGTCGATCTCTATGTTGCCGGCAGCGGCCGGCGCTTCCGCCGCACTGCCCGTCTGATCGCGGTCGTGGGTGGTTTCGGCCAGGCGCAAGCCATCGACATCGAGTTCGTCGAGCGCGGGCTGGCCCGTCTCGCCGACGATGAGGCCGTGCAGATCCTCGCCTGCGGCGATCTCGATGACGCTGTCGAGCTCGCTGGGCTCGTCGACGGCATCGAGTGCCAGGCCATCGGAAACGCCGGGCGCCTCCGAATCGGGAAAATCCAGACCGTCAAGGTTGAGCTCGCTGGAGCCGGCCAGATCGTCCGGTCGAAGCGCGGCACTCTGCTCCAGCGGCAGATGTTCGCCCCAGCTCGGGAAATCGGAGCCGAGCGCCGAAGGTTCGTGCTCGATTGGCCGCATCTCGCGCGGCTCCGCATACAGCGAGGCACTGCCGGCCGAAACATCGCCGTCGCGGGCCAAAGCCGCAGTCGCGGCGAGCGCATCGTCGTTGCTCACTACCGGCGGCCCCGCCGGTTCGCCGCCGCTGTCCGGGCCGTCGCCGTCATTGCGCGGAATCGGCCAGTAGCCGAGCGCCTCCAGGCTTTCCCTGGTTACATCGAGGATCTTCTGGCGGCCCCCGCGCTGCTCGCGCGTCGCTTCGAGGAAGTATTCGATCGACGCCAGCGCGTCGGCCAGGCTGTCCATCTGTTCTGCAGTCGGCACGCGCCGATGGCGCTGCAGCTCGACTTCGACGAAGCGCACGATGCCGCCCATCAGCTCGGCTGCCTCGCCGAGATCGAGCATGCGCAAGGCGCCGGAAATTTCCTCGAGCAGGCGCGGGATCTGCTCGACCCTTTCGTGATCCCAGGGCGATTCGATGAAGGCGATGACGTCGTGCTTGGCCTGCTGGATATTGACCGCCGCCTCGTGCATCAGGGCATCGAGGATCTTGCGCACTTCGGCCTTGGGCAGCTCGATGGCCTCGTTGTCGCCCTCCTCGCTGGCCGCACCGAGGCGCTCGATGTGGTCGTCCAGCGAAGCTTCGACGTAGAGCAAGGCGCCGGCGACATCGAGCAGGGTGCCTTCGTCGGCCTCACGCCGACCGAGTGCGATGTCCTCGATGGTGCCGCGCTGTTCGGTCACGACGCGGCGCGGCACGCCAAGACCGAGCATGCCGAGCGTGTCGCGCACGCGGTCGAGCAGGTCGATCTGGCCGAGCAGGTCGGCCGGATCGCGTTGTTGCGCGCGCAGGTAGATGTCGAGGGATTCCTTGACCCTAAGCAGGTCTTCCTTGATCGCGACCGAAACGGTGTCGAGCAGGGCACGGTTGTGGCCGGAGATCGAACTCTTGGCGTGCGCGACTTCCTGGTCGGTCGGCAGCAGCGAGCCGAGCGCGTAGGTTTCGCGGATTTCCTCGACGCGCGGACTCTTGCTGCTCGAATGCGCAATGTAATAGAGCAGGCCTTTCTCGAGCTCCCGCGGCGGCGCGACGCTGAGGCCGTTCTCGCCTGATTCGGCGAAGCTCCTGATCGCCCGGTCGACTCCGCCAAACAGCAGCTTGACCGACGCACTGGCATCGAGGCTGCCGTCACTGACCGATTCGGCAACGCCGGCGGCAATCCAGAACAGGCGGCGCGACTCTTCGCCCGATGCGACCTGCGTGCGCAGGCGGTCGAGCACGTCGCGCAGGCGCGCAGGGTGCTGTGGCTGGGTGGAATCGCGGAACCATTTCAGCAGCGCGGCCTGGAAGGCCAGGCGCAGGCGCAGGGCCTGTGCGCGCAGTTCCTTCAGCGTGAGCGGCTCGGCGCGGCCGGCGGCCGATGCCGGCAGCGCACTGCCCAGGTCGGGCGAGAACAGTGCCGAGTCGCTAAGCAGTTTTTCGCCGCGGCAGGCACGCAGGTCGTTGAGCAGCGGCAACAGGACGATCGGGATGTCCTTGTGCCCGGTCTGCACGCGCTCGAGGTAGTCGGGCAGCTGGACCATGCCGCGCATGAGCACGGAATAGCCCTCTTCGCGATTGCCGACGGCGTCCGCCAGCAGGGCATCGGCGAGGCGCTCCATTTCCTCGATGACCATCGCCGCGCCATACAACTCGACCATGCGCAAGGTGCCCTGCGCCTGGTGCAGGTAGGTTGCACAGAAGCGCATCAGGCTGGTGTCGGCCGGATCCTCGACGTAAGCCTCGAGCGCCTGGCGCGCCTGCTTGAGGGTATCGTCCAGTTCGCCCTTGACCCAGTTGAGCGTGGTGAAGTCGTCGTGCAGTTTCATGGTATTCGTTCGCCCTGGCATAACCTGGCGGCCCTAACCCTAAACCACCGCGCCGCCCGGAAACCCAACCCGGCGCACAGGACCATGAACTGAATCGGGCCGGTGTGCCGCGCGTTGCCGGTCGGTGGCCTGCTCCTGCAACGCTAGGGTTGCAGTCACATTCCGCGCGGCTCGGCGGGTCTGGTACGGCATTGCCGATGATGTTGGCTGGCTGACAGGTTCTCCTTGATCTGGATACGTGACAAATCCCGGGCTCAGCCCGGCAGCTTGAAGTCGGCCACCGAACGGCGCAGGTCGCCGGCCAGATGCGCCAGGTTGCCGATCGATTCGGCCGTCTGGCTTGCGCCGACCGATGTTTGCGTGGTGATTTCCTGAATCACGTTCATCGTCGCCGAAATGTTGGTGGCGGCAGCCGACTGCTGGCTCGCAGCGGCCGAGATGTTCTGGATGAGGTCGGCGAGGTCATGCGAGACCTTTTCGATCTCGCCAAGGGCCAGGCCGGCGTCCTCGGCCAGTCGCGCACCGGCGACGACCTCGGCGGTGGTCTGCTCCATCGAGCTGACCGCTTCGTTGGTATCGGACTGAATCGTCTGCACCAGTGTCTCGATTCGCTTGGTCGCGTTCGCCGAGCGCTCGGCGAGTCGCTGCACTTCGTCGGCGACGACCGCGAACCCGCGTCCGGCTTCGCCGGCGGATGCCGCCTGGATGGCCGCGTTCAGGGCGAGGATGTTGGTCTGTTCGGCGATGTCGTTGATCAGTTCGACGATGGATCCGATTTCCTGCGAGGATTCGCCGAGACGCTTGATTCGCTTCGAGGTCTCCTGGATCTGGTCGCGGATCGAGTCCATGCCCTGGATGGTCTGGCGCACGATGGCCGCGCCCTTGGCGGCGATCTGCACCGAGCGCTGCGCCACCTCGGCGCTCTCCGAGGAGTTCTTCGAGACCTCGTCGATCGACACCGCGATCTCGTTGATGGCGGCGGAGGCGGAAGTAATCTGCTGGGCCTGGTGCTCGGCGGCTTCGGCCAGGTGCATGGCGGTCGCCTGGGTTTCCTGCGCGGCGGCGGATACCTGCACGGCGGTCTCGTTGATGGTCGTGACGAGGGATCGCAGCGCCTCGACCGCGAAGTTGATCGAGTCGGCGATCGCGCCGGTGATGTCCTCGGTGACGGTCGCCTTGACGGTCAGGTCGCCTTCGGCCAGCGATCCCATTTCGTCGAGCAGGCGCAGAATGGCCTCCTGGTTGCGCTGGTTCAGTTCCGCCGACATCTGGTAGCGGCTCTGCTGGTCACGGACCAGGGTGATGCCGAGCAGGATGACGAGGGCGATGGCCACGCCGGCGGCGACGGCACCGAGCCACTGGTTCGGGAATGCACGCTTGGACGCCAGGGTATCGAGGCGGTCGGCCACGTTGCGCGCCTTGAGCAGCACGCTCTGGCTGTCGGTGAAGATCGCGTCAGCGGCCTGCTTGACGACCTGCAGGCCGGTCGAAGCGTCGATGATCTTGCGCACCGGTTCGTCGAGTTCCTGCCACTGCTGCTGCACGTCGACGAGGATCTGCTTGGCGTTGGGCTGGTCGATCGGGCGGATGTTGAGCGCCGGCGCACCTTCGATGAGGCCGTCGAGCACCGAACGGTAAAGCGCCGCATCGCGTGAGAAGCCGTCGGCAGCCGACTGTGCATCCTCGCCGCCCTGGACGATTTCCTGGACGCGGCGGATCATGCGGTCGGCGAGCAGCATCTGGCGCGTCGAGATGTAGACCTGGCCGGCGCTGCCGTTGCGTTCGGTGAGGATGTTGACGACCTCGTTCATGCGCGAATTCAGGACCGGCATCTTCGAGGTGAATTCCGTCGCCGTGGTGGCGGTATCGAGGACCAGGCTCTTGCCGTCGAGGATCTTGGTCGCGTTGGTCAACACCGGTGCCCATGCCGCGTTGAGGTCCTTCAGTTCCTTTTCGACGCCCGGTTCGTTGGCGTAGGAGGGCATGCCCGCATACGGCGAGGGGTCCTTGGCATTGCCCTTGGTCAGGAAGCCGAGGAACGCATCGATGTCGCCGGTGGTCTTCTTCAGCTCGTCGAAGGCCAGCTCGTTGCCGCCGGCGGCGTTCGCCGCATAGGTGGTCAAGGCTTGCGAAAGCACCTGCACCTGGGTGGTCAACGAGCTTGCCTGTCGGTCCTGGTTGCTCTTGATCGTCAGGTAGATGAAATCCGCCGCTGCGAATGCAATGGCGAGGACCAGCAACACGATCAGTATGGTGTTGAGGCTGCCTGTACGCTCGGAGCCCGAGAGTGCGCTGGAAGTTGTGCTCATTGTGTTACCTCACCCCTAAGTTGCACATGACCGGCCGGGTCGCAGAATCGGCCGGCTTGCTGTTATGCGGATGCCTGCTGGAATTCCGCCGAGCGGACCAGGGCAGTCATGCTGAACAATCCCCACAAGATGTCGCCGAGTTGTACCTTTTCGCCGATGTAGCGGCTGTAGCGCTCGTCTTCCTCGCCCTGTGCGTGCGAGCGCTGTTCATCGGAAAAACTGCGCTGGCCGAGCACTTCGTCGACCAGCAGGCCCACGCTGCCGCCATGCTGGCGCACGACCAGGACGCGCGTGGAGTCGGTCATCACCGTGCGCGCACCCTCTATGTATTTGCGCAGGTCGATCACGGCGACCAGGTTGCCGCGCACGTTGGCGATGCCGAGCATCCAGCTTTGCGTGCCGGGAACCACGGTCAATGCCGGCATGGTGAGGATCTCGTTCACTTCCGAGATGCTGCTGACCATGTGGCGCGAGCCGACGCGGAAGCCGATGCCGCGCCAGAGGCCCGGCGCATCGATCTGTTCGGGCAGGCCGGCGACATGCGCGAGGCTGCGCCGCTCGTAATCGGCGAGTATCTCGAACGGACCGGTCTGCGTTTCAGGGGCGTTGACCATGCTCTTCGTCTCAACCCGGCAGCAGGTTGTCGATGCGCTGCAGCAGGGATTTCGCATCGACCGGCTTGGTCAGGAAATCCTTGGCTCCCTGGCGCAGGCCCCAGACCCGGTCGGTCTCCATGGTCTTGGTGGTGACGATGAGGATCGGGATGTGCCCGGTGCCGGCGTCGCGGCTGAGGTCGCGGGTCGCCTGGAATCCGTTCATGCCCGGCATGATCACGTCCATGATGACCAGGTCCGGCCGCTCGCGCTTGACCCCGGCGATGCCTTCCTCGGCACTCGCCGCGCTGCTGACGCGATGACCGGCCTTCTCGAGCAGCGTGGTGAACACGCGCACGTCGGTCGGCGAATCGTCGATGATGAAAATGTGCGCCACCGCCTTACCCCTGTGAGTCGAATGGCCAAGCCAACGGAATTACTTCCAGTCCACGTGGCGACGAATTGCCCCGAGCAACTCCTCGCGAGTGAAAGGTTTGGTCAAATATTGTTCGGAACCGACAATTCTTCCGCGCGCCTTGTCGAACAGGCCGTCCTTCGAGGACAGCATGATCACGGGCGTCGCCTTGAACATCTGGTTGTTCTTTATCAGCGCACAGGTCTGATAGCCATCCAGCCGCGGCATCATGATGTCGACGAAGATGATCTGTGGCTGCTGGTCCGAGATCTTGGCCAGCGCCTCGAACCCGTCCGTCGCCGTGACAACGTCACAACCTTCCTTGCGCAGCAAGGTTTCCGCAGTCCGGCGGATGGTCTTCGAATCGTCAATGACCATGACTTTCAGGCCGCTGAAGCTGCCCTGCTTGGTCTCATCCACCTGGTAAGGACCCCCGACCGCTGTACTGAGAAATTAGACACGCAAGATCCGTGCCTGCCGATACGCAATTCAGGAAAGTGACCAGATCCAGCGCACGCTAGCCAAGGCCCTGCGTCGCCCCCGCACTTTCCTCCAAATGGTCGATGCTTCTTAACCAATTCTTAGCTAATCTGTCAAGTTTAGCGCGTAAGTCCTCAGAAAATCTTGGGAACCTGCTCGCCCATCGTGACGGGAGCCGACCGACCATGGCGGCGACGAGTGTAAACTAGCAGTACTTCCGCGTCGCGACTTTGCGCACACCCTGACACCTTCCCTGGAGCACATGCATGGCCCGCTCTCTGGCCGTCCTGATGGACGCCATCGCCGACATCAAGATCGCCAAGGATACGACGTTTGCCCTGCTCCTCGAAGCGCAACGCCGGGGCTACCGGATTTCCTACCTGACCCACGGCGACCTGGCCATCCGCAACGGCGTCCCGTTCGCACGATTGGCCACGCTTGCCGTGCGCGACCAGCCGGGCGACTGGTTCAGCCTGGGCGAAGCGCAGTGGAAGGACCTGCGTACGTTCGACGTCGTGCTGGCGCGCAAGGACCCGCCGGTCGACGAGCAGTTCATCCACGACACCCAGGTCCTGCAACTGGCCCACGATAGCGGGGTGCTGGTGGTCAATGACCCGCAGGGCCTGCGCGATGCCAACGAAAAACTGTTCGCCCAGCATTTCCCGCAATGCTGCGCGCCGACCCTGGTCGCCCGCGACGCCGCCGAGCTGAAGCGGTTCGCGGCCGAGCAGGGCCGGGTCGTGCTCAAGCCACTGGACGGCATGGGCGGCCGCAGCATCTTCCTGTCCGGCCACGGCGACCCCAACCTCAACGTGATCCTCGAGACCCTGACCGGCAACGGCCGAGCCTTCGCCATGGCACAGAAGTTCATCCCGGAGATCAGCGCCGGCGACAAGCGCATCCTGATGGTCGACGGCGAGCCGGTGCCCTACGCGCTGGCGCGCATTCCGCAAGGCGACGAATTCCGCGGCAACCTGGCGGCCGGCGGCAAGGGTGTCGGCGTGCCGCTGTCGGAACGCGACCGCTGGATCGCCGCACAGGTGGGGCCCGAGCTGAAGCGGCGCGGCATGCTGTTCGTCGGCCTCGACGTCATCGGTGACTTCCTGACCGAGGTCAACGTCACATCTCCGACATGCCTGCGCGAACTTGATGCCCAATTCGGGCTTAATATCGCCGGTCAGCTGTTTGACGTCATCGAATCCCGAAAAGCGTGAGTGCCAACCCTTCCAGCAGCGCCGCCGACCGCTTCGGCGTCACCTTCCTGTTTTCGCTGATCGCGCATGCCGTGATCGTCCTCGGCATCACCTTCAGTGTCGAAATCCCGGCACCGTCGCTGCCCGCGCTCGACGTCATCCTGGTCCAGTCGGCCAGCGGCCAGGCGCCGGACAAGGCGGACTTCCTCGCCCAGGCGAGCAACAGCGGCGGCGGCGAGGCGGAGAAGGCCCGGCGACCGACCGATCCGTTGTCCAGCCCGATCCCGAAGCCGATCGCCGGGGTCGTCCCGCGACCGACCGAAACCGGCGCGCCGCGTCCGACCGCACCGACCCACACCGAACTGCTGACCACGCGCACCGCGGAGCGCAGGGTGGAAACGGCCCCGGAAACCCCGGACATGCCCGACCTGCAGGCGCCGAGCGAACGCGAAATCATCGAGCGCAAGCTCGAGATGGCGCGCCTCGCCCAGGAGATCCAGCGCGAAACAGAACAGTACGCCAAGCGGCCCAAGCGCAAGTACATCTCGGCGAATACCAAGGAATACGCCTACGCCAGCTACATGAGCGCCTGGGTCGCCCGCATCGAGCGCATCGGCAACCTCAACTATCCCGATGAAGCCCGGCGCCAGGAACTCCACGGGCAACTGGTGCTGACCGTCGGCCTGAACAGGGACGGCAGCGTGAAGAGCATCGACATCATCCAGCCCAGCGGGCACAAGATCCTCGATGACGCGGCCATCCGCATCGTCAACCTGGCGACGCCGTTCAACCCGCTGCCGAGCAAGGGCGACGTGGTCGACGAGCTCTACATCACGCGCACCTGGCAGTTCCTCGAAGGCAACATCCTGCGCAATCGCTGAACTTGGGTCGCGCCGCGGCCTGTGGCAGGCTTGGCATCCCGTCCAGCCGGAGCCAGCGCATGGTCAGCAGCAAGGCCACCCGGGTCGAAGACTTCCTCGCCGAATTGCCTGCCGAGCGGCGCGCCGTCGTCTCCAGCGTCAGGGATCTGATCAATACCCACCTGCCGAAGGGCTACGAGGAAACAATGGCCTACGGCATGATCGGCTGGGTCATCCCTCTTTCGCGCTATCCGCAAACCTACAACAAGCAGCCGCTGATGTACGTCAGCCTGGCGGCGCAGAAGAACAACTATGCGCTGTACCTGATGTGCGACACCATGAATACCGGAGAAGACGGAAAATTGCGCGCAGCCTATGCCAGCGCGGGCCGCAAGATCGACATGGGCAAGAGCTGCCTGCGCTTCAGGGACCGCGAGGACCTCTTCGACGAGGCCATCGCCGACCTGATCGCCGCCACGCCGGTCGAGGAGACCATCCGGCGCTACGAGGCGTCCAGGAAGCGGCCCTGATCGCGTTCATGGCAGGCAGGCGCTGCCGCGCCGTACAATGGTCGCCATGCACGAGTCGTCCACCCTTTCCAACCAATTGCTGATCGCCATGCCCAGCCTGCGCGATCCCAACTTCGCGCGCGGGGTGGCACTGGTCTGCCAGCACGGCGAGGATGGCGCCATGGGCATCATGATCAACCGGCTTTCCGACTACCGCCTGGGCGACGTCCTTGCGCAGATGAACCTGCGTTCGGACCTGCCCGACGTCATCGATTCGCCGGTCCTGGTCGGCGGACCGGTCCAGCCTGAACGCGGCTTCGTCCTGCACACGCCACATGGCGGCTGGGATTCCTCGTTCCGCATTTCCGACTTCATCAGCGTGACGACCTCGCGCGACATCCTCGCCGCGATCGCCGCGGGCAATGGCCCGCAGGATGCCATCGTGGCGCTCGGCTATTCGGGCTGGAGCCCGGGCCAGATCGAACACGAGATGCGCGAGAATGCCTGGCTGACCGCGCCGGTCGACAACGCGATCCTGTTCCGTACGCCGCTCGACGAACGCTGGCGCGCTTCGGCGGCCCTCGTCGGCGTCAACCTGGAACAGATCTCCCCGTATGCCGGCAACGCCTGAAGCGCAGGGCTTTCTCAAAGGTCAGCATTTCCGCCGCATGAAGCCGACATGCATCTTCGTCAACACGGGCCGCGGTCCGACGGTCGAGGAGGCGGGGCTCATCAAGGCGTTG
>DAIMYT010000048.1:0-703 GCA_036734345.1 Dokdonella sp. | reverse complement strand
CTGAAGCGCTCCCGGCATGAAGCTCGACGACGCCGCGGGTTACCTGCTCGCGTTCGACGTCGGCACGCGCATGATCGGCGTCGCCATCGGCCATCCGCAGACGGGCACCGCGCGCGCACTGGCGACGGTCAATGTCCGCCAGGGCAAGGTCGACTGGAATGCCATCGATGGCCTGGTCAGGGAATGGCAGCCAGTCGCCTTCGTCATCGGCCTGCCGCTGACCCTGGATGGCGGCGAACAGGAAATGACCGGCCACGCGCGCGCATTCGGCGCCCAGCTCGGCCAGCGCTACGCTCGCCCCGTGCATGAATCCGACGAGCGCTTCACCTCCAAGGAGGCCGCCCGGCGCTTCGCGGCGCAACGCGCGCAAGGGTCGGCGAAGCGAAAGCACGGCGCCGCCATCGACGCGCTCGCCGCACAGATCATCCTTGAATACTGGTTTTCCAGCCCGCGCAACGAAAGCACGCCGCAATGAACAGCCTGCAGATCGACTCGAACGGACAACTGCGCCACCTGATCACCCTGGCCGGCCTCGGCCGCGAGCGCATCACCGCCCTGCTCGACCGCGCCGTGGAACTTCGCCAGGCCTTCTCGCAGATTGCACAGGGCCCGCAATTGCTGGCCGGGCGCACGATCATCAACCTGTTCTTCGAGCCGTCGACGCGGACGCGTTCGACCTTCGAGCTCGCCGCGCGCCGCCTCG
>DAIMYT010000047.1:0-24868 GCA_036734345.1 Dokdonella sp. | reverse complement strand
GCTGCTGCGCCGGGCCTCGATCATCTCGGGCAGGCGGTGCAGGGTCTGCGGCCCGAACACGAGGTCGACGTAGGGTGCGCGCTTGACGATCGCGGCCCCCTCCTGGCTGGCGACGCAGCCGCCGACGCCAATGACCACCGATTCCTTGTGCTGCTTGAGCGCTTTCCAGCGGCCCAGCTGGCTGAAGACTTTTTCCTGGGCCCTCTCGCGGATCGAGCAGGTATTGATCAGGATGCCGTCCGCTTCGGTCTCGTCGTCTGTCACGACCAGGCCGTGCGCCGCCCCAAGCACGTCGGCCATTTTCGCCGAGTCGTACTCGTTCATCTGGCAACCGTGGGTCTTGATGTACAGCTTTCCGGCCATGGGTTCTGGAGAATTGTCAGCAAACCCAGTAGTTTACGCACTGAACCTGAGGCCCGCCAGCGAAATGCGCCGGGGGTCCGGGGGCAACTGCCGCCGGCGTGACCCGCGCGGTGGAATCCTCGTGGGTTTTGCTGGTCCAATGGTGAGCATGTTGCAGAGTCGCGCATATCAGGTATTCGGTGTCCTCGTGGCGGGCCTGCTCATGGCCTCGGCCGGCGCGGTCGCGGACACCCTGTACAAGTGCGAGGGGCCGGGCGGCAGCGTCGCCTACACCAACAAGAAGGGCTCGTTCACGGCCTGCAAGGCCATCGGCAGCTATGTCGCCAGCCAGCCCGCGGCCGGCGGCGCCCAGGCCAGACGCGGGGTCGATTATCAGGAAAAGCCCGACGTGCGCGCCGGCAGTTCCGGTGTCACCTCGACGGCCGCCATGATTCCGGCGCCTGCAAAACCGGTCGTGGCCGAGCCGCCGCCGGTCGACGCCGGCAGCCAGGTCATGACCAGCGCGACCACCGCGAAGCTGGCGCCAAAGGTGCTTCGCGGCGCGGTCTATCGGGTCGAGCGCAGCAGCGGCATCACCGAATACACCAACGTCCGGCCGCGCGACGGCCGCTTCGCCCTGCTGTTCACCTACATTTCGACCTGCGTGGCCTGCGACCTGCACTCGACGATCAATTTCGCCAGCACGGCGCTCAACCTCGATGCTTTCAAGGACGAGGTCGCGCTCGCCGCGGCGGATTACGGAGTCGACGCGGCCCTGTTGCGTGCCGTCATCCACGCCGAATCGGCGTTCAATCCGATGGCCATTTCGAGCAAGGGCGCGCAGGGGCTGATGCAGTTGATGCCGGGGACGGCGACCGACCTCGGGGTCGTCGACGCCTTCGACGCGGCGCAGAACATCCGCGGCGGCGCACAATACCTCGCGCAGATGCTGAAGGCCTTCAACGGCGACGAGCGCCTGGCCACCGCCGCCTACAATGCCGGCCCGGGTGCCGTGCAGAAGTATGCCGACGTGCCTCCGTATGCCGAGACCCAGGTCTACGTAGAGCGTGTCGCCACGCTGCGCGACCGCTACCGCAAGGCGCTCTGAGGGCGATCAGGCAACTCTTGCTCAGGTGCCGGCGACGGCGTTGGGCGGACGCTGCATCAGGGTCAACTGGACCGAGAACGGGACTCCATTGCGCAAGCCTTCCAGGCGCGCGACCTTGCCGGGCGCCAGCGCGGCTTCGTGGCTGCGCAGGTCGGCCTGGTCGACGATGTCCTCGCCATCCAGCTTGAGCAGCAGGTCCCCGCTGCGCAGGCCGGCATTGTCGGCAGGACCGCCAGGCAGCACTTCGAGCACCACCACGCCATGTGGCGGCGTTCCGTTCGGCGGCTTGCCGGGCGTAAGCATGGCCGTGTCCGTGTATTCGGCGCCGAACCAGCCGCGGATGACCATGCCATGGCTGATGATCTGGTCGAGGACCGCCTTTGCCGTGGTCACCGGAATGGCGAAGCCGATGCCTTCGGCGTTCTGCTGCGCATTGCCAGGGCGCCCGTCGCCTCCGGCATTGCGATAGACCGCGGTGTTGATTCCGACCAGTTCGCCCAGTGCATTGACCAGGGCGCCGCCGGAAT
This sequence comes from Dokdonella sp., assembly GCA_036734345.1. Lineage (GTDB taxonomy): Bacteria > Pseudomonadota > Gammaproteobacteria > Xanthomonadales > Rhodanobacteraceae > Dokdonella. The sequence continues at coordinate 22,891 of DAIMYT010000047.1, read as the reverse complement.
TGCCGAAGTTGATCGCGGCGTCGGTCTGGATGAAATCCTCGTAGGCCGACAGGCGCAGCTGGCGGCCAGTGGCGCTGACGATGCCCATGGTCACCGTCTTGCCGACGCCGAACGGATTGCCGATAGCGAGCACGACATCGCCGACGTTGACGTCGCCGCGATTGGCCACGGCGATGGTCGGCAGGTTGGCGGCGTCGATCTTGAGCACGGCCAGGTCGGTATCGGCGTCTGCGCCGATCACGCGGGCCTGGGCGACGCGGCCATCGAACAGCAGCACCTGGATGTCGTCGGCGCCGTTGATCACGTGATTGTTGGTCAGCACGTAGCCGTCGGCGCTGAAGACCACGCCGGAGCCGAGACTCTGCTCCTGTTTCTTGTAGGAAGGGCCCGCGGCGATAGCGCCGAACAGGCGTCGCGTCACCGGGTCAGGTACGATCCGGTACTGGCGGACCGTGGTCATCTTGTTGGCGTAGATGTTGACCACGGCCGGTGCGGCGCGGGTCACGGCATCGGCATAGGACACCGGGCCCTGACTATGTGCCGCCGCAGCCGGATCGCCGCGCTGGCTGGCGGCGCCGACGGGCGGGCCGCGCAGGCGTTCCACCAGCGCGGGCGCCAGCAGGCTCAGCACGAACGCAATGGCGAGTCCGAGGATGGCAAAGCGCAGGATGAAGGCGAGGGTGCGGGTGGTTGCGCGGCGCATGTTGGTCGGGTAACTGGGTATGGCGCGCGCTGCAAGGGACATCTTGCCGCGTCGCCCTTAGATTGTGCGGTGCGGAGTGCTTGGTTAAACTACCATGATTATGCGGCATCCCCGCGTTCTTCCTGTTCCTTTTCCGTTTTTTCAGCAAGCCTCGTGGAGTGCCGGATGGCAAATGACGGCGTCGACATGGGCCGCCGCAGGTTCCTGACCGCAACGACAGCTGTCGTTGGTGGTGCAGGAATCGCAATGGCGGCCATACCTTTCATCAAATCGTGGCAGCCCAGCGCGCGGGCGAAAACCGCCGGCGCGCCGGTCGAAGCCGATATCAGCAAGCTCGAAGTCGGGCAGATGGTGATGTACGAATGGCGCGGCCAGCCGATCTGGATCATCCACCGCACCCAGGCCCAGCTCGATGCGTTGCCAAGCCAGGATTCGCGCCTGAGGGATCCCAAGTCTCTCGTCGAGACCCAGCAGCCGAAGTTCGCCGAGAACGAATACCGTTCGCTCAAACCCGAACTGCTCGTGCTGGTCGGCCTGTGCACCCACCTCGGTTGCGCGCCGAAGCTGCATCCGGAGCTCAAGCCCGAGCCGTTCGATCCGGAATGGAAGGGCGGTTTCTTCTGTCCATGCCACAAGTCGCGCTTCGACATGGCCGGCCGTGTCTATGACGGCGTACCGGCGCCCACCAACCTGGTCGTGCCGCCCTACTACTTCGTCGATGACAACCACATCATGATCGGCGAGCTCAAGGGGGCTGCGTAATGGCCAATCGACTGACCCAGGCCGTGAGCGGCCTGCAGGAATGGTTCAACGACCGCGCACCGTCGTTTGGCCCGTTCTACGCCAAGCACATGACGCAGTACTACGCGCCGAAGAACTTCAACATCTGGTACATCTTCGGTGTGCTGTCGATGGTGGTGCTGGTCAACCAGATCGTCACCGGCATATTCCTGACGATGTTCTTCAAGCCGAGCGCAGCGGAAGCCTTCGCCTCGGTCGAATACATCATGCGTGACGTCGAGTGGGGCTGGCTGATCCGCTACATGCACTCAACCGGCGCCTCGGCGTTCTTCGTCGTGGTCTACATCCACATGTTCCGTGGCGTCATGTACGGCTCGTACAAGAAGCCGCGCGAACTGGTCTGGCTGCTCGGCATGCTGATCTACCTCGTGTTGATGGCCGAGGCCTTCATGGGCTATGTGCTGCCGTGGGGCCAGATGTCGTTCTGGGGCGCCAAGGTCATCATTTCCCTGTTCGGCGCCATTCCCTACGTGGGCGGGGCGCTGACCGAGTGGATCATGGGCGACTACCTGCCCTCGGATGCCACCCTGAACCGCTTCTTCGCCCTGCACGTGATCGCCCTGCCGCTGGTCCTGCTGCTGCTCGTCGTGCTGCACATCTTCGCCCTGCACGAGGTCGGCTCGAACAATCCGGACGGCGTCGAAATCAAGAAGGGACCGAAGGGCAACCGCTGGTCCGCCACGGCGCCGACCGACGGCATCCCGTTCCACCCCTACTTCACGGTCAAGGACACCTTCTACACCGGATGCTTCCTGCTGATCTGCGCGTTCATCATCTTCTTCCAGCCGACCTTCGGCGGGTTGTTCCTCGAGCACGACAACTTCATCGAGGCCAACCGCCTGGTCACGCCGGCGCACATCAAGCCGACCTGGTACTACACGCCGTTCTACGCCATGTTGCGCGTGGTCCCGAACAAGCTGCTCGGTGTGATCACGATGTTCAGCGCGATCATCGTGCTGTTCTTCCTGCCCTGGCTGGATCGCGGCAAGGTCAAGTCCTGGCGCTATCGCGGCACCGGCTTCCGTATCGGCCTGTTCGTGCTCGGCATCTGTTTCGTCTGGCTCGGCAAGATCGGCGCCGGTCCCGGTACCGATCCGGTCGAGACGATCATTGGCCGGGTGCTGACGCTGTCGTACTTTGGTTTCTTCATTTTCCTCTGGGTCTACACCGCGTTCGGCTTCGAAAAGACCAAGCCGGTTCCGGAGCGGGTGACTGGCCATGACTGAGACGATCATGCAAAACACCCGTCGACTGATTGCCGGACTCCTGTTCGGCCTGGTTCTGGGCGCCGCACCGGCGGCCATGGCAGCGGAAGGGGAGGGCATGGCCGCGTCCAACGCCAGCCTGTCCGACACCGGGTCGCTGCAGCAGGGGGCCCAGCTGTTCTTCAACTATTGCTCGGGCTGCCATTCGCTCAAGATGATGCGCTATTCGCGCATCGCCGAGGATCTAGGGCTCAGTGATGACGAGGTCATGAAGAACCTCAACTTTACCGGCGCCAACATCGGCGAAACGATCCCACCCTCGATGGACCCGGTCGATGGCAAGGCCTGGTTCGGAGTGGCGCCGCCCGACCTGTCGGTGATGGCGCGCGCCAAGGGCGTCGACTACATCTACAACTACCTGCGGTCGTTCTATCTCGATTCGAGCCGACCGGTCGGCTGGAACAACACGGTGTTCCCGAACTCCTCGATGCCGAACCCGCTGTGGGAGCTGCAGGGCGTCCAGACCGCCACCTTCAAGGCGTCGGTAGATGGCCAGACACCCGAGCTCGAGGGCTTCGAGCTGCACCGGGCCGGCACGCTGAACGCCGAGGAATTCGACCGGGTGGCCCGCGACATCGCCAATTTCCTGCAATACGCGTCCGAGCCGGCGGCCATGCAGCGAAAGGCGGTCGGCATCTGGGTCCTGCTGTTCCTCACGGCGTTCACGCTGCTCGCCTATTTCCTCAAGCAGGAATACTGGAAGGACGTCCACTGACCCGGGCCCTGGTCGGGGATTGCCGCACTAATTGATCAACTTCCCTATGAAAATCATGCACTTGGGTCGCCAAAACGGCGGCCCGGGTGCGTCGATCTATGCGCTTTCGCCATGGCGTAGTAGAGTGCTGGCGAGAGGGAAGGGCCGGGGATACCCGGTTTTTGTGGTCATGCGGGTGGCAAATCCGCCAGGGGAGGTCTTCGGACATGGTCTTGAGTCAGCGATCGCGGGCCGTGCTTACTCTTTTTTCCGCACGCGACTGCGTGCACTGCCACCGGGTCCGGCTGGTTCTTTCGGCCAAGGGCGTCAGCTACGACCACGTGGTCGTCGACCTCGACAATCCGCCGGAAGACCTGATCGAGCTCAATCCCTACAATTCCGTGCCGACCCTGGTCGACCGCGACCTGGTCCTCTACGACACCAGCGTCATCTGCGAATACCTCGACGAGCGCTATCCCCACCCTCCGCTGATGCCGGTGGACCCGCTTTCGCGGGCACGGCTGCGGCTGGCCATGGTGCGCCTCGAGAACGACTGGCTGACCCTGGTCGACCAGATCGAGGAAGGAGGGCGCGGTGCCGAGGCCGCGCGCAAGGCCCTGCGCGAGGAAGTGGTCAGCAATGCCCCGGCGTTCAAGGCCTCGAAGTTCTTCCTGAGCCCCGAGATCAGCCTCGCGGACTGCGCATTCGCGCCGTTGATCTGGCGTTTCCAGGCACTCGGCATTTCGCTGCCGCGGGAAGCGCAGCCGATCGTCGATTACGGCGAACGCATCTTTCACAGCCAGGCCTTCGTGCGCAGCATGACGGCCGAGGAGCGCGCATTGCGCGCATGAGGGAAACCGGTGCCAGAAATAGCAATGAGTTCGAACCGGCCGTACCTGCTGCGGGCCATCCATGAGTGGATCAACGACAACGGCCTGACGCCGTACCTGCTGGTCGAGGCCAATGTGCCGGGCGTGCGCGTTCCCGCTTCGGCCATCAAGGATGGCCGGGTCGTGCTGAGCGTCGCATCGCGTGCCGTCGCCCGCCTCGAGATCGGCTCCGACAAGGTCAGTTTCATGGCGCGTTTCGGGGGCGTCAGCCATGCCATCGAGTTGCCGATCTCCGCGGTTCTCGCCATCTACGCCCAAGAAAACGGGCAGGGCATGATGTTCCCGGCGGAAGAGGCCTTGCCGCCTGAACCGCCTCCGGAGCCCGAGGACGTGCCCAGGCGACCGCGGCTTCATGTGGTCAAGTAGGAAACGACCGTATCTGCAGGGGAACCGAAACGGCCTGCTCGCGGACCGGCAGCGTGTAGTTCGCTACGCGCCGTCCATGCAGGCTGATGCTGGCCTGGTGGCGGTCGCTGCCGTCGAAACTCACTTCGAACCGGTAACTGCGCTTCAATGCGAGTCGCCCATCGACGCGGACCAGCCCGATGCGTTGCAGCACGATCGACTGGTCGAGCCACTGCAGGCCGGACTCCTCGCACAGCCGGCGGCTCCGGAATGCGGCGGTTTCGCGCGCGGCAAGGGCGTCGAGCCAGAGTGCGACGACCACCCCGGCAACCAGCAGTGGCAGCATGGATTCGATCATCCCCGCAGTGTGGTGGCAGCCCATGCAGCTGGCAAGGCCTGGTGCGGTGAAGCACGAAGCGCCAATGGCGCGACCTGCGGCGATCTTGCGGCGACCGCCGGGATATCCGTTGCCAGGGTGATCGATTCCCGGCCGGCGGCGCGGACCCGGCGGTATTGGGTGGCGAGGCACAGACAGTCGTTCGCGATTCGTTACAATCGCGGTCGAAGGGTAGGGGAGCTGCGGTGACTGCCATAGACATTCCAGGGTATGTGATCCGGCGCGAAGTCGGGGTGGGCGGAATGGCCAGCGTCTATCTGGCGCTGCAGACCTCACTCGACCGCGAGGTTGCGCTGAAGGTCATGGCACCGACCCTCGCCGCCGATCCGACGTTTTCCAAGCGCTTCCTGCAGGAAGCGCGAATGCTGGCCTCGCTGGCGCATCCGAACATCGTCCAGGTCTACGACGTCGGGGTCACCCAGACCCAGCTCCACTATTTCTCGATGCAGTATCTGTCGGGCGGGGATTTCTCCCAGCGCGTGCGCATGGGCCTTGGCGAAAAGGACCTGGTGCGCGTCCTCGAGGGCATCGCCAACGCCCTCGGTTACGCGCACCATCGTGGCTATGTGCATCGCGATGTCGCGCCCGGCAACATCCTGTTCGACGTCAACGACACGCCGCTGCTGACCGATTTCGGCATAGCCCGGGCCTTCAGCCAGACCGCGCGCATCACCAGCGCCGGCATCTCGATCGGGACCAGCCACTACATGAGCCCGGAACAGGCCCGCGGCAGCGATGTCGACGCGCGTTCCGACCTCTATGGCCTCGGCGTGCTGACATGGTTCGGACTGACCGGCAAGCCACCCTACGAAGGCGCCGACGGCTTCGCCGTGTCCTACGCCCATGTTTTCGAGCCCATACCGCGCTTGCCGCCTGCGCAGTCGCACTGGCAGCCACTCATCGACAAGGCGCTGGCCAAGAACCCGGCCGATCGCTACCAGGATGCCGAAGAATTCATTGCGGCGCTCGGCATGATCGAGCCGCGCACGGCGGTACGGCCGCCGTCGAGCCCGGATGCGCCAACCCGCGTCATCCAGCGCGAATCCGTGGCATCGGCGCTTCGCGCGGGCGAAGCGCCCACGCGCATTGGCGTCCTGCCGACCATGGAGGAATCCATTGCAGAAGGCGGAGGTCCGGTTGCCGCCGCCGCGGGTGCGGTGCGATCGTGGCTGCCATGGGCGCTGGCCGTTGCCGGCATCCTTCTGATCGGCACGGTCGGCTATGCCCTGCTGTCCGGAAACGGCACGGACACGCCGGCCCCGGCGCGCACGACGACCTCCGCGCCCGATCTGAAATCCACGCCGCCCGTCGAATCGCGGTCGTCCGGGACGGCCGCGAACGAAAAGGCGACGACGGCGACGACGCCTTCGATCGCCGGCCCGGATTCAGCGGCGCTGGCCGAGGATCCGCTCATCTCGCTGGAGGAGCTGGACCTGGCCAATGTGCCCACGGTCGTCGATCCTGTGGCCAACCTCAACCGGCTGGCGCGCGCGGACCTGAATGGTTTGCGCCTGACCAATCCGCCGCGCACCAATGCCTTCGAGCGCTTCAGCCTCGCCCTGCGCATCGATCCGGACAACAGCGTGGCCCTCCAGGGGGTGATCGACACGGCGCGCGCCTACGTGGATCTCGCCGAGAAAGCCTGGACGGCGGGAAATCCGGCCGAGTTCGCCGGCTTCCTCGACAAGGCCGAGGAAGTGGCCGGTTCGGTAAAGGAAGGCGCGGCCACGGTCGCCGAGCTCAAGGCAAGGCGCAAGGCCGAAGTCGACAAGTATCTTGCCGAGGCCGAAGCCGCGGTCAGGCGAATGAATGCGAAAGACGCGAGCGCCGCATTCGAAAAGGTGCTCGTGATCGATGCCGGCAACGCCGCTGCACGCGACGGATTGCGCGCAGCGGAGCGTATCGGCAAGCCGGGTTACGTATTCCGCGACCCGATCGGGGCGCGCAAGGGCCCGGAAATGGTTGTCATCTCGGCGGATCTCGCTTTCGCCCGCCGCGAGACCACGCGTGGTGAATTTGCCGCGTGGTGGAAGGCCGGCGGACAACGCCAATTCTCCGGCAAGGAGCCCTCGTGCCGCGATCGCGAATCGATCTTCCGTTCGTCGCGCAAGCGCGACTGGCAGGCGCCGGATGTATCGCAGGACGATACCCACCCAGTCGTCTGCGTGAGTTTCGCCGAGGCCCAGGCATATGCCGCCTGGCTCGGCAAGGAAACCGGCAAGCGCTATCGCCTTCCTACTCCTGCCGAATGGGAGCAGGTCGCGCGCAAGGCGCCGGCCGGAAGTTGCGCTACGGCGAACCTGGCCGATGCGAGCTACAAAAAGGCCTATGACACGCGCAGCGGCGCGGATTGCAACGACGGCCACGCCGGTACGGCGCCGGTCGGGCTCTTTCCTGCGGTGGCGGGTGTTTTCGACATCGACGGAAACGTACGTGAATGGGTAGCGGCTTGCGGCAAGAGCGGTCCGCTGGTGGAGGGGTGCCGCGATCATGGGTTGCGCGGCAGGGGTTGGTTGTCGGCGGCCGACAAGGACGACCTGATGCAGAGTGACAGTTACTCCGAAGACGTCGCTTTGAACAGTCTCGGCTTTCGCCTGGTCCGTGAGTTGGATAAATAGTCCGTCGCCTGAGCGCACGGAGGGAGATGCGATGAAGTTGATATTTCCGAACGGCGAGCATGCCGCGGTCGTCCTGGGCGAGGGGATCACCCAGATCGGCTCGGGCAGCGATTGCCAGATTGTCCTGGTCGCGCCGGGCGTGGCGGTAAACCATTGTGAGATCGAACTGGGCAAGAACAATGCGGTGGTCCGCGTTCGCGACCAGAGCGTCGCGACCGTCCTCAACGGCCGCCAGATCGCCCAGGAAAGCCCGCTCAAGCCCGGCGACCTGCTCCTGTTCGGGCGCATTGGTTGCCGCGTCGTGGCGCTCGACCGCGCACCCGTCGCCGAACCCAGTGCCGCGCGTGCGACCACGGATGACGACGGCCGTACGCGCGTGCGCATGGCCTTGCCAAAATTCATGCTGCGCGGCGTGTCCGGGACGACCTTCGGACGCAATTTCGCGTTGGTCGGGACGATGACCATCGGGCGCCAGAGCGATTGCGGCATCCCGATCCAGGCCGAGGAGATTTCACGCCATCACGCGCGCCTGCAGGTGACCGCCGAGGGCGTGATGGTCGAAGATCTCGGTTCCGCCAATGGCACCTGGATCAACGACAAGCGCGTGCATACCGGCATGCTGACCCCGGGCGATGAACTTCGCCTCGATACGGTGCGGTTCCTCCTGCTGGCGCCTGGCAGTCAGCAGTCTCCGGCGCCATCCCAGGCGGCCGAACCGGTCGCTGCGGCGGAAACCGGCTCGGGTAGCGCGGTCTGGTGGGTGTTGGGGGCGATCATCGTTGTCGGTGCCATCGCACTCGGCGTGCTGAAATACCTCGGCAAGATCTGATCGCAGTCGCGATCAGGTTTCCGGACCGGCCAGCTCGATGCGCATCGAAAGGTCGATTGCGCGAACGTGCTTGGTCAGCGCTCCGATCGAGATGAAGTCGACACCGGTTTCGGCGATAGCGCGCACGCGCTCCATTTCCACGCCGCCGGAGACTTCGAGTGGCACGCGTCCGTCTACTTCGGAGACGGCCTGGACCAGTTCATCGAGCTCGAATTCATCGAGCATGATGCGATCCGCTCCGGCCGCCAGCGCTTCCCGCAGCTCACTGAAATTCTCGACCTCCACCTCGACCATGATCGAGGGGTGCAGGGTGCGTGCGCGGGCAACTGCAGCGGCCAGCGACCCGGCCGCCGCAATGTGGTTCTCCTTGATCAGTATGGCGTCGTAAAGTCCCATGCGATGGTTCATGCCGCCGCCGGTGCGCACGGCGTACTTCTGCGCCTGGCGCAGCCCCGGCAAGGTCTTGCGCGTGTCGAGGATGGTCGTGCGCGTCCCGCGAATGGCATCGACATGGGCCGCCGTCGCCGTTGCCGTGGCGGAAAGGGTTTGCAGGAAATTCAGTGCACTGCGTTCGGCGCTGACCAGGGCGCGGACGGGCCCACGGACGCGGCAAAGCAGCTGCCCGGGCGAGACCCGCGTTCCCTCTTCGGCTTGCCATTCGATGCTGACCGCAGGATCCAGTTCATGGAAGCAGGCGGCAAACCAGTCCTGCCCGCACAGCACCGCCGATTCCCGCGTGATCACGCGGGCCACGGCCAGTTGCGAAGCCGGCAGCAGATCGGCCGTGACATCGCCCGAGCCCAGGTCTTCTTCGAGTGCGCGGACTACGTCCCGGCGGACGATTTCTTCACTGACGCGATTCATGGCAGGTGTGGACAGGCCTCGATGCCCGGGCTTGGAAAAGGCCGTATACGGTAGCAGTTCCGCGAACAGAAGTCGGCGCGCAGGGCGGCGGTCGTGGCCAACCGGCGCGGCTGCGCAATCTCCCGGCACACGGAATCAGCAACGATCGCCGGATCAGTATCCTGGCCTGCGCGTTGTCGGTCTCCTGCGGTGCATTCAGGCCGGAGGGGGTGTTGCCTCGTTTGCGGAATGCGTCTGCCGCAGGCGCTCGACGATGGCATCCAGCGCGCGATCGAACAGCGGGACCTCCTCGAGCAGGATGGCCGTGCCGCGACGCAGCTCCACGGCCAGTGCGGTAACCGACTTGTCGCATACCTTGAGGCCGCGACGGTTGACGAAAAGGTACTTCGAGCTGATCGGGCTGATCCAGGACAGCTTGGCGCGCTCGCGGCCGCCGTTGTCGTCGATGAATTCGACCCAGTTTCCAACCTTCATCTGCCGCGCGGCGAGCAGCGATTCGTCATCCTCGTCGAGTTCCTCGGCCTCGTCCTGTTCGACCTTGCCGGACGACAGGACGATTTCCTCGACCGGACTCTGGTTGATCGGCGCCGGTTCCGTCCCGGCCGGGTAATCCGCGCTGGCCTGGGCGGATTCGGCTGCGTTTTCCGCGATGACGGCCTCGGCGGTCTTGACCTCGAAGGATTCGCCGCTGAGGAGACGCTGGTAGAACTGCGACAACTCCTGCATGAGCAGGCGCACGTCGCCTTCGTGGTAGGCAACCGTGCCGAGTCCATGCTTGAGCGCCTTCTCGAGTTGCGGCAGCAGGGCCTTCAGGCGATTTTTTTCGGCATCGGTCTTCTTTGGCAACGAGCTCCAGATGAACTCGTCGGCGAAGCGCAGCGCATTCTTCCACTCATCCGATGCGGTGCCGTGGCGCAGGTCGGTGAGCACGAGGTAGTTGGCCCAGGGGCGGGACAGCACGTTGTGGATCCCCGGCGCCAGTTCGCGATTGCCGATGCGGGTGAGGATCTCCCGTGCCGCTTCCCGCCGGGCGGAGTGCAGCTTCTCGCGGCCCCGGGTGACTTCCGCGGCACGCTGCTCGGCAAGCTCGGAGCGCCGCTTGTTCTGGTGCAGGAACTGCTCGAAGCCGGCGAGCTCGTGCTCGATGATGGCCAGGTCGTCGTCGAATTCGGTCAGGATCGTTTCCACGATGGCCCTGATGCGGTCGTACAGCTTGTTGTCGACATCGGCGATGGCGTCGAGCAGGCGTCGCGCGGGGTGGGATTTCTGCGCGAACAGGTGTTTGTCGAGGATGGCGATCTTCAGATACGGAATCTGCAGGCGTCCGACCAGCGCCTGGATCTGCGATGGCAGGTTGCGATCCTGCAGGATGTATTCGAAGAGCATGCCGACCAGGTCGATGGTGTCCTCGTCGGCGGAGGAAACATGGTGGCCGCTGGTCGCGGCGCCGCCCAGCCGATGCGCCTGGTCGAGCAATTCCTGCTTTATCTGCTGCACGGCCTTGGCCGCGTCGGCGACGCTGTCGGCATGCGACTGGTTCAGGTGGGTCTGGGTCTGCAGTATCGACAGGGCGCTGAGCAGGTCGGTCGGGCTGAGGTTCGGCACCATGCCGCCGCCCGAGCCTGCATATCCCGATGCCTCGCCGGCGCCTCGATCGCCGCGCGGGTGGCGGCTGGCCAGCAGATTGCGCAGCGTGCTGTAAAGCTCGGCCTGCAATTCGGCCGCCACCGGATCGTAGCTTCCACCCGGGTAGCCGCCAGAGTCCGGGTGCGCAACGCCCTCGCCATCCGCGCCCGTGCCTGCCGGCGCCAGTACCGGCTGGCCGGTGCCACGGGGCCGCCCCGACTGCGGGATCTGGTGGCGGATCTGCGGCAGGACGCCGGCCCGGATCAACTCGGCATTGACCTCGTCGTAGAGGGGTTCGAGGCCGGACATGACGTAGCGATCGAACAGCTTGTAGATGATCAGCTTGACCTGCACGTTCAGTTCGAACTCGCGCACCGCCACGCGAAATGCCTGGCACAACGGAGCCGGTCCGATCGGGTTGCTGGCATCCTCCACCACGTTGCCGCCGACGATGACGGCGAGACGCTGGTTGACCACGTACAGGGTGCGTGAAAGCCGATTCTCGGCCTTCGAAACCATGCTCGAGATCGCCAGGGAGTCCTCGAGCTCGACGTCATCGACCAGGGACAGTCCGCCGCTCGAAGGATTGACTACTTCGGGACGCACTGCCTTGAGCCTGCCTTCGGCGAAATCAGTGAATATCTGCGCAAGCTGTTCCTGGAACTTGCGTTCGACCAGTTGGCGCTTCTTGCGCACTTCGCGCATGCCGTCGAAGAACTGGACCTGCACGGCATTGCTCTCGGCACGCTCGGCGAGGTGGAACAGGGCATCGTCGACGTTCTCGAAGAGGGTGTTGACGAGGCCGTTGACGCGCTTGAGCGCAATGCCGCGCACCAGCTTCAGCAATTCGCCGAGGCGCTCGCCGGAAGCGGATGCACCGGCCTGGCGCTGCTTCAGTTCGACGATCTTGCTCGGCTTGTCTTCGGCGGTGGACATGGGCTCTCGATCCGGGTGACGGCGCGGGATGGCAGCTCGCAAGACGCAATTTGCCGCAGGATATTTACAGCTTCAGTCGCATTCGGGATCGCGGGTGTGACGGACGTCACAACTTCGGGATCAGTGCGGGAAGTCGTTCAGCTGCAACGTGCTGACGCCCTCGTCCGCCAGCATGACCGGAATGTCATCCTCGATGCGATAGATGATCTTGCCATCGCGCGTGATCAGCGCATCGGAAAAGGGCGACGAGACCGTGGCTCCCGCCACGGTGAGCAGCCCGCCGGCCGCGATCGAGCGGTTCAGGGCATCGAGTTCCTCCCGCCGCGCCGGCCGCACCGGGGTCTTGGTCACCGGACAGCAGAGGATTTCAAGCAGATGTTTGTCCATGGAACCGGCTCCTGGTGCCCCGGATCGCGCGGCATTCCGAACGGGGTGGGCAATTTGCGTACAATAGCGATTTTCCCGCGCAACCACCATGACCGACAAGGCTGCAAGTCCCCGTATTGGCGTGGTAATGGGCTCCCGTTCCGACTGGGAGACGATGCATCATGCCGTGGACACGCTCGATCATCTGCAGGTCGAGCATGAAGTGCGCGTGGTTTCGGCACATCGCACGCCCGACCTGCTGTTCGAGTACGCGCAGGGCGCGGCAAAGCGGGGGCTGTGCGCGATCATTGCCGGCGCCGGAGGCGCTGCCCATCTTCCCGGCATGCTTGCGGCGAAGACCCGCATTCCGGTACTCGGCGTCCCGGTCCAGTCGCAGGCGCTGAACGGCATGGATTCCCTGCTCTCGATCGTGCAGATGCCGGCCGGGATACCGGTCGCCACGTTCGCGATCGGACGCGCCGGCGCAATCAATGCGGCCCTGTGCGCCGCGGCCATGCTGGCCATCCACGATGCCGCCCTGGCCGCGCGCATCGAAACCTTCCGTCGCGAACAGACCGAAAAGGTCCTCGCCCACCCGGATCCGCGCAAGGAATAATCGTGTCGACCATAGGCATACTCGGTGGTGGGCAACTTGCCCGAATGCTGGCGATTGCGGGCGCTCCGCTGGGTCACCGGTTTCTCGTCGTGGACAGCGCGGAAGACGCCTGCGCCGCGCAGGTCGCGCCCCTGATGCGGGCCGACTGGAGGGATTTCGAGGCCCTGCGGAAATTCGCCGAACAGATCGACGTGGCCACTTTCGATTTCGAGAACGTGCCATCGGAAACGGCCGAGTGGCTGACCGCGCACACGCGCGTCTTCCCCAATCCGGCCGCACTTGCCGTCGCCCAGGACCGCCTGGTCGAGAAAACGCTGTTCGGCGAGATCGGCCTGGACACGCCCGTGTTCGCTGCCGTCGACAGCCTCGCCGACCTGCGGGCCGCGGTCGACAGGACCGGTTTGCCGGCCGTGCTAAAGACGCGCCGCCTGGGATACGACGGCAAGGGCCAATCCATCCTGCGCCAGCACTCCGATATCGAGGCGGCATGGGCGGCACTCGGCGGCGTACCGCTGATACTCGAAGCCTTCGTGCCGTTCGAGAGTGAAATGTCGGTCATCGCCGTGCGTTCGCGCAGCGGCGAGTTCCGACACTATCCGCTGACCCGCAACTGGCATCGCGACGGCATCCTTTCGGCCAGCCTGGCGCCGGTCCTCGTCGACGAGGACATGGAACGGCGCGCGGTAGCCCGCGCCCGCGCGCTGGCCGAACGACTGGACTATGTCGGCGTATTCGCCCTTGAGCTGTTCGCCTGGGGCGATCGCCTGCTCGGCAACGAGATGGCACCGCGCGTGCACAACTCCGGGCACTGGACCATAGAAGGGACAGCCTGCAGCCAGTTCGAGAACCACGTTCGCGCCGTGCTCGGGCTGCCGCTTGGCGACACCCAGGCACAGGGGTGCAGCGCCATGCTGAACTGGATCGGCGAATTGCCCGATGCGACTCCCGTGCTTGCCGAAGCGCGGGCGCATTGGCATGACTACGGCAAGTCTTCGCGGCCCGGACGCAAGGTCGGGCATGCCACCTTGTGCGCCGCCAGCGCGGCGGAGCTCATCGAGCGCCTGCAGCGCGTGGGACGCGCACTGGACCGCGAAGACCACGTCGCACCGGTCATCGCGGCACTCGAGGAACGTGGTTGAAGTTGAGGAACAGTGAGAGGGAAGACGCTACTTCCCTTCTCCCCATTCCCCATTCTCCATTCCCGGCATTACGCCATCTGGCTTTCGACGAATTTCCAGTTGACCAGGTTCCAGAACGCCTCGAGGTACTTCGGGCGCGCATTGCGGTAGTCGATGTAGTAGGCGTGCTCCCAGACATCGCAGGTGAGCAGGGCGCGGTCGCTTCCGGTCAGCGGCGTGGCGGCGTTCGAGGTGCTGGCCAGGGCCAGTCCGCCGTCGGGTCGCTGCACGAGCCAGCCCCAGCCCGAGCCGAAGGTGCCGACCGAAGTCTTGGTGAACTCTTCCTTGAACTTGGCAAAGCTGCCGAAAGCCTTGTTGATCGCATCGGCGAGGCGCCCGGAAGGTTCACCGCCGGCTTTTGGTGCGAGACAGTTCCAGTAGAAGGTGTGGTTCCAGATCTGAGCGGCATTGTTGAACATGCCGCCGCTGGACTTCCTGATGATGTCCTCGAGGCCCATGTTCTCGAATTCCGTGCCGGCAATCTGGTTGTTCAGGTTGGTGACATAGGCCTGGTGGTGCTTTCCATAATGGAAATCGATGGTTTCGGCCGAGATGTGCGGTGCGAGTGCGTCTCGTGCCCACGGAAGCGGGGGAAGCTCGATGGCCATGGAAATCTCCTTGCCGGTTGCGGGTTGGTGGATGAAAAGGATGCGACGAATCCCGCATGATCGCAGGGATTGCGCAACCTCGCATGAAGCAGTTGCGCCCGGGTCCGCGGGCCGCGTTGGGCGGTCCCGGGCAGTCCTCCAGCATATGAAGCTGGCGCCCTGCAAATCAACCACGGCGATGCCGGACTGCTAAAATGGGCGATTGGCGACGCCCTTCGTCGCCTGTGTTGAGCCGATACCGCCGGGAACCCCATGGAAATCATCGAACGCATCAAGTCAACCGTCCAATCCGCACCGATCGTGCTGTTCATGAAAGGCACGCCGCAGTATCCGATGTGCGGGTTCTCCAGCCGCACGGTCAAGGCGCTGAGCAGCTTCGGCGTGCCCTTCGTCGCGGTCAACGTACTCGAAGATCCCGAGGTTCGCGCCAACCTGCCGCGCTACTCGAACTGGCCGACGTTCCCGCAGCTGTTCATCGGCGGGGAGCTGATCGGCGGTTGCGACATCGCGCTTGAGCTCTACGAGAGCGGCGAACTCGAGCGCATGGTGCGCGACGTGCAGAAGGCGTGAGCGCCATGTTGCCGCTGGCCCGGGTCGAAACTCCCAGCCCGGCCGAAAACGCATTGCGCGAACGGGTCGTGCTGGTTACCGGCGTCAGTGGCGGACTGGGGCGCGCCAGCGCCATCAGCTGCGCGCGCGCTGGCGCTACCGTCGTGCTCGCCGGGCGCAAGGTGCGCCCGCTGGAGGCGTTGTACGACGAACTCGAAGCGCTCGGCGCGCCGAAGCCGGCCATCTATCCGATCAACCTGGAAGGCGCCACGCCTGACGACCACGCCAACCTGGCCAACGCCATCGAGGCCCAGTGCGGCCGGCTCGACGCAATCGTGCATGCCGCCGTGCACTTCGACGGGCTGCGGCCGGTCGACCAGATCAAGCCGACCGACTGGATGCGCACCCAGCAGGTCAACCTGAACGCGCCGTTCCTGCTGACCCAGGCCTGCCTGCCGCTGTTGCGCCAGCGCGTGGACGCGGCGGTGGTCTTCGTGCTGGACGATCCGCAACGGGTGGGCAAGGCGTACTGGGGCGCCTATGGGGTCGCCAAGGCGGCGCTCGGAGCCTTCGCCTCGATCCTGCACGAGGAGAACGAAAACGGACCGGTGCGCATCCATGCGCTGTTGCCCGCGCCCATGCGCACGGCCTTGCGGCGCCTGGCCTATTTCGGCGAGAACACGCTGGAGCGGGACTTGCCGGATGCGGCCGGCGCGGCCTCGGCATACCTTGCCAGCCCTGCCAGTGCCGCGCTGCGCGGAAAGACACTGGACCTGCGACCCCTCGACTGACCAGGAAGATCCCATGAGCACCCTGTCTGCCGGAATCCTGCTGTTCCTGATCATGGATCCGCTCGGCAACATCCCGCTGTTCCTGAGCCTGCTCAAGAACGTCGCGCCGCATCGGCGAAGACTGGTCCTGATCCGCGAGCTGATCATCGCGCTGGTCGTCCTCTTCGCGTTCCTGTTCGGTGGCAAGTACCTGCTCGAAGCACTGCAACTGAAGGCCGAGTCGGTCAGCATCGCCGGCGGCATCGTCCTTTTCCTGATCGGCATCCGCATGATCTTCCCGCCGAAGGACGGCATTTTCGGCGGCGATGTCGATGCCGAGCCGTTCATCGTTCCGATGGCGATTCCGGCCGTGGCCGGGCCTTCGACGATGGCCGCGGTCATGCTGCTGGCGAACAGCAATCCGGGACGTGCGGTGGACTGGAGCATCGCCCTGTTCCTGGCCTGGCTGGCGACCTCGGTCCTGCTGGTCTCTTCGACCTACCTGTACCGCTGGCTCGGCCACCGCGTGCTGATGGCGCTCGAACGGCTGATGGGCATGCTGCTGGTGGCGCTGTCGGTGCAGATGTTCCTCGACGGTGTGGTCGCTTACGTGCAGCACGCTTCCTGACTCGAACCATTTGCTCAGCAATTGCCGGCAGCACGCTGATTCGACAGGCAAATTGCCGTTGGAGCGCGGGCCGCCCGCGTTCCGAACCTGCGGCGCATCCGTTTCCGAGCGGCCGGATGCGCGCGTTCGCCGCATTCTCCGTGACCGATTCTGTTAGAAATTCGTCATAAACTCAGGTTAAACTCCGGTTAATCGCACTCCTTTCCGGTGGGCTGGCTCAGGTGGGTTCCCCCGCCCGGTCAGGAACGATTCAACTCAGTGGGTACCCCCGGGGGTTCACGAGTCGACACGCCATCGCGCCCGCGCGATCCGGTGGATTCATGCCGAATTTTCTGTCTGAAACAATCTAGAGGAAGCCTGTAATGAACAAGCGATTGACGATGCGGTTGCTGCCGCTGATGCTTTCTTCGCTGTTTGCCGTATCCGGCGCCTATGCGCAAAGCACGTCCGCCTCCCTCGGCGGCGTGATCACCGACGCCCAGGGCCAGCCGGCCATCGGCGCCGATGTCGTCATCACCCACAGCACCTCGGGCACGGTCAGTCGCGCCACCACGGATGCGGCGGGTCGCTACTCGGCGCGCGGCCTGCGCGTCGGCGGACCCTACACGATCACCATCCCCAAGGACGGGCAGACCGAAACCCGCGAAAACGTCTATCTGCAGATCGGCGAGGCGAATACGGTCAGCGCCAGCCTGATTCCCGCCGAGAGCCTCGACACGATCGTCGTGACCGGCACCGCCAACTCGATCTTCAGCGCCGAGAAGATGGGCACTGGCACCAACATCTCCAACGCCGAGATCCAGGCCCTGCCGTCCATCGGCCGCAACATCCAGGACTACATCCGCCTCGATCCGCGCATCGCCCAGGTCAGCAAGGCTGACGGTGCCATTTCGGCAGGTGGCCAGAACACGCGCTTCAACGCGATCCGCATCGACGGCGTCTCCACCAACGATCCGTTCGGTCTGGAAGGCAACAACTTCCCGACCGAGCGCCAGCCCGTCTCGATGGACGCCATCGAGGAAATCAACATCGGCCTGGCCAACTACGACGTCACCACCACCGGCGGTTCCGGCGCCGTGGTCAATGCCGTGACCAAGTCGGGCACCAACGATTTCCACGGCAGCGTCTACGGCGTCTATCGCAGCGACAGCATGGTCGGCGACGACCCCAACGGCAACAGCTTCAAGGGCTTCAAGGACGAGAAGACCTACGGCCTGACCTTCGGCGGCCCGCTGGTCAAGGACACCCTGTTCTTCTTCGTCAACTACGAGAAGTTCAAGCGTGCCGCGCCCGGCGCCGACATTGCGAACTCGCCGCTCGGCGACGGTGGCATCACCGCCGACCAGATCGCGCAGGTGCAGAGCATTGCCCAGAACGTCTGGGGCTTCAATGCCGGTTCGGTCGACGGAGCGGGTTCGCTCGGCACCGACATCGAGGAATATGCCGCCAAGCTCGACTGGAACATCAACGAGAACCACCGCGCCAGCTTCCGCTACAGCAAGCTGTCGCAGGACGTCGCCAAGATCCCGAATTTCGACAGCAGCCGCGTTTCGCTTAGCACGCATTGGTACAACCAGAACAAGACCTTCGAAAGCTACGTCGGCGAGTTGTTCAGCGACTGGAACGACATGTTCTCGACCGAATTGAAGATGTCCTACCGCAAGTACGACGCGGTCGCACAGCCGACCTCGTTCCTGCCGCAAATCCGCATCGACTTCGGCAGCGACTCGCTGTACCTCGGCACCGAGCAGAACCGCCACGTCAACGTCATCAACACCAAGGAAAAGAGCCTGTTCGCCGCCGGCAACCTGTTCCTCGGCGACCATACCGTGAAGTTCGGCGTCGACTGGTCGAACAACGACATCTTCAACTATTACGGGCGCAACCAGAACGGTACCTACCGCTTCGCCAGCATCGACCAGTTCGCCGCCGGCAATCCGCGTGAGTACGACTATCGCGCGCCGACCCCGGGCGGAAGCTACGCCGACATCCCGGCCCAGTACCAGATCAACAATACCGGCCTGTTCCTGCAGGACAGCTGGGCCGCCACCTACAACCTTAACCTGACCCTCGGCGTGCGCGTCGATACGCCGGACTTCCCGGACAAGCCGCTCTACAACGCGCGCATCCAGGAACTGTACGGACTCGACAACACCAATCGCCCGAACAGCTCGGTCGTGCAGCCCCGCTTCGGCTTCAACTACAACATCGAAGCGGAACGCCCGACCCAGGTGCGCGGCGGCTTCGGCCTGTTCATGGGCTCACCGCCGAACGTCTGGCTGGCCGGTGCCTACCAGAACACCGGGCGCAACTACGTCGAATACAGCGCCCGCGCCAGTGGAGGCATCGGCGACATCTTCAGTCCCGATCCGAACAACCAGCCGACCACCGGCTTCAACGTGAGCGGTCGCCAGAACGTCGACATCATCGAGCCGGGCTTCAAGATGCCTTCGGTCTGGAAGGCCAATGTCGCCCTCGACCATGAATTGCCTTGGGCCGGCATCGTCGCCTCGGTCGAAGTGCTGTCGTTCTGGAACCAGGATGGCATCTACTTCAATCGCCTCGACCTCGGCACGCCCACCGCGGTGGCCCCGGACGGCCGTTCGCTGTTCTGGAACCAGGCCGGCCTGAATCCGTCGAGCTGGTGCCCGGGCACGACCTCGACCTGCCTGAACTTCCCGACCGGCGGCGTGCAGCGCGCCAATCGCCCGAGCGACATCGGCGACGTGATCCTGGTGCGCAACACCGACAAGGGCGGCGGCAACCAGATCACCCTGAGCCTGGCCAAGCCGATGTCGGACGACGGCTGGTCCTGGCTGGTTGGCTATACCCACACGGAAGCCAAGGAAGTCAGCTCGGCGACCAGTTCGCAGAACACCTCGAACTGGAACTACAGCCCTGTCTACGAAGCCAATGCCAACGTGGCCTACGATTCGCGCTATGCGTTCAAGCACCGCTTCTCGGGCATCCTGACCAAGGAATGGAAGTTCTTCGGCGACAACAAGACCACCGCCTCGGTGGTCTATGAAGGCCGCACTGGTCGTCCGTACAGCCTCGTCTACTTCAATGATGCCAACGGCGACAGCCGCAGCGCCAACGACCTGTTCTACGTGCCGTCCGGTCCGGGCGACGTGATCTTCCCGGTCGCCGGCGAAGAAGCGGCATTCTTCGCCTTCCTCGACGCGCACCCGGAAATCAACAAGTACCGCGGTCGCGTTGCGCCGGCGAACTCCCTGGCAGCCAAGTTCATGCACAACTTCGACGTGCGCCTGTCCCAGGAATTCCCGGGTTTCATGAAGGGCCACAAGGCCGAGCTCACGCTCGACATCATGAATATCGGCAACCTGTTCAACAAGGACTGGGGACAGATCGACGACTACGGATTCTTCTCGACGCGTCGCATCGGCAACTTTGCCGGCATCGACCCGGCGACGGGCAAGTACGTCTACCGGTTCACCGGTGCCGACAGCTCGAGCATCCAGGAAGTCAACGGCGACGGCATCAACACCGGCGTGTCGCGCTGGTCCGTGCAGGCAACCTTCCGCTACAAGTTCTAGGCGGCGACGCTTTACCCGTCGCGTTGAAGGACCGGCGTCCGCAAGGGCGCCGGTTTCTTTTTGCCCGGGATGCGGCCAGCGGGCGGCACGTATTGACCGCATCGGCCCGCATCGCGGATGCTAGCCGACCGCCCCCGATCGAGGCGGGCCAGGCCGGACAGGCATCCGCCGCGTGCAGAACAGGAAGAGAGCGCTTGATGAAAGAATCGGACAAATCCCGAAACAACCCGCCGACCGTCAGCGCCAAGGTCGCACCGGCGGCCGGCATGGACGTGCTCTCGCGGCATGAAGTGGCGCGCCTGCGTGACGCCAGCTCCGGCGGATTGAACCAGCTGTTGCGCCGCTGCGCGCTTGCCGTGCTGACCCAGGGTCACGTGACCGATGATCCGCGCGCTGTCGTGGAACTGTATGCCGACTTCAGGATCGAGGTGCTGCAGCAGGACCGCGGCATCCGCCTCGAACTGACCAATGCACCCGCGCATGCGTTCGTAGACGGCAAGATCATCCGCGGCATCAAGGAGCTGCTGTTCGCCGTTGTCCGCGACATCGTCTATGTCGCCACCCAGCTCGAAGGCGGCAGTTTCGATCTCGAAAGTTCGGAAGGCATCACCCACGCGGTCTTCGACATTTTGCGCAACGCGCGCGTGCTTCACCCCAATGTCGATCCCAACCTGGTGGTCTGCTGGGGCGGTCATTCGATATCGCGCGTCGAGTACGACTACACCAAGTTGGTCGGCTACCCGCCTGGCCTGCGCGGCCTCGACATCCGCACGGGTTGCGGGCCCGGCGCCATGAAGGGACCGATGAAGGGGGCGACCATCGCCCACGCCAAGCAACGCCGGCGCAAGAACCGCTATATCGGCATCACCGAACCGGGCATCATCGCGGCGGAATCACCCAATCCGATCGTCAACAACCTGGTCATCATGCCGGACATCGAGAAGCGCCTCGAAGCGTTCGTGCGCACCGGGCATGCGATCATCGTCTTCCCGGGCGGCGTCGGCACGGCCGAGGAGATCCTCTACCTGCTCGGCATCCTGCTGCATCCGGACAACGCCGGCATTCCGTACCCGCTGGTCTTCACCGGCCCGCGCGCCTCGGCGGCGTATTTCGAGCAGATCGACCGCTTCCTGCGCATGGCGCTGGGCGATGACGTCGCGCGCCACTACCAGATCATCGTCGATGATCCCGAGCAGGTCGCCCGGCTGGTCACCAAGGGGGTCGAACGCGTCCGGCAGCATCGACTCGACAACAAGGACGCCTTCTTCTTCAACTGGGCAATGAACATCGATAGCGCATTGCAGCAGCCGTTCCGGCCGACGCACGAAGCGATGGCGTCGCTGAACCTGCATCGAAACCAGCCACAGCACCAGTTCGCGGCCGACCTGCGCCGCGCCTTCTCGGGCATCGTTGCCGGCAACGTCAAGATCGAGGGCATGCGCGCCATCGAGGAGCACGGGCCATTCCTGATTCGCGGCGACCGGGAAATCATGCGCGCGCTCGACGAACTGCTGGGCAGTTTCGTCAATCACCAGCGCATGAAGCTGCCTGGTGGCGCCGCCTACGTCCCCTGTTACCGGATCCTCTCGGATTGAGGGTGGCCGGCTTCGCGTGAAACGCTAGCGCCGGGATGCCGAGGGCTTGCCGCCACCGCCGTTCGTGCCCACCGCAACCTGTACCTTCTGGCCAGCCAGCAGGCGCTCCGCGCCGCGCACGACGACCCGGTCGCCGGGCTCGAGCGCGCCTTCGACCGCCGTGAACCCGCCATCGCTGGCGCCGACGCGCACGTTGACGCGCTCGCTGCTGCCGTCATCAGAGATGCGCACGACGTAGTTGCCTTCGGCGCGCTCGACCAGCGCGTCGCACGGCACGGCCAGGGTGTCCTCGGCGGCGCGTTCGGGCAATGCGACTTCGATCGCATTGCCAACCAGCAGGCCGCCATCGGCCAGAGCCACGCGCAATTCGAACTGGCGCGAGCGATCGTCGCCGACGGCGACCACCGAGCGGACCCGCGCACTGGATGTGGAATTGGCGGTGCGCGTGGACAACCGCATGTCCGGCCGCACCAGCGAGGCCAGGGCCAGCGGCGCCTGCACGCGCGCTTCCAGATTGTCGACGTCGACGAGGTGAACAATGGCCGTGCCGGTCGACGCATACTCGCCACGCTGGGCCAGCCGCTCGGTGACAATGCCGGGGAACGGCGCGAGCACCCGGGTCTGTTGAAGTTCATATTCGGCGGCATGCACGCGCACCTCGGCCTGGCGCTGCTGGGCGGCCAGCTGGGAGACCTGCGCCTTCGCCTCGTCGAGCTGGTTGGCGGCGATGCTGTTGTTGTCGGCAAGGGCTTGCAGGCGATCATTTTGGCGCTGGGCCAGTTCGCGCTGCGCCTTGATGCGCGCCACCTCGCTGCGTGCGTCCTCGAGGTGAAGTCTTGCGGCGCGATCTTCGAGCCGGGCGACCAGTTCCCCGGCCTTGAGCCGGGTGCCGACTTCGGCGACGAACTCGAGCCTGCCGGACGCACTGGTGGCGAGACGCGCGTCATCGCGACTGACCACGCTGCCGGGGACCCAGCGCTGTGGTGCGATCGGCACGAGCTCGGCCGTCGCCACCTCGACCATCGGAGCGGGCGGCGCGCGATCCTGGGCCATGCC
>DAIMYT010000046.1:23640-25029 GCA_036734345.1 Dokdonella sp. | reverse complement strand
CATCCAGCGGCGCAGCCGCGCGAACTGCAACAGGTCAGGCTTGAGCGCTTTATCCGAAACCCCATCTGCACCCGCAGGTGGGGTTTTTTATTGAGCTCTTGCATCCAGCGGCGCCGCCGCGCGCACGGCAACAGGTCAGGCTGAGCGCTTTATCCGAAACCCCATCTGCACCCGCAGGTGGGGTTTTTATTGAGCTCTTGCATCCAGCGGCGCAGCCGCGCGAACTGCAACAGGCCAGGTTTGACTGAACTATCCGGCCACAATTGTCTGCGCGGCCGCGACTTCCAGTGGCCGCCGACTCGAACTGGCGAATGCACAGGCAAGAAAAAGCCCCGACGGATGCGGGGCTCTGGTCGACTCGATCGTGTCTGGCGAGATTGCGGGAACCTCGCCAGCAGGCAATCACTCGAGCGCGTATCCAAATTGCTGGCGGAACTGGTCGGAGAACTGGCGGTAATCGAAGCGCTGGTTCTGCGTGCCCGGGTGTTCGACCTTGAGTGCGCCCATCAGGTTGCCGATGCGGCCGATGGTCATCCAGTCGTAGCCTTTCATGATCCCGTGGATCAGTCCGGCGCGAAACGCATCGCCGCAGCCGGTCGGATCGGTGATGCGGCGTTCGTGCGCGGGCGGGACATTCAGGGTCTGGCCATCGGCATGGATCTTCGCGCCCTTGGGGCCGCAGGTGGTGATGTAGGCCTTCACGCGACTGGCTATTTCGGCCTCGTCCCAGCCGGTACGTTCCTGCAGCATGCTCGATTCGTAGTCGTTCACGGTGACGTAATCGGCCTGATCGATGAAATGGCGCAGTTCCTCGCCATTGAAGAGCGGCATGGCCTGGCCCGGGTCGAAGATGAACGGAATCGCGGCTTCGCTGAATTCAGTCGCGTTCTGTAGCATGCCCTCGCGTCCATCCGGGCTGACAATGCCGAACTTGATATCGGGTACGTCGCGGACGTGGTTTTCATATGAACGCATCATCGCGCCGGGATGAAAGGCCGTGATCTGGTTGTTGTCGTGGTCGGTGGTGATGAAGGCCTGGGGCGTGAAAAGGTCGCCCAGTTCCTTCACCTGGTCCAGGCGGATGCCGCATTCCTCGAAGTGTTCGCGGTAAGGGCCGAAATCCTGCCCGACGGTCGCCATCGGGACCGGTTCGCCGCCCAGCAGCTTGAGGTTGTAGGCGATATTGCCGGCACAGCCGCCGAACTCCCGGCGCATGCGCGGAACGAGGAACGACACGTTCAGGATATGCACCTTGTCGGGCAGGATATGGTTCTTGAACTGGTCCGGAAAAACCATGATGGTGTCATAGGCGAGCGAACCACAGATCAGTGCCGACATCGGATAACCCCTGAATAGCCTGAAGCCGCCGCGGCAGGAACGAGCGCTCCG
>DAIMYT010000046.1:19038-23630 GCA_036734345.1 Dokdonella sp. | reverse complement strand
CAAAACAGCGGACAAAGGATCGATTTTGCCCGAGTTTTCCGGGCGGCGCACGCACATCCGCGCGCTTGGGCGTCAGGGGCGCCACCTAGGCCGGCCAAAGTGCACCGGCTTCTCCGTCCCACTTTCGTGCCGGGGCGGCATTGGCCCTCGGCCGATAAGCATTCCTTAACGGCGAATTGGCTTGCCTGCGCTGATGGCCGTCTCTAAACTGTCGCGTTCTTTGCGGCTCCACTTTCAGGCTCGAAACAACTCATGTTCAAAGGTTTGCGCGGACTCTTCTCGAACGACCTGTCGATTGATCTCGGCACGGCCAATACGTTGATCTACGTTCGCGGACAGGGCATCGTCCTGAACGAACCGTCGGTGGTCGCCATCCGCCAGGATCGGGGCCCGGGTGGCCCGCGCAGCGTCGCCGCGGTAGGTTCCGACGCAAAGAAGATGCTCGGTCGAACGCCAGGCAACATCGTTACCGTGCGACCCCTGAAGGACGGCGTGATCGCCGACTTCTCGATGACCGAGGAGATGCTCAAGCAGTTCATTCGCAAGGTACACCGCTCGCGCATGTTCCGCCCGAGTCCGCGCGTACTGGTCTGCGTGCCATGTGGCTCGACCCAGGTCGAGCGACGCGCGATCAAGGAATCTGCGGAGAGCGCGGGCGCCCGCGACGTATTCCTCGTCGAAGAACCGATGGCTGCGGCAATCGGTGCCGGTATTCCGGTTGGCGAGGCGCGTGGCTCGATGGTGCTCGATATCGGCGGTGGTACTTCGGAAGTCGCCGTCATCTCCCTCAATGGCATCGTCTATTCGCAGTCGGTGCGCATCGGGGGCGATCGTTTCGACGAGGCGATCATCAACTATGTCCGGCGCAACCACGGCACCCTTATTGGCGAGGCGACCGCCGAGCGCATCAAGATGGAGGTCGGCTGCGCCTTTCCGCAGTCGGACGTGAAGGAAATCGAGGTATCCGGCCGCAACCTCGCCGAGGGCGTGCCGCGCATGTTCACGGTCAACTCGAACGAGATCCTCGAGGCGTTGCATGAACCGCTGTCCGGCATCGTCAGCGCGGTACGCAGCGCGCTCGAACAGACGCCGCCGGAACTGTGTTCGGACGTGGCCGAGCGCGGCATCGTGCTGACCGGTGGCGGCGCCCTGTTGCGCGACATCGATCGTCTGCTTTCCGAGGAAACTGGGCTGCACGTGCACGTGGCCGATGAGCCGCTGACCTGTGTTGCGCGCGGCGGTGGACGCGCACTCGAACTCGTCGATCAGCACGGCGGTGGCTTTTTTGCATCCGAGTGAATGCATGTGATTTCCGCGCATGCCGCTGGCAAGTACTGACAAGGTCTCCCTGTTTGCCGAAGGCGCGGTCAGCACGGCGCGCCTGATCGCCTACCTGACGCTGGCCATGATCGTGATGGTCATCGACCACCGTGGAGCCTATCTGGAGCGCATGCGCGTGCTTGCAAGCGCGGTCGTGGAGCCGGTCTACCGGGTTGCCGCGCTTCCATCGGACGTGGCCCGCGCCGGACGCCTGGCGATCGCCACCCAGAGCCAGTTGGTCGACGAGAACCGCAACCTTCGCGAGGCATTGCTCCTCGCCCAGGTCCGCCTCAACCGCATGTCGGCCCTGTCCGCGCAGAACGAACGCCTGAAGAAGCTTCTGGACGTCCAGAAGGAGCTCGGCCTCGGCGTACAACTGGCGCGCCTCATCGACATCGACCTCGATCCGTTCCGGCATCGAATCGTGCTCGACGCGGGGAGGGCGCAGTCGATCACGGTGGGCCAGCCCGTGCTCGATGCGCAGGGTGTCATGGGCCAGATTGTCGAGGTCCTTCCGAATACTTCGGTGGCCATGCTCATCACCGATCCTACCCATGCGATCCCGGTCATGATCGAGCGCACTGGATTGCGCACCATCTGCTACGGCACCGGATCGATCGACCGCTTGCAGCTGCCGAACATTCCGATCAGCGCCGACATCAAGGTCGGCGATGCCCTGGTGACCTCAGGCCTCGGCGGACGTTTCCCGGCCGGTTTTCCGGTCGGCGAGATCCTCGAGATCAGCAACGACGAAAGCGGCATGTTCGCTGCCGCGATCGCGAGACCCGCGGCAGCCCTTGCCCGAAGCGGCGAGGTCCTGCTGTTGCAGGATCTTCCGCAGCCAATGGGGCCGCCCGCGCCGCCGCCCGACGATGCGCAGCGAGCGGATTCACCGGCAGCGGCAACGCGCACCGACGGGGTTCCCCGACAGTGAACCGCCGTCGCGCCCAATTGCTGATCTTCTCGTGCAGCTTCCTGCTCGCCTTCCTCTTGCAGCTGGCGCCGCTGCCGCAGGCTGCCCTGCCGTTCAAGCCGTACTGGATTGCGCTCGTGCTGATCTACTGGGCGATCGAGGCGCCGGATCGGGTCGGTCTTGGCTTCGCCTTCGTACTCGGGCTGGCCGGCGACATCCTCGCCGGCCAGCTGCTCGGCGAGCAGGCCTTGCGCCTGATCATCCTCGCCTTCATCGTCTTGCGCTTCCGCTCCCGCCTGCGATTCTTCCCGATGGGCCAGCAGACGCTGGCGGTGCTCGGCCTGCTGCTCAACGACCGGATCGTCGTGATGATGATTCGCGGCTTTTCAGGCGATCCGATTCCAGCCGTCGGCTTCTGGGTGGCGCCGCTGGTCGGCATGCTGGCCTGGCCATTCGTATTCCTGCTGCTCGATGACCTGCGAGCGCGCGTGCGTGCACAGGAGTCATGAAATACCGCCCGATCAAGGACACGCGCCAGGAAGCCGCGCTGTTCGTGCGCAGGGCGCTGGTCGGATTTTTCCTGATCGTAATCGCCCTCGCCATCCTGGTCGTGAGGTTCTGGTTCCTGCAGGTGGTCCGCCACGACGAGTTCCAGGCGCGGTCGGACGCCAACCGCATCCTGACCCGCCCGTTGGCCCCGGCCCGCGGCCTGATCTACGACCGCAACGGCGAACTGCTGGCCGAGAACATCGCGGCGTTCCGGCTTGAAGTGATACCGGAACAGGTCGACGACATGCCGAAGCTGCTGGACGACCTGCGCGACACGATCGGGATCAGCGACGACGATATCGATCGCTTCAAGGACCTGGTCAAGAGCAAGCGTTCCTATCAAAGCGTGCCATTGCGCCTGAAGCTGACCGACGAGGACATCGCGCTGTTTGCGGTCAATCGCTGGCGCTTTCCCGGTGTCGACGTGGTGCCCTACCTGACCCGCTATTACCCGAAGGGCAAGGAATTCGGGCATCTGGTCGGCTATGTCGGGCGCATCGATGCCGCCGACGTCCAGCGCCTGGACGCTTCGCGTTATGCCGGCACGACGCATGCCGGCAAGACCGGCGTGGAGCGCTCCTACGAGGAGCTGCTGCATGGCGAGCCCGGCTACGAACTGGTCGAGGTCAACGCGGACCGCCGGCCCCTGCGCGTGCTCGAGCGGGTCGCGCCGACGCCGGGCCAGAATCTCTACCTGTCGATAGACTCGCGAGTCCAGGAAGCGGGCGAGGAAGCATTCGCCGACAGGCCGGGTGCCGCCGTGGCGATCGATCCGCGCAACGGCCAGGTGCTGGCCATGATCAGCGTGCCGAGCTTCGATCCGAACCTGTTCGTCAACGGCATCAGCAAGGCGGACTACAAGGCCCTGCTCGCCGATCCCAACAAGCCGCTGCTCGATCGCGCACTGCGTGGCAGTTACGTGCCGGGATCGACGATCAAGCCGTTCCTGGCTTCGGCGGGGCTCGAACTGGGCCTGCGCCGGCCATCCGACACCGTGCTCTCCACCGGCGAATTCTTCATTCCCGGCCAGAAGCGCGGCTACCGCGATGTGCGTGCCGGCGGCCATGGCCGCGTCGACCTAGTGCAATCGCTGGCGCAGTCGGTGAACACCTACTACTACGGGCTGGCCCTGGACATGGGCATCGACAAGCTCACCGAACAGATGGCGAAATTCGGCTTCGGTGAGCCGACCGGCATCGATCTGGTCGGGGAATCCAGTGGCGTCCTGCCTTCGCGCGACTGGAAGCGCGGGCGCTTCAACCTGGCCTGGTATCCGGGCGAGACGGTCATCGCCGGCATCGGCCAGGGATTCTGGGTGGTCACGCCGGTGCAACTGGCGCACGGGGTCGCCATGCTCGCCGCCGGCGGCGTGTCGCGGCGACCGCACCTCCTGTACGCCACGCAGAAGGGTATTGGCGACGATCCGGTCGAGGGGGGGGGCAAGCCGTATTTTCGCAATCCGGCAAACTGGGATGCCGTGCGCGAAGGCATGATCGCGGTCGTCAACGGCCCCACCGGCACGGCACGCACGATGGGCAATGGCTTCCCTTACGTGATTGCCGGCAAGAGCGGCACCGCCGAGCGCTTTTCGCGCACCAACGAGGTCTGGCAGCACATTTCCCAGGTCGCCGAGGAGCGCCATCAGGTCCTGTTCGAGGCGTTCACGCCGGCAGAGGATCCGCGCATTGCCGTGATCGTCGCGCTCGAAGCGGGGCGCGGCGGCGGGCGCGACGCGGCGCCCGTCGGGCGCAAGCGGATGGACGCCTGGCTGCTCGGCCAGGAGCCTCCGGGCAACGCGGCCACTGATCCG
>DAIMYT010000046.1:0-18981 GCA_036734345.1 Dokdonella sp. | reverse complement strand
CCCACGATTCGACCTGCCGCTGGCCGGGTCCCTGCTGTTGCTCGCATTGATCGGGCTCGTCACCCAATACAGCGCGAGCGACCTCGATCGCGACCAGGCCATCGCGCAGGGTGCCCGCCTGCTGCTCGGTGGCCTGCTCATGGCCCTGATCTCGAGGGTTCCGCCGACCAGCCTGCGCAACTGGACGCCCTGGCTGTTCGCGGCGAGCGTCGTCCTGCTCGTGTTGGTGGCCCTGCTTGGCGAGGGGCGCGGTGCGAATCGCTGGCTCGACCTTCGCCTGGTCCGCTTCCAGCCCTCCGAACTGCTCAAGTTGACCATGCCGATGATGGTCGCCTGGTACCTCAACCAGCGACCCCTGCCGCCCACCTGGTCCACGCTCGCCGTCGTGTCGATCCTGATCGCGATACCGGCGGCCCTGATTGCCAAGCAACCCGATCTCGGCACGGCCTTGCTGATCGTTGCCAGCGGCCTGTTCGCGGTATTTCTTTCCGGCCTCGCCTGGTGGCGAATCGGCCTGATCATCGGCAGCGTGGCCGCGGCCATGCCGCTGGCCTGGCATTTCATGCACGAATACCAGCGCAACCGCGTGCGCATGCTGCTGGATCCCGAATCCGATCCGCTGGGACTGGGTTGGCACATCATCCAGTCGAAGATCGCGGTCGGTTCGGGCGGCATGTGGGGCAAGGGCTGGCACAACGGCACGCAGTCGAGGCTCGAATTCCTGCCCGAGCACACCACGGACTTCATATTCTCGGTATTCGCCGAGGAATGGGGCCTGATCGGGGTCTCCCTGCTGCTGCTGCTGTACGTCTTCATCATCGGACGCAGTTTGTGGATAGCCGCCAATGCGAAGGACACCTACTCGCGCCTACTGGCTGGTGCGATCAGCATGTCCTTCTTCGTCTACGTCATGGTCAACGGCGGCATGATTACCGGAATCCTGCCCGTGGTTGGCGTACCGTTGCCCCTGATCAGCTATGGCGGGACGTCCGCGGTCTCGCTGCTTGCCGGATTCGGCGTGCTCATGTCGATCCACGCGCAACGCAGGCGAGTGGCAGGATGAGCGTACTACGCGATACAGTAATTGCCTCTGTCAGCCAGGTTGGTCGAACTTGAAATACGCGCACTGGATTCTCGCCGGTATCGTCCTGGCGAGCGGGTTCATGATCACCGGTTGTGTGGGCGCGGCCAGCGCAAAACCTCCCAGGGCCGTCGCTGCGGCGAGCACGGATATCGATCCCGATTTCCTCGAATTCGCTCGTGAACTGAACCGCGACGCAGGCCTTGCCGAATCGGACGTGCTGGCCACGCTGGGCAAGGCCAAGGTGCAGCAGGGCATTCTCGATGCCATGTCGCGGCCGGCCGAAGCCAAGCCCTGGAAAGACTATCGGCCGATCTTCCTCACCGCCAAGCGGCGTGACGACGGCATCGCGTTCTACAAGGCCAACCGTGAACTCATCGAGCGCGCCGGCAACGAATTCGGCGTGGCGCCGGAGATCATCGTCGCGATCATCGGCGTGGAAACCAGTTACGGGCGCAACTACGGCAGTTACCGGGTGCTCGACGCGCTGGTCACCCTGGCTTTCCATTATCCGCCGCGCGCGAAATTCTTCCGCGGCGAGCTGCGCCAATTGTTCCTGCTCGGCGATTCGCACATGGCCTACCCGATCGACGAACTGGTGGGCTCCTATGCCGGCGCCATGGGCTGGGGCCAGTTCATACCGACCAGCGTGGCCAATTTCGCCCGCGACTACGACGGCGACGGGCGCATCGATCTCTGGAATTCCCTGCCCGACATCATCGGCAGCGTGGCCAACTATTTCGCCGTGCACGGCTGGCAAAAGGGCGGCCTGGTGGCGGTAGCGTCGAACACGGCACCCAACGCGCGGTCGATCAGCCCGAGCGGGCTCGATCCTGTCTATCCGGTCGAGCAGTTGCAGGCCTGGGGTTACGTGCCGGCGCAGCCTGTCGAGCCGACCGAGCTGGCAACCCTGCTCAGGCTCGATGGCAGCAAGGGCACCGAGGACTGGCTGACCTTCCACAATTTCTATGTCATCTCGCGCTACAACCGCAGTCCGCTGTATTCGATGGCGGTCTGGCAGCTCTCCACCGAAATCGCCCGTGGCGTGGCCAGCAGCACGCCGTGAAGGCAACGCTTGCCCTTGTCGTGCTTGCACTGATGCTGTCGGCCTGCGCGTCGCGCAAGCCCCGCGAGGCGCCCGCGCGGCCAGCGCCGGTCGCGCCGGTCGAACGGCCGGAAACCGATCGGCCGCAATCCGAGCGCTACCGTGACGCCAGGGATGGTGGCCCCGAGAAGCCGGCGATCGACGTCAGCACCTTGAGCGAACCGGTGCCCAGGGTCGAACCGCGCGCGCGTTACGGCAACAAGTCGCCCTACAGCGTGCTCGGCAAGACCTACACCGTGATGAGCGACTCGCACGGGTATGTCGAGCGTGGCATCGCGTCCTGGTATGGCAACAAGTTCCATGGCTACATGACCTCGAGCCTGGAGCCCTACGACATGTACCAGTTCAGCGCCGCGCACAAGACATTGCCGCTGCCGAGCTACGTCCGGGTGACCAATCTCGACAACGGCAAGAGCGTGGTCGTACGGGTCAATGACCGCGGCCCGTTCCACGAGAACCGCCTGATCGACCTGTCCTATGCGGCGGCGGTGCGCATCGGCGTTTGGCCGAAGGGAACCGGGCTGGTCGAGGTTCGCCTGCTCGATCCCGAGCACCCCGCCGACGCCCCGGCTGCCGGCGTTGCCAAGCCTGCGTCGGCTGCGGATCCGCATATCTTCCTGCAACT
The DNA here is from genome assembly GCA_036734345.1 of Dokdonella sp. Classification (GTDB taxonomy): domain Bacteria; phylum Pseudomonadota; class Gammaproteobacteria; order Xanthomonadales; family Rhodanobacteraceae; genus Dokdonella. Next base: position 16,170 of record DAIMYT010000046.1, on the reverse strand, counting down.
TGGCGCATTCGCCGATCGCGCCAATGCGCAACGGCTTGTCGAAAAAATTGAACGAGCCGGGCTCGGCACGGTCACTATTGTGACCACACGCATCAATGAGCGTGAAATCCATCGCGTCCGGCTGGGGCCGTTGCCGACTGTCGAGGCCGCCGATGCACTGGTGGCGCGCATCGAGCGACTCGGCCTGGGCACGCCCCGCGTGGCGATCGACGAATGAAAGGGCGACAATGCCCGATTGCCGACGACCGCGAACCGGCGTCATGTCACTTTTTCCTGAGGAATCCGCTTTGCCCATGAAGTTGTTGTCATCCTCCACTCTTGTCGGCGCCCTCCTGTGCGCCTCCGTTTCCAGCGCGCAGACGCCGAGCTTGCCGCAGCCTGCACCGAAGCCTGCAGCCCCGACCGTGGCTGCAGCGCCCACGCCGCCGCCGCCGACCCTTGCGGCAAAGAGCTGGGTGCTGATGGATTACGCCACCGGCCAGGTCCTGCTCGATGGCAATGCCGACCTGCGCGTCGAACCCGCTTCGATCACCAAGATCATGACCTCCTACGTGGTCTCGGCCGAGTTGGAGCACGGCAAGATCCATCTCGAGGATCCGGTCACGATCAGCGAGAACGCGTGGCGATCGGGCGGTGCCGGCACCGATGGCTCGACCAGCTTCCTCGAACTGAACAGCCAGGTCCCGCTCAAGGAACTGCTCTACGGCATGATCATCCAGTCCGGCAACGATGCCGCGATCGCGCTGGCCGAGCATGCGGCGGGCTCCGAAGCCCTGTTCGCCGACCTCATGAACCAGTATGCGGAGCGGCTTGGCATGACCGGTACCCATTACGTCGATGCCAGCGGACTGCCCAATGAAAACCACTACACCACGGCGCGCGATGTCGCGCTGCTGTCGCGCGCCCTGATCCGCGACTATCCGGCCGAGTACGATATCTACAAGATCAAGGAATTCGAGTGGAACGGCATCAAGCAGCACAACCGCAACCCGCTGCTCTGGCGTGATTCGTCGGTCGACGGCATCAAGACCGGCCATACCAGCAACGCCGGCTACTGCCTTGCGACCTCGGCCAAGCGCGGCGACCAGCGCCTGATTGCCGTGGTGATGGGGGCGGAAAGCGAAAAGTCGCGGGCCGATGCCAACCAGGAACTGCTCAGCTACGGCTTCCGTTTCTTCGAGACCCACAAGCTCTACGATGCCAGCAAGCCGCTGGCGACGCCGGAACTCTGGAAGGGCGAGGCGCCTACCGTCGCCCTTGGCGTGTCCGAGGACGTCCTGGTGACCCTGCCACGCGGCCGCTATGCGGACCTCAAGGCCAGCATGGACCTGCCCGCGCATCTCATCGCGCCGTTGCAGAAAGGGCAGAAGGTTGGCAGCCTCAAGGTCGAGCTGGACGGCAAGGCCTTGCTGGAGCGACCGATCACCGTGCTTGCCGATGCGCCGGAGGGCGGCTTCTTCAAGCGCATGGGCGATGGCGTGATGCTCTGGTTCAAGGGCGACAGCGAAACGTCGCAGACGAGCGTGCCAGGCGGCCAGTGATGCGCGATCTCGACGATATCCAGCCGGAGCGCCCCGACCAGGGCTTCCAGTTTCCCGGCGCTTTCGAGATCACCGCCCTCGGCCGCGCAGATGCCGACCTCGAGCAGCGCGTTCCCGAGATCCTCAAGGGGCTCGGGCTTGGCGTGATCGCCGGCAGCATGCGCTCCCGCCCGTCGCGCGAAGGCAATTATCATTCGGTGTCGGTCACCTTTACCTGCCCGGACCGGGAATCCTACGACGCCGCGCACGCGGCCCTGCGCGCCGACCTTGGCATTCGCTGGACCCTGTAGATAGTGTCCGCCAAGCCTGTTGGCGGACGCATGCACGGGTGAAATCGGGCCGGATTCGCGTCACCATGGCGCTTGCTTCCCTTGTTGTCGTTCCCATATCGCCCTCATGACCTCCTGTTTGCTCGTCCGCCGTTTCGGTCGCCAGCCCTATGAGCCGGTGCTGCAGGGCATGCGCGATTTCACCAACGGGCGCGACGAAACCACGCCTGACGAGCTCTGGCTGCTCGAGCACGACCCGGTATTCACGCTGGGCCAGGCCGGCAAGCCGGAGCACGTGCTGGCGGCCGGCGACATCCCCGTGCTCAAGGTCGAGCGTGGCGGCCAGGTGACCTACCACGGGCCCGGCCAGATCGTCGGCTATCCGCTGCTCGACCTGCGCCGCCTCGGCATCGGCGTGCGCGAACTGGTCGAGCGCATCGAGCAGGCCATCATCGACACCCTCGAACACTGGAACATCGTGGCCGTGCGTCGCCCGGGCGCGCCCGGCGTCTACGTGGCCGATGCCAAGGTCGGTGCGCTCGGCCTGCGCGTTCGCCGCGGCTGCTCCTTCCATGGCCTGGCCCTGAACGTGGCCATGGACCTGGAGCCGTTCCGGCGCATCAATCCCTGTGGTTATCAGGGCTTGCAGGTGACCCAGGTGCTAGACTTGGGCGGTCCGGGGTCGCTGGCAGCGGTCGAGGATGTGCTTGTTCTCGAATTGTCCCGGCAGTTCGGTTTCACGCCGCAGCCAGCCGCTGCGGAACTTCCGTCTTCCGCCGCCGCCGATGCGGCCAGTCGTGTCGCATGAACGAATCGATCAAGACCATTCCACTTGCCGTCGTCGGCGAAAAGCAGCTCGGCGGCGACAAGATCGCGCGCAATCGCGCCGGATTCGCCGACGCGCCGCAATTGCGCAAGCCGGCCTGGATCCGCGTGCGCATCCCGCCCGGCAATGCGGTCGCCCAGCTGAAGGCGAAACTTCGCGAAAACAGCCTGGTCACCGTCTGCGAAGAAGCATCGTGCCCGAATATCCACGAATGCTTCAGCAAGGGTACGGCCACCTTCATGATCCTAGGCGAGGTGTGCACGCGCCGTTGTTCGTTCTGTGATGTCGCGCATGGCCGGCCCAAGGCGCCTGATCCGCTGGAACCGGCCAAGCTGGCCGGCACCATCCGAGACATGCGCCTGCGCTACGTGGTGATCACCTCGGTCGACCGCGACGACCTGCGCGACGGCGGGGCCGGGCATTTCGCCGCCTGCATCCGCGCCGTGCGCTTCGAGAATCCCGACATCCGCATCGAGATCCTGACCCCGGATTTCCGCGGCAAGGGCCGCATGGATCGTGCCCTGGAACTGCTGGCATCCCATCCGCCCGACGTGTTCAACCACAATATCGAGACGGTGCCCGATCTCTACCGCGAAGTTCGCCCGGGTGCCGACTATGCCTGGTCGCTGCAGCTGCTCAGGCGCTTCAAGGAACAGCATCCGCGCATTCCGACCAAGTCCGGCATCATGCTCGGGCTGGGCGAAACGCTCGACCAGGTCCACGCCACGTTGAACGATTTGCGTGAACATGCGGTCGATATGGTAACGATCGGCCAGTATCTGCAGCCCACGGCCCACCACCATCCCGTGCTGCGTTACTGGTCGCCGGAAGAGTTCAAGGCACTCGAGGAATACGGCATGTCCCTCGGTTTCGAACATGTTGCGTCGGGGCCGATGGTGCGTTCGTCCTACCACGCGGACGAAATGGCGCATGCCGCTGGTTTCGTCGAAGTTGCCTGAGTATCCACAGACTGGCGTCACCGAGCATTGATGGAGAGTTGCATGCGTCGCATTTCCCTGATTTTCATGTTGCTGGCGGCATGCGGCATCGCAGTGGCCAAGCCGGTAGCCGATGCCGCAGCGCCGCTGGTCCTCAAGCCGACGGCAGACCAGGCCGACGCTGCGATCTGGGCCATGCGCTTCCTGTCCCGGTTCCATTACAAGCCGGTGCCGCTCGACGACGCCATGTCGGAAAAGATCTTCGACGGCTTCCTCGACAGCCTCGATGGCGACCACCTGTTCTTCACCCAGGCCGATATCGACGCCTTCAGCAACGCGCGCGACAAGCTCGACGATGCCATCTTCGAGCGCGACCTGTCCGCGCCCTTCGCCATTTTCTCGGTCTACCAGAAGCGTGTTGCCGAGCGTCTCGCCTATTCGCGCGAGCTGCTGGCCAAGCCGTTCGATTTCAGCAAGGACGAAAGCTACCAGTACGATCGCGCCAAGGCGCCCTGGGCCAAGGACAGCGCCGAGCTGGACGACCTCTGGCGCAAGCGCGTCAAGAACGACTGGCTGCGCCTGAAGCTCGCCAACAAGGCGCCGAAGGACATCCGCGAAACGCTCGACAAGCGCTATACGAACTACATGGATCGCGTCCGCCAGCTGAACAGCGAGGATGTCTTCCAGACCTTCATGAACGCCTATGCGACGGCGATCGAGCCGCATACCAACTATCTGAGCCCGCGCGCCTCCGAGAATTTCGACATCGCCATGCGCCTGTCGCTGGAAGGCATCGGCGCGGTCCTGCAGCGCCTCGACGAATACACGGCGATCCGCGAAATCATTCCCGGCGGGCCGGCTGCCCTGTCCGGCAAGCTCAGTCCCGGCGACCGTATCCTCGGCGTCGGCCAGGGCGCCAATGGGCCGATCGTGGACGTGATCGGCTGGCGCCTCGATGACGTCGTCGACAAGATCCGCGGCGCCAAGGGAACCGTGGTGCGCCTCGAGGTCCTGCCCGAAGCGGCCGGCCCGGACGGCAAGCACGAAATGCTGACCCTGACCCGCAACAAGGTCAGCGTCGAGGAGCAGGCGGCGAAGAAGTCGATCATCGACGTCAAGCACGGCGATGCCACGCGGCGGGTCGGCGTGATCACCCTGCCGACCTTCTACCAGGATTTCGATGCACGCCGCCGCGGCGACGAAAACTACAAGAGCGCCACGCGCGATGTCGAACGCCTGCTCGGCGAGCTGCGCAGCGAGAAGGTCGACGGCGTCATCGTCGACCTGCGCAACAACGGCGGCGGCTCGCTCGACGAGGCGACTGACCTGACCGGCCTGTTCATCGACAAGGGCCCGGTCGTGCAGATCCGCGATGCCAGCGGCCGCGTCGAGGAAAAGAGCGACCGCCGCGCCGGCGCGGCCTGGACCGGTCCTCTGGCCGTGCTGGTCAATCGCGCCTCGGCTTCTGCTTCCGAGATCTTTGCGGCAGCCATCCAGGACTACGGGCGCGGCGTCATCATCGGCGAGCCTACCTTCGGCAAGGGCACGGTGCAGAACCTGCTCAACATGGATGACATGGCGCGCAACGAGAAGCCGACCTACGGCGATCTGAAGATGACCGTGCAGCAGTTCTTCCGCATCAACGGCGGTTCCACGCAGCTGCGCGGCGTGACGCCCGAGATCAGTTTCCCGCTGACCGTCGCCAGCGACGAGTTCGGCGAGTCGAGCTACGACAACGCCTTGCCGTGGACCTCGATCAGCAAGGCCGACTACAAGCCTGTCGCCGACCTCAAGCCCGTCATCCCGATGCTGGTTGCGCGCCACGAAGCGCGAACCGCCAAGGATCCGGAGTGGAAAAACTTCGTGGAGGAGATCGCCGATGCGAAGCGCATCCGCGCCGAGAAGACGATTTCACTCAACGAGCAGGTGCGCATCAAGGAGCGTGACGAGCAGGAAGCCAGGCGCAAGGCCCGCGAGGCGCTGGCCGGCGATGCGTTCCCGAAGCAGGATCCGGCCGCGAAGACGCGTGCCGACACCCTCAAGGACAGCGGCAAGCCGCCCATGGATGGCACCCAGGATGTCGTCGCCGCCGCGCCGGTAGTGACCCTGGAAGACGATGGCCTGCAGCCCGACGAACGCAGCATCGCCAAGGACCTGGCGCGCGAGGAGAAGCGCAAGGCGCGTCCCGATATCGTCCTAAACGAAGCGGCCCAGGTGCTCTCCGACGAGATCGACCTGATCCGCAGCGACACCAAGCTCGCCGCCCGCATCCTGCCGCACGAGTCGGCCGCGAACGTGGATTGATCTGTTCGGGAATGGGGAATAGGGAATCGGGAATCGGAAGTACGGTTACTGGAATTCGTAGGTGCGGGTCATGGGTCCGCACCTGCAGCAAGCAAGGGTGGAATGGTCAGCTGTGATTGTCGGGAATGCGCGAAAGCTGCGATTCGCGCGTCCCCATTCCCTATTCCCTATTCCCCATTCCCGCCCGCAGCGCCATAACGCTGCCTGAGGAATTCCAGGTAGGCGCGCAGGCCCTGTGCCTCGCCGCCGCGCGGGCGTCCCGGGCGTTCGGAATCGTTCCAGGAATAGACATCCAGGTGGCACCAGGCCGTGGCTTCGGGCACGAAGCGCTCGAGGAACAGCGCGGCACTGATGGCGCCGGCGTGGCGCGACGAGCCTGAATTGGCGAGGTCGGCGATGTACGAATCGAGCATCGTGATGTAGGGCCGCCATAGCGGCATGCGCCAGAGCGGATCCTGGGTCCTGGTGCCGGCCGCGAGCAGGCCGTCGGCGATGTCATCGCGGTTGCAGAACAGGGCGGGCAGGTCGGCGCCGAGGGCGATGCGCGCGGCGCCGGTCAAGGTCGCGAAATCGAGGATCAGGTCGGGCTTGAGTTCGCCGGCATAGGCCAGCGCGTCGCACAGCACGAGGCGACCCTCCGCATCGGTGTTGTCGATTTCGACGCTGAGCTTGGCGCGCGTGAGGATGGCGGGGGCGGCGCCGCCCATGTCCTTCTTCATCCAGCGCATGCCGTCGGCGGTCTCGAGGTCCAGGCCGCCGGTATCGAAACACACGCCCTTGCCGACCAGCACGAGATGCGGGGCATCGGCCGGCCCGTGCGAAAGCATGGCCAGTCGCGGAGCGCGGTCTTCCGCCGCGGCGCGCCCGACCGCGTGGATGGTCGGGAAATTGCCTTCGATCAGTTCGTCGCCGATCCATTCGCGGTACTCGCCGCCGTGTCGCCCGGCCAGGTCGCGGACCGCGGCGGCGAGATCGGCCGGGCCCATGTCCTGGGTCGGTGCGTTGATCAGGTCGCGCGTCAGGTAGGCCGCCTCGGCCAGGCTCTTCACGCGCTCCCGGACATCATCTTCGACCACCAGTCGCGCCACGGCGCGGGCCGGCTTGCGGTAGCGCGAATAGCGGTAGGCGCCGAGCGCCCAACCCAGCGCGACCTGGTGCGGGTCCAGCGTCATGCCACGCGGATCGATCGCGTAGTTCCCGGGTGGCAGGCGGACCGGCAGCGAGGCCAGTGCGAACAGGCCGTCACGGCCATTGCAGCCGGCGAACATGACCGAACCCTCGCCGCTGTCCGACGGAATGCCAAGGAAGCGGCCGCTTTCGCCGTGGAAGTCATTGGCGGCACAGAGGCGGCGGATGTCATCGCCGAACGGGCCGAGGACGGCTTCGAACTCGCTGCTGCCGACGAGGACCAGTGGAGTCGCCTGGACGCTTTCGCCGGGTCGGACCCAGGCGTCGAACGGAGTGGAATTCATGGGCAGGGATTCTCGCGGGTGGCGGTGTGCGCGGCAAGCCAGTCCGCCAGCGCGGTGAGATCGTTGATGACCATATCGGGGGCCGCTTCGTGCGACCAGGTCGCTCCATTGCGGTTCAGCCAGGCGGTTCGCAGTCCCGCTTCGCGCGCGCCGATCACATCGGCGAGCGGATCGTCGCCGACATGCAGGACATGCTGCGGGTCGACGCCGAGGCGCTCGCAGGCGTGCAGGAAGATGCTTGCGTGCGGCTTGGCCACGCCGACTTCGCCGGCACACAGGCTGAAGCGGAAATGCCCATGCAGGCCAATCCGGTCGAGATCGGCGGTGCCATTGGAAATGCTGATCAGCGGGACGCGCGCGGCCATCGCCTCGAGCGCCGCGGTGGTGTCGGCGTAGCATTCGACCTCGTTGCGCACGCGCACGTAGACCTCGAAGGTCCGCTCGACCCAGTCCTCGCCCATGTTGAACGGCGCGAATGCGCGACGCAGGGTCAGGCGGCGCTGCGCCGCGAAGTCATGGGCCAGTTCCGGGTGTTCGCCGGCGACCTGGTCGCGCAGGGTGCGCAGGGCCTCGACCGGCCATGCCGCGGCGACCTCGGGGCAGTTCGTGCGCAGCCAGTGGTCGACGCTTCGCTCGACGCGCTCGATGACCGGGCCGATCGGCCACAGGGTGTCGTCGAGGTCCAGGGAAATCGCGCGGATGTCCATGCCGACCCGCTTTCGCTCAGTCGGACTTGGATGCAGGTGCGGCCTTGGCGTCGCTGTCGCTCTTTTTCCCTTCCACGCGCGACAGGTTCTCACGGGCCTTCTGCGTCGTCTCCGAGGCAGGCGCGATCGCGATGCTCGATTCGAGGGTGGCGCGCGGCGCCGACATCGGCGGCGGCACTTCGCGGGCGCGCGGCATGGCCGCGACATCGGCAGGCGTGACCTCGAGGATGGCCGCATCGATGACGGCCAGGCGCGCGCCATCGCGGCTGTAGACGTCGCCGGCTTCCGACCACGGCACCAGCTGGTGGCGGCGCATGACCTGCAGGGCGCTCGGCGAACCGAGGAAGCGCACGAAATCGTCGATGGCCGCGCGATTGGTGGCGTCCTCGCGCTGCACGATGTAGAGCGTGTTGAACAGCGGATAGCTGCCATCGGCAATGCTTTGCGTGGTCGCCGCGATGCCCTCGACACTGAGCATCTTCATGCCCTTGTTGGCGTACGCACTCGACAATGCGGTCAGGCCCAGGCCGTTCGGATCGATCGCGATCGCTTCCTCGAGTTTGCCGGTATTAAGGTACAGACGCGGCGCGGCGATGCGCTGGTCGCCGTGTCGATAAAGCAGCCGGCGGAAGCTGAACTCCACGCCGTCCAGCGGCGCAGCGATCGAGTACAGGTTGATGGGCGCATCGGCGCCGCCGACATCCTTCCAGTTGCCTATGCGGCCGAGGTAGATCTGGCGCAGTTGCGCGAGCGTGATGTTGCCGACCGGATTGCGCGGATGGGTGACCGGCACGATGGCATCGAGCGCGACGGGCTGGAAGATCAGCTGGCGTTCCGTTTCGCGCTTTTCGTGCATGGCGCGCGCGCTGCCGGCGATATCGGCGCTGCCATCGATCACGGCGTCGATGCCGGAAATCGTGCTGAACGGCTGCACGGTCAACTTGCCCTGCTGTTCCTTGCCAAAGGCATCGACCAGGTCGTTGGTGAAGCCGCGGGCAGACACGATATCGCCGCGCCAGACGATGCTCGATTTCGGTACGTAGGCCGCGCGTGCCGCCTGGCGGGGAAGCGCCTTGGCGGTTGCCGGATTGACCGCCGCGTCAGCCGCCTGGGCAAGCCCGGGGGCTGCCACGCACAGCCCGAGGACGCTGCAAAGCGCAACGAGGGGCAGGCGTCTGTTCAGGAAAAAAGCGTCTAAAACCATGGGATACAGTAGGAAGCGGAGGCATGCGCCGTGCGGGGCGGGACTTTATCATGCGCGCGCCCGCGCGACCCTGTTGTGAGCCAGTCGACCTCCTCATCCGCCAGGCGGGCAAGCAGGGCCGGACCCGCTGGCGAGGCGGATTTCCGGCGCAAGGCGCGCATCTCGTACAATCGCCCGGTTATCAAGGATATTGCGCATGCCTGACCGACTCCTGCTTCGCCTCGACCGCACCGGCAACATGACCTGGCTGCGGCAATCGGCGGACGGCCGAATGCTTTCGTCGAGCCAGCACGGAGTCCCGCCGGCCTCGGCTGTCGGCGCGCAAAGCGAAGTGGTGGTGCTGGTGCCGGCCGAACAGGTCCTGCTCGTCGAGACCCGCATCAACGCACGCAACAGCGCCCAGCTGCAGCAGGCCGTGCCGTTTGCCGTGGAGGACCAGTTGCTCGGGTCCGTAGAGGACCAGCACTTTTCCGTCCACAGCGGCAGCGACGACCAGGTCGGCGTTGCCGTGGTCGCCAAGGCGCAGATGCGCGCCTGGCTCGCTCAGCTGGCATCCGCCGGCATCCGGCCCGATGTGCTCTTGCCCGAATCGATGGCCCTGCCGGTCGGCCCGGACAGCGCCACCGCGCTGGTCGAGAAGGGCCGCGTGGTGGCCCGGCTGAACGCGTGGTCGGCGATGGCCTGCGCGAGCGAGGACTTTCCGGCGTGGCTGGCCCAGGTCCGCGCCGCCGGCATCGATCGCGTCCTCGACGTGCATGAATTCGGCCCGGCAGAGCCGCTGCACCTTGAAGGCCGCATCGGCAGCCACGATTCCGGGCTCGACGATCCCTTGGCTTTCCTCGCCCGCCACCTGCGTACACCGCCGGTGAATCTGTTGAGCGGGGAGTTCGCTTCCGGCCACCGGCAGGCGCGCGGAGCGCGCTGGTGGCGGCGCGCCGCTGCACTCGCGGCCGCCGTCGTGGTCGTGGCCTTCGTCTATCGCGGGCTCGAAGTCCGCCAGCTTTCGCGCAGTGTCGATCGCCTCGATGCCGCCATGTCCGACAGCCTGCTCAAGACGTTTCCCGATCTCGGCGCCGCCGAGCGCTCGCGCGCCCCGCAGAGCGTCATGCGTGACCGCCTCGAGCGCCTGCGCGGCGGCAGTGAATCCAGCGGATTGTTGCGCCTGCTCGGGCAGATCGCGCCGGTACTGGGCCGGACCACGCGCACACAGGTGCGCGGACTCGAATTTCGCAACGGCATCCTCGAAGTCGGGCTGCGTTCGCCGGATGTCGCCACCCTCGACAGCATGCGCGAGCAGTTTTCCGCGATTCCCGGGCTGAGTGCGGAAGTGACCGCGTCGGTACCCGCCGATACCGGCGTCGATGGCCGCATCCGCATCCGCGGGGAGGCACCATGATCGCCGCCTGGTGGAAGCAACTCGGCGAGCGCGACCGGCGCGTGCTGCTGGTCGGCGCGGTCATCGTCGCGGTCTTCCTGGCCTGGTCGTTCATCTGGCATCCCTTGGCCATGCAGCGTGCCCTGCTCAGCGAGCAACTGGACAATGCCCGCCGCGACCTCGCCTACGTGCGCATCGCCGAGGCCGAGGTCGAGCGCCTGCGCAATGCCGGCGTGCGTTCGCGCGCGGATCGCCAGGGCAAGTCGTTGCTGGCCCTGGCCGATGTCAGCGCGCGTGGCGCCGGGCTTGAAGGCGTGCTCAAGCGGCTCGAGCCGATCGGCTCGCACAGCGTGCGCGCCAGCTTCGAATTCGTCTCGTTCGACTCCCTGATCGCCTGGATCGAGAACCTTGCGCGCGACTACGGTGTCCAGATCACCGACTTTTCCGCGGATCAGGTCGACGCGACCGGACTGGTCAATGCCCGCGTAACGCTCGACGACGTACCCTGACTTTTCGTGGCCCGTGCCTTTTCGCACGCGCCGCACACCATTCAATCCCTCACTATCCAGCAATGAAAATACTCAAGTGGTTGTTCGTCCTTGTTGCCGTCCTTGCCGTGGTCGCCGGCGTCGTGGCCTGGACCATGCCGGCCGATGTCGCCTACCGCTACCTGGCGCCCAGGCTCGGTCCCGTTTCCCTGGTCGGCGTGCGTGGCACGGTCTGGGATGGCCATGCCGATGGCGTCAGCGTTTTCGGACGCGATCTCGGCGAACTGGACTGGCGCGTCGAGAAGGCGCCGCTGTTCATGCGCAGCGTGCATGCCGATCTGCGCATCCGCGGTGCCGATATCGATACCTCGGGCCTGATCGAGCGCGATTCCGATGGCCGCATCCGCGCCCATGACGTGCGCTTCCGCGTGCCGGCCACGCTGTTTTCGCCGGCGCTCGACGTGCCCTCGCTGAAACTGCTCGGCACGGTGACCGGGACATTCAGGGAAATCACCCTGTTCAACGGCCTGCTCGCCGACGCCAGCGGCAACGCGAGGTGGACCGACGCCGGCGTGAGCGGCTCGGCCGAGGCCCGCTTTTCGGACATCATTGCCGAATTCGCCTCCAAGCCGGACGGCAGCATCGGCGGCACTATCGCCGATGACGGCAAGGGCAACCTCGAGGTCAACGGCAGCTTCAGCATCGCCGCCACCGGATTCCAGGCCGAGGCGTTCCTCGCCGCGCGCAACGATGACCCGCGCGTGCAGGAAGCGCTGCGCTACGTCGGCCAGCCGCAAGCCGACGGATCCTCGCATCTGCTGATCAACGGCCAGCTGTTCAAGCTGTTCTGAGCATGCAGATCTCCGCCGGATTCCTCGAGCAGGCACTGGCCGCGGCGCATGCGGCCGCCGATGCCGCACATCGCGGCATCCACGCGCGCTACCACGCGCGCGACTTCTCGGTCGACGCCAAGGCCGACGCGACGCCGGTCACCGAAGCCGATCGCGAGGCGGAGACCGCGATCAAGGACGTGCTGCGCGCGGCGTTCCCCGGCCACGCCTTCCTCGGCGAGGAGCACGGTCGCGAAGGGGACAGCGAATTCCTCTGGCTGATCGATCCGATCGACGGCACCAAGGCCTTCGTGCGCGGCTATCCGATGTTCTCGACGCAGATCGCGCTGATGCACGCGGGCGAACTCGTGCTCGGCGTATCCGCTGCCGGTGAATATGGCGAGCGCGCCTGGGCCGTGCGCGGCAGTGGCGCCTTCCTCGGCAGGTCCGCAAGCGAGGGCAGGCCGGTGCGCGTCTCCGGAGCGACTGATTTCGGCCCGATGGCTGCCGTTTCCACCGGGAACCTCAAATCAATGGCCGGTCATGCCGCGCGCTGGGCCGCGCTCGGCCAGCTGGTCCGGCGCGTCGGGCGCATCCGCGGCTATGGCGATTTCCTCCACTACCACCTGCTCGCCCAGGGCTCGATCGACCTGGTCATCGAATCCGACCTCAATATCCTCGACATCGCCGCGCTGGTCGTCATCGTGCGCGAAGCCGGCGGTGTGTTCACTACGCTGGATGGCGGCCCGGTCACGCTGGATGTCCGCGATGCGCTGGCCGGCACGCCTGCACTGCATGCCGAAGCGCTGGCGCTGTTCAACACTTGAGCGGGTCCTGCTCTTGATGGCAGGACGGCGCCGGCTGCCGATGCGCGGGCTCGAGGGCAGGACCTGGCAAGCGATCGCAACCGCAGGGGGATGACAGGCCCGCTGGTGATCCCGCCTGCAGCCGCATTGCGGACCTCCGGGCTTGTCGGCAGCGGTGCGCGCTTGCGGATGCACGCGAACGAACCGGCGGTTGCCTGATGGCTGCCCGGGCGTCGGGCCGGACTGCGGACGTGCCGGAACCTGGTGGTACCGGCCCGTCGACTTGCCAAGCGGGTGCCGGGCTGGCGACACTGGCCGTCCCCGAATTCCACCGCCCTGGTTCGCGAGCCCCGCATGCCATTGTCCCCGGACTACCCGCGCGATCTCGCCGGCTATGGCCGCAACCCGCCGCAGGCCGACTGGCCCGGCGATGCGCGCATTGCCGTTCAGTTCGTCCTCAACCTGGAGGAGGGCGGGGAGAACTGCGTTCTGCATGGCGATGCCGGTAGCGAGCAGTTCCTTTCCGAGATCATCGGCGCGGCCGCGTATCCGGCGCGGCACATGAGCATGGAGTCGATCTACGAATACGGTTCGCGGGTCGGCGCCTGGCGCATCCTCGATGAATTCGAGCGGCGCGGCCTGCCGCTGACCGTGTTCGGCGTGGCCATGGCCATGCAGCGCAATCCCGATCTCGTGCGCGCCTGCCTCGACAGGGGCCACGAAATCGCCTCGCATGGGCTGCGTTGGATCCACTACCAGGACGTGCCCGAAGACATCGAACGCGAGCACATTGCGCAGGCCGTCAGCATCCATACCGGGCTGACCGGCGCCGCGCCGCTTGGCTGGTACACCGGGCGCGACAGCCCGAACACGCGCCGCCTCCTCGTCGAACAGGGCGGATTCGAATACGACTCGGACTACTATGGCGACGACCTTCCGTTCTGGACGCGCGTCGCGCTGGCCGATGGCAGCGAGCGCGCACACCTCGTCGTGCCCTACACGCTCGATGCCAACGACATGCGCTTCGCCTCGCCGCAGGGTTTCAACACCGCCGATCATTTCTTCCATTACCTGCGCGACAGCTTCGACGTGCTCTACGCGGAAGGCGAGCGCACGCCGCGCATGCTCTCGGTCGGCATGCATGCACGCATCCTCGGCCGTCCGGGGCGCTTCGCCGGACTGCAGCGCTTCCTCGACCACATCGCCGGTTTCGATCGCGTCTGGGTGTGCCGGCGCATCGACATCGCGCGGCACTGGAAGGCCCGGCATCCGGCATGATCCGCCTGGCCGAACTCAATGGCATGACGCAGTCCGGATTCCGCGATGCGCTGGCCGGCATCTTCGAGCATTCGCCGTGGGTTCCCGAACGCGCCTGGGCGCAGCACCCGTTCGGCGACGTCGACCAGCTGCACCGCGCCCTCTGCGACGTCGTGGCGCACGCCGATCCGCGCGAGCAGCAGGCGCTGATCGATGCGCACCCGCAACTGGCCGGCAAGGCGGCGATCCGCGGGGAGCTGACTGATGCGTCGAGCCGGGAACAGGCCGGTGCCGGGCTCGACCAGTGCAGCGAACAGGAGTTTGCGGAACTCAAACGGCTTAACGACGCGTACATGGCCCGCTTCGGGTTTCCATTCATACTCGCGGTGCGCGGGCAATCGCGCGCCAGCATCATCGATGCGCTGGGCAAGCGACTGCTCCGCACGCGGGAACAGGAATTTGCCGAAGCGCTGGAGCAGATCGCGCGCATAGCCCGCTTCCGGCTGGCCGAACGCATCGATGTCGCGGAGAATCATCGCTGATACCCGTTGCCTCCCGCTTCCCGAAGGAAAACCCGCATGGTCCAGCCAGTCGCCGATCCCGATGCCCCGGAATTCACGCGCAACCATGTCAACCTCGCCGATGCACGTCTCGGCGCCGTGGCGGTTTCGTGCAGCGATGATTTCTTCGCCGAAATGGGACGCATGCTGAATGCCGCGCCGGCCGTGTTCGTGCCCGGCAAGTACGACGCCAATGGCAAATGGATGGACGGCTGGGAAAGCCGGCGTCGGCGCGGCGGCGGGCACGACTGGTGCATCGTGCGGCTGGCACGTAGCGGAATCGTCCGCGGCGTCGACCTCGATACCAGTCATTTCACCGGCAACTATCCGCCCGCCGCCTCGCTGGAAGGCTGCGACATGGCCGAAGGCGATCCCGCTGCGCACCGCGAGTGGTTTCCGCTGCTGCCCGCCGTCGATCTGGGCGGCAACCGCCATCACTATTTCGCCATCGACCCGGTACGCCGCTGCAGCCATGTGCGCGTCAACCTGTATCCGGATGGCGGACTGGCGCGCCTGCGTGTCTACGCGACCCCGGTCTTCGATTCGGCGCTGGCCGATACCGACGGCCTGATCGACCTGGCTGCCGCTCTCAATGGCGGCACCGCGCTGGCGGCCAACAACGAACACTTCGGCGCGGCGTCGAACCTGCTGCTGCCTGGCCGCGGCGTCGACATGGGCGATGGCTGGGAAACCCGGCGCCGGCGCGAACCCGGCCACGACTGGTGCATCATCGCGCTGGCCCGGCCCGGCGTGATCGAGGCGATCGAAATCGACACCGCGCATTTCAAGGGCAACTACCCGGACCGCTGTTCGATCCAGGCCGCGAATGTCCCGCAGGGCACGCGCGATTCGCTGGTCACGCAGTCGATGTTCTGGCCCATCCTGTTGCCCGAGCAGGGCATGGCGATGGACAAGCAGCACCACTATCGCGCGGAAATCGCCAGGCACGCGGCGATCAGCCATGTGCGCCTGAACATCCATCCGGATGGCGGCGTCTCGCGCCTGCGCCTGCGCGGTCGCGCCGCATGAGCGTACTGACCCGGACCCTTGCGGTCGTGCCGCTGACGCGCGCGGCCTTCGCGCCGTTTGGCGACGTCATCGAGGCCGAAGCGGCCAGCGACCGCTATCCGGTCAACGACGGCACCGCGATGCGCTACCACGACCTCGCCAACATCGACACGGCACGCGATGGCGGCCAGCCGGTGCTCAGCATCTTCCGCGCGCAGCCGCGCGAATTGCCGTTCGAGGTGGCCATGCTCGAAAGCCATCCGCTCGGCAGCCAGGCTTTCGTGCCGCTGGATCCCGCCATCACGTTCCTCGTCGTCGTCGCCGACGATCCCGGCTCGCCGCCGCGTGCCTTTCGCGCCAGCCGCGGCCAGGGCGTCAACTACCACCGTGGCACCTGGCACCATCCGCTGATCACCCTCGACCGGGCCGGCGATTTCCTCGTCATCGATCGTGGCGGCGAGGGGCACAATTGCGATGAGGTGGCCCTCGATACGATCTGGCGGATCGAGCGCAGCCAGGCGTGAGTTGAAATCAGGTCACACGTGGACGTTGGGGTTCGCAGGCTCACCCCAACCTACGGGACAG
>DAIMYT010000045.1:24136-25654 GCA_036734345.1 Dokdonella sp. | reverse complement strand
CCACCCTCATCCCCCTGCGGGACCTTCTCCCGCCAGCGGGAGAAGGAAAAAGCAGTGCGCGAGGAGCGGTGCGAATGCCCGCACGGTCGACTGCTTCTCCCGCCAGCGGGAGAGGTACTCCTTCGTGAAACCTGGCGCGGGAATTCCAGTTCTGGCGGGATGAGGACTTCGTGGAAATCCTTCTCCCGCTGGCGGGAGAAGGTGGCGCGAAGCGTCGGATGAGGGTGGGCCGTCGAAGCGGAAATGCGAGAGCAGAAAATCAGAAGCACCACCCTCATCCCCCTGCGGGACCTTCTCCCGCCAGCGGGAGAAGGAAAAAGCAGTGCGCGAGGAGCAGGTCAAACAGCGAGAAAGCGTTCGACCGAGGCCGGCACGGGTACGCCGGGCGCTGCGTCGTCGGCGGCGATGGGCGCAGCGAAGCGCTGGCTGATCGGCACCACGCCGGACCAGACCGCAAGATCCTTGTCGGCCGGATCGTCCTTGGGTCCACCGTCGCGAATCTTGGCGCTGGCGTCCTCGATGGTGAATCGCAGCAAGGCCGTGGCGGCCAGTTCGTTCTTGTCCGCCGCGCGCGATTCGGCCGCGCGACCGGGAATCAGGGCATCGACGAAGCGCGCGAAGATCGCCGCCTTTTCCGCCGCATCGACGACCGGCACCGCCTTGCCGAAGGCCACCACCGAACGGTAGTTCATCGAATGATGGAAGTGCGATCGTGCCAGCACGAGGCCGTCGACGTGGGTCACGCACAGGCAGGCAGGGATGCCCTCGCCTACTGCCTTCATCAGGCGGCTGGCGATCGAACCGTGCAGGTAGACGAACTCGCCGTCGCGCGCGTAGAGCATGGGGATGACGAAGGGCTGGCCCGACGGATCGGCGAACGAAACGTGGGC
Source organism: Dokdonella sp. (assembly GCA_036734345.1). Classification (GTDB taxonomy): domain Bacteria; phylum Pseudomonadota; class Gammaproteobacteria; order Xanthomonadales; family Rhodanobacteraceae; genus Dokdonella. The sequence goes on along the minus strand of DAIMYT010000045.1, from coordinate 24,764 downwards.
GACCCAGCCGGCATCGAGAATGGCATGGATGGTTGGCTGGTCGTAGCGGCCGCGCTGGGCGACGCGCCGGACCTGGTTGCGAGCGTGCTGGCGCATGCGGGGGCCTCGTGGGTGGACTTGACGGCGCCAGCATGACAGCGGAAATTGGCCCCTTGGAGTGCCACCGCCAGGCATTCGGGTAGGACCAATCATGTACATGGAACTCGACGGCCAGGGGCCGCGCTACGCGCAACTGATCCGCGCCCTGAAGTCGGCCATCCTCGAAGCGCGCCTTGGACCCGGCTCGCGCGTGCCGGCCAGTCGCAGCCTGGCCAACGAGCTCGGCATCTCGCGCAACACCGTGCTCGCCGCCTACGACCAGTTGCAGGCGGAGGGCTTCCTGCATGGGCGGGTCGGCTCGGGCAGCTACGTCGCCGACATCGGCAACCGCTCGCCGGCCGCCGCACGCAGCGGCGGCGACGTCCCGGTGGCCCCGCTCTCGGCGTTCGCACGCCGTGCGCTGACGGTCAGCGACGGCGCGCTGGTGCCGGGCCGCCAGCACAAGGACCTGCGCTACAACCTTCAATACGGCCTGCCGCTGACCAATCCGGCCCTGGCCAGCGCCTGGCGGCGCGAAGTGAACCGCGCC
>DAIMYT010000045.1:9389-24126 GCA_036734345.1 Dokdonella sp. | reverse complement strand
GTTCGACTATCCCGATGCGCAAGGCCTGCCCGCGCTGCGCGAACAGATCTGCGACTACCTCGCGCGTCGCCGCGGGGTGACCGCATTGCCAGCCGACGTGCTGGTCATCTCGGGCACCCAGCAGGCTTTCGCGCTGGCTTCGCGCGTGCTGCTCGATGAAAGCGACACGGTAGTGCTCGAGGATCCCCACTATCGCGGCGCGCGGCAGATCTTCGCCGCTTACGGCGCACGCGTGCGCGGCGTGCGCGTCGACGGCGAGGGGCTGGTTCCGGCCGCACTGCCGGCACGCGCCAAGCTTGCCGTTGTGACGCCTTCGCACCAGTTTCCGACCGGCGCGCTGCTGCCGCTGGCCCGTCGCGTCGAACTGCTCGAATGGGCCGCCGCCCGGCAAAGCTGGGTGATCGAGGACGACTACGATGGCGAGTTCCGCTTCGGCGGACGTCCGCTGGCCGCGCTCAAGTCGCTCGATCGCGATGGTCGCGTGATCTACATCGGCAGCTATTCGAAAACCCTGTTCCCGGCGCTGCGGCTCGGCTACATGGTGCTGCCGGGCTCCCTGCACGAGGCCTTCCGCGCGGCGAAATGGCTCGAGGATCGCGGTAGCAACACGCTCGAGCAGGCCGCCCTGGCGCACTACATGGCCAGTGGCGGATTCGAGCGGCATCTGCGGCGCGCGGCGCAAAGCCTGCGGGCGCGGCGCAGCGCCATGCTGGCCGGGCTGGCCCGGCATGCCGGCGAGGCATTCGAGGTGGTCGATTCCAATGCCGGCATGCACCTGACCGCCTGGCTGCGGTCCGGCAACCATGCCGACTGCGAGCGCCTGGCCGCGCATGCCCGCGAACGCGGACTCGGCCTGTACACCGTCGCACCGTATTCATTCCGCAGTTCCGCGCGTCCCGGGCTCCTGCTTGGTTACGCGGCGCTGCCGCCGGCGGACATCGAGGCCGCATTGCGCCTGCTCGGTCGATGCCTGCGCGATACCGGCCTGCTCGCTTGAACGCGGCTGCAATGCCCTGATATCCCTGCATGCGGGGAGCCGAGGCCCCATAATATGCGGCTCCAGAACCAACGAATTGTGGAATTCGCCCCCCGATGAGTGGATACAGCTCTACTTCCGAACCGGTACGCTTCGAACGCGACTGCCCGGCCGTCATGGTGCCGCAGGGCGAGTCCGTCACCCTGCCCGCCGGCCAGGCCGGCTATATCACCCAGGCGCTGGGCGGCAGCTTCACCGTGTTCGTCGATGGCAACCTGTTCCGCATCGCCGGCAGCGACGCCGATGCGATCGGAAAGTCGGTGCCCGCGCCGCTCGAATTGCCGCCGGATGCCGCCGACGAGGATGTCGAGAAGCTGGTCTGGTCGCAGCTGCGCACCTGTTACGACCCGGAGATCCCGATCGACATCGTCGAACTCGGCCTGGTCTACGACTGCAATATCGAACATACCGACGACGGCCAGCGCAAGGTCAACGTGCGCATGACCCTGACAGCGCCCGGCTGCGGCATGGGCGAGATCCTCGTCGAGGACGTGCGCAGCAAGCTCGAAATGATCCCCACCGTCGGCGAAGCCGACGTCGACCTGGTGTTCGACCCGCCATGGAACCACAGCATGATGTCGGATGCGGCGAAGCTCGAAACGGGGATGTTCTAGGCGCATGTTCCAGGCGGCAGCACCATAGCTGGCGCCATGCGTCGCTCGGTGAAGTCCTCGCAAAAGCCCCTCACCAGCCTGCCGGCAGCCTCTCCCGCCAGCGGGAGAGGCATTCCACGGCCCAACCTCGCCGCGAGTGCCGTGCTTGCATGAAGCCGTTTCCGCCTGTCTTTCTCCCGCTCGCGGGAGAGGCATTCGTCATTGAACCACCGTCGCCTCCTGCCGTTGACGGCGGCGAAGAGGCGTTCGTCGGTTGCGGACGAGCGCGAACGACTACTCCGCAGCGGGACTGGAATCCCCGGTAGAACCCGTGTCGCCGTTGCTGGCCGGACTGTCCGCACCAATATCGGCATCATCGTCGCTCGCCTCGTCATCGATCGCATCGAGGCGGACGAGGCCGACCAGCTTCTCGTCGTCGGGCAGGCGGATCAGGGTGACGCCCTGGGTATTGCGGCCGACCTTGGCGACTTCCGCGGCACGCGTGCGCACCAGGGTGCCCTGATTGGAAATCAGCATCAGCTCGTGTTCCTCGCTGATCTGCACGGCGCCGACCAGCTCGCCGTTGCGCTCGGAACACTTGATGCCGATCACGCCCTGGTTGCCGCGACCCTTGCGCGGATACTCGGCGAGCTCGGTGCGCTTGCCGTAGCCGCGCTCGGTCGCGGTGAGGATGTCGCCATCGCCATCGCGCACGATCAGGCTGACCACGCGTTCGTCCTTGGCCAGGCGGATGCCGCGCACGCCAGTGGCGGTGCGGCCGGTCGAACGCACCGTGGCTTCGTCGAAGCGCACGGTCTTGCCGTTCGAGGCAAACAACATGATGTCGCTTTCGCCATCGGTCATCTGCACGTCGACGAGGGCATCGTCCTCGGCCAGTCCGATCGCGATCTTGCCCTTCTGCAACTGGTAGGCGTATTCGGTCAGCGGTGTCTTCTTGACCGTGCCGTTGGCCGTGGCGAAAAACACGAACCGATCCTCGGAATACTCGTGCACGGGCAGGATCGCCTGGACCTTTTCGCCTTCCTGCAGCGGCAGCAGGTTGACGATCGGCTTGCCGCGCGCATTCGGCCCTGCGTCCGGCATCTGGTAGACCTTGAGCCAGTAGACGCGCCCGGCGCTGGTGAAGGTCAACAGGGTGTCGTGGGTGTTGGCGATCCACAGGCGCTCGACGAAATCCTCGTCCTTCAGCGCCGACGCCGAACGACCCTTGCCGCCGCGCTTCTGCGCACGATAGATGCTGGCCGGCTGGCGCTTGGCGTAGCCGGTATGCGACAGCGTGACGACGACGTCTTCCGGCTCGATCAGGTCGAGCATGTCGAGTTCGTCGAGGTTGGCCTGGATCACGGTGCGCCGCTCGTCGCCGAATTCCTCCTTGAGCGAAACCAGTTCCTCGCGGATCACCGCAAGCAGGCGCGCAGGGTCTTCGAGGATCTCGATCAGCGCCGCGATGGTCTTCAGCAGCTCCTTGTATTCGTCGGTGAGTTTTTCCTGCTCGAGCCCGGTCAGGCGGCTCAGGCGCATCTCGAGGATCTGCTGCGCCTGGACCTCGGAAAGCTGGTAGCCCGCGTCACCGAGTCCTACGCCGGGATCGAGCCGCTCGGGCTTGGACACGTCCGCGCCGGATGCCGACAGCAGCGCGCGCACGAGTCCGGGCTCCCAGTGCCTGGCGAGCATGCGCTGCCTGGCTTCGTCGCTCGATTCCGAAGTCTTGATCAGCTCGATCATTTCGTCGATGTTGGCCAGGGCGACGGTCAGGCCTTCGAGGATGTGCGCGCGATCGCGCGCCTTGCGCAGGTCGAAGATCGCGCGCCGGGTGACCACTTCGCGGCGGTGGCGGATGAAGGCGTCGAGGATTTCGCGCAGGCCAAGCGTGCGCGGCTGGCCGTCGACCAGGGCAACCATGTTGATGCCGAAGGTCACCTGCAACTGGGTCTGCTGGTAGAGGTTGTTGAGCAGGACGTCGCCCATCGCGTCCTTGCGCACTTCGATGACCACGCGCATGCCGTCCTTGTCGGACTCGTCGCGCAGTTCGGAAATGCCCTCGATCTTCTTTTCCTTGACCAGCTCGGCGATCTTCTCGATCAGGCGCGCCTTGTTGACCTGGTAGGGCAGCTCGCTGACGATGATCGTCTCGCGGCCGTTGGCCTCGACTTCGATATCGGCCTTGGCGCGGACGAGGATGCGCCCGCGTCCGGTGCGATAGGCCTCGACGATGCCCGCCGAGCCGTTGATGATGCCGGCGGTCGGGAAATCGGGGCCCGGCACGATGCGCATGAGGTCTTCGAACTCGAGGTTCGGATCGTCGATCAGCGCGATGCAGGCGCCGAGGACTTCGGTCAGGTTGTGCGGCGGCACGTTGGTCGCCATGCCGACCGCGATGCCGGCGGAACCGTTGACCAGCAGGTTAGGGATGCGCGCCGGGAGGACGCTCGGCTCGAGTTCCTTTTCGTCGTAGTTGGGCTGGAAATCGACGGTTTCCTTGTCGATGTCTGCGAGCAGTTCCGAACTCAGCCGGTGCAGGCGGCATTCGGTGTAACGCATCGCCGCGGCGCTGTCGCCATCGACCGAGCCGAAGTTGCCCTGGCCGTCGACGAGCATGTAGCGCATCGAGAAGTTCTGCGCCATGCGAACGAGCGCGTCGTAGATCGAGGAATCGCCATGCGGGTGGTACTTGCCCATGACGTCGCCGACCACGCGCGCGCACTTCACATAGGGCCGGTTCCAGACCGTGCTCGACTCCTGCATCGCGTAGAGGATGCGCCGGTGCACGGGCTTGAGGCCGTCGCGCACATCGGGCAGGGCGCGACCGACGATGACGCTCATCGCGTAGTCGAGGTAGCTCTGCCGGACTTCGTCTTCGATATTGACGCGTATGACTTCTTTGGCGAACTCAGCCATTGAGTATTTTTTCCCTACAAATCAGGATATTGCGATTCAGTGTCGACTCGCGCGCAGGCGCCGGAAACGGGCCGGCACAAGCCCGGAATTGTAACATATCCGCCCCTCCCGAAGGCATCTCCGGGCCATGCAACGGCGCTGCCGGAACCGCGCCCGAACCGGCTGCCGGCAGACCCTGCCGGCGGGCTTCGCGGCCGGCCCCCAAACTCGCTACCATCGGCGGCCGATTGGCGTCCCGGCTGGACGTTTCGAATGGAGCAGGCGCGATGCCGCGCAACGACCCGCACAACTGGACACGCCGGAGGCGAAGCCGGGATTTGCACCGCGCCGGGCTGACGCCGCCGTCCGGAACATCGCGCGATCGCAAGGCCCATCGATGAAGGGGATTCGTGCGCGGACCGTCGTTGCGCTCCTGATCGCCGGACTGGTCGCGGCGAAGGGGCTGTCGCTGCTGCTCGACCCGACCGTGCGCCTGTTCATGGGCGACTCGGCCAGCTATCTGCATTCGGCATATGCCGACTGGATACCGGAAGACCGCTCCTATACCTATCCGCTGTTCATCCGCCTGGTCGCCCTGCCCTGGCAGTCGCTTGCGCCACTGCTTCTGGCCCAGTCGTTCCTCGGGATCTGCACGGCGTTGCTGCTGTTTCGCATGTTGCAGCGCGCCTTCGGCGTCGACGACCACATCGCCGCGCTGGTGGCCATCGTATTCGCCATCGGCCCGGAACAGCTGTTCTACGAGCGCATGGTCATGGCCGAGGCCGTCGGCCTGTTTGCCCTCGCCTCAATGCTGGCCTGTGGCATGGAGTACCTGCGCAAGGGTAACGTCGCCTGGCTCGCCGGCATGGTGCTGGCCGGCTGCCTGGCCATCAGCTATCGGTTGAGCCTGCTGCCGGTCGTGCTCGGCTTCGCGCTGCTGCCGCCGCTGGTTCGGGCCTGCGCGCGGCGGCCGTGGTCGCGGCGTCATCTGCTCATGTCCCTCGGCCATCTCGCACTCGCGGCGGTTCTCACGGCAGCCGCGCATTCGGCCTACAAGTCCTGGAATGGCTACCTGAGCGACACCAAGCCAGCCTATGCCGCCAACGCCGGCATGTTGCGGCTCGGACTCGTCCTGCCGCTGGTCGAAGCGCAGGATCTGGATGGCGTTGGCCTGCCGCCGGGTTTCCTGGACAGCCTCCCGCAGGGCTGGAATGATCCGGATGCGCGCGAGGCCGCCCTGTGGACCGAGAACGGCATGATCGCCCGCATGCGCGAAGAGCTGGGCGACGAGGGCATGGCCCGCGCAGCCCGGAAAATCTCGATCCGGGCCGTGCGCCGCGATCCACTGGCGCTGCTGCGCCTGTCCTGGCAGACGCTCGGCGGCTATTTCGACGCAAGCCGCATCCGCCATCGCATGAACGACGATCTCGGCGAACGTGCACCCGACGCCGAGGCGACCAGGACCCTGCAGGAGCGCTTCAACTACGACGCGACCGGGATAGCGGAACGACGCACACTCGTACACCGGTACTTTGCGGCAGCGGGACCCTGGCTGACGGCCTGCCTGTTCGGCCTGCCACTGCTGGCGCTGACTACACTCGCGATGGGTTGGAGGACGCGGCACGCCGCCATGCTCCTGCTCGGGCTGACTTCACTCGGCCTGTTCCTCGGCCACGCCCTGTTCTCGAGCATTGTTTCGTTCCGCTACCTGCACGCGTTCCCGCTGTTCGTATGGCTCAATGCCGGCGCCATCACCGCCTGGATACGCCGCTGCCGCTCAGGGATGCTCGCGCCGGTAGATCCAGAACTTCGATGACAGGTAATTGACCGACAGTCCGGCCAGCGAGCCTGCCGCTACAGCCAGCGAGGGAAATCGCTGCAGCAGCGGAAAATGGAAAACAAGCACGGAATAGACCGAATAGTTCACGGCAAATCCGCCACTCATGGCGAACATATAGCGTGCCCATTCTCCAAATTTCCCGTAAAGTCGCACCCCGTGGAACGTGTAGTGGCGATTGAACAGCCAGGTGCCGGTCGCTGCGGCGACGAACGACAGCAGCCGCGAGGTATACGGATTGCCGTCATGGACCGACACCAGCCACTGGACGATACCGGCGTCGATGACGAATCCGATCACGCCGCCCACGCAGAACAGCATCAGTTGGCGCATGCGCGAGCATCCCTGTCCGGTATCCGTTGCATGGTCCGCATGTCCACCGATTGCCAGAATCCCGAAGGTCCACCTACTGACAGACTGCCGCACCCATGACAGCCACGCATGCCACACGCCAAGAACCCGAAGCCGACAGCACTGCCGCGCCGGAGCTGTCCATCGTCATGCCCTGCCTCAACGAGATTGAAACACTGGCCACCTGCATCGACAAGGCCAAGCGCTTCCTTCGCGAAAGCGGCATCGAAGGCGAGGTCATTATCGCCGATAACGGCAGCACCGACGGATCCATCGAGGCGGCCATCGCGCACGGCGCGCGCGTCGTGCCTGTTCCGGTTCGCGGGTACGGTGCGGCCCTTGGCGCCGCCATCGCCGCCGCCCGCGGGCACTTCGTGATCATGGGCGATTCCGACGACAGTTACGATTTCAGCCGCCTGCACGTGTACGTGGACGGATTGCGGGCCGGTGCCGACCTCGTCATGGGCAACCGCTTCAAGGGCGGCATCAAGCCCGGCGCAATGCCGTTCCTGCACAAGTATCTCGGCAATCCCGTGCTCAGCTTCATCGGCCGGCTGTTCTTCCGCATCCCGGTCGGCGATTTTCACTGCGGCCTGCGCGGATTCCGGCGCGAGCGCATGATCGGACTGGGACTGACCACGACGGGCATGGAATTCGCCAGCGAAATGATCGTGCGCTCGGCGCTGGCCGGCTTTGACATCCGCGAGGTGCCGACCACGCTGTCACCGGACGGTCGCAGCCGCCCGCCGCACCTGCGCACCTGGCGCGACGGCTGGCGCCACCTGCGTTTCCTGCTGCTGTTCAGCCCGCGCTGGCTGTTCCTCTACCCGGGCCTGATCATCATGGGCCTCGGCGCGCTGCTGGTTTCCGCCCTGCTGCCTGGCCCGATGCAGGTGATCCCCGGCGTGGTGCTCGACATCCACAGCATTATCGTCGGTTGCCTGGCCCTGATCATCGGCGCCCAGTGCCTCGGTTTCGCGATCATCGCGCGACGCTATGCGGCCCTGCGCGGCTTCCTGCCGGCCAGCGACCGTGTTGCGCGATGGCCGATTCCGACCCGGCTCGAGCCGTCGCTGATCGTGGCCGGCATCCTGGGCGTCGCCGGCATCGGCGGATTCCTCTATTCGCTCACGCAATGGTGGGATGTCGGCTTCGGGCCGCTCGTCTATGGGCAGCTGGTCCGCGTGCTCACGGTTTCGTGCACGGCCATCGCGCTGGCGCTGCAACTGGCGTTCACCGCGTTCCTTTCCGCCATCATCGACATCGACATCAAGGATCGCTAAGCACCGCGCAAGCTACGGCGGATGGCGGAGTGCCGCCCCCTGTTCCGTCCAGAATGATGGCAGCCCGTAGCGGACAAACTCCAATGGACGTAGCGCGCTAACTCGCGGACACGAACTGCCGCTTCATCGACTCGCGATCCGGATGCTCGATCACGCCACGCTCGGTGACGAGCGCGTCGATCAGTGCCGCGGGGGTAATGTCGAACACGGGATTCCAGGCCTGCGCGCCTTCGACCACGGTGCGTTGCCCGGCATGGGACAGCAACTCGGCCGGATCGCGCAGTTCGATCTCGATGTCCTCGCCCGAGGCGGTCGACATGTCGACGGTCGAGGCCGGCGCGACGACCATCACCTTGACGCCGTGGTGGCGGGCGACGATGGCGAGCTGGTAGGTGCCGATCTTGTTGGCCACGTCGCCATTCGCGGCGATGCGGTCGGCGCCGACGACGACCCACTGCACCTGCCCCGATTTCATCAGGTGGGCCGCGGCCGAATCGGAAACCAGCGTCGCCGGAATCTGGTCGCGCGACAGTTCCCACATGGTCAGCCGAGCGCCCTGCAGCCACGGGCGTGTTTCGCCGGCGAACACGCGCGCGATGCGGCCGCTGGTCACCCCGGCGCGGATCACGCCGAGCGCCGTTCCGTAGCCGGCCGTGGCCAGCGACCCGGTATTGCAGTGGGTCAGCACGCCGACGTTGCTGCCGAGCACGGCGGCGCCGAGTTCGCCCATGTGGCGGTTGGCGGCCAGATCCTCGTCCTGGATGCGCTGCGCCTCGGCTTCCAGTGCCTGCACGTCGGCACCCATGCGGATATGCTCCTGCATGCGGTCCAGTGCCCACATCAGGTTGACAGCGGTCGGTCGGGCCGCACGCAGGACCGGCAGCGCGGCAAGCAGGGCGTCGCGCCCGCGCTGCGCGGCCAATACGACGCCCCAGGCCGCCGAGATGCCGATTGCCGGCGCACCCCGGACGACAAGGTCGCGGATGGCCTGGGCGACCTCGTCGGCGGTCGTGCAGTCGATGTAATCCTCGACGAAGGGCAGCTGGCGCTGGTCAAGCAGGCGCAGGCGGTCTCCGCGCCAGAGCACCGAGCGGATCGAATCGTGGGCGGGGGTTTCATTCATCGGCAGAGAATAACCGACTGCCGCCTGACGCGAAAACGCGACCCCTTGCGGGATCGCGATGAAGGTGCGCCGTCCCTGGCGCGGTTGTGGCGGGTGGCGGCCATGGCCGCCACCCCCCGCGAACGATCAGAACTTGACGCCGCTCACGTAGGCTTTCTTGTCGGCGCCGAGCGGGACATCGAGCGTGATGCCCTCGCCGACCGCGAGCAGCTGCGTCTGCGATGTCGAGGTGCCGCCTTGTGCCAGCCCGATCGCGATGCGCGTTGTCGCCGGCGGAATGACCGTCGTGGTCCAGCTTGTCTGTCCACCCGTGACTGCTGCGCTGAGCAGGAGCAGCCGCGTTTCGCCGGCACGGATCTCGTCGATGGCGAAATGCATGCCAAGGTCGGTGTAGCCCTGGGCGACAGTGCGCATCGTGCCCTGCGCTTCCGCAGGCAGTGCCAGATCGATGTAGTTCGCCCCGTCCAGCGTTCCGAGCTCGGACACGATCTGGCCTTCATTTCCGGCGCCGGGTTCGCCCGCTTCGAAACCGGCGCGGGAGAGGACCAAAGTGGTTTCCACGGAAGCGAAGTTGTTGCCAGGCGTGACATCATCCCAATGGCTGGCCTGCGCATTCAGCGTCACGCGCTCGGTGTCGTCGTCGCCGCCGATAACCGTGGCGGATACCACGAAGACCGCGCTCGCGCCCGCCGGCAGGTCGAGTCTCGCGATGATGCCGCCGCTGCCGCTGCCTTCGGCCGGACAATGCGCATCGTTGACGCTGAAGCAGGTCCAGTGTGCCGATCCGTCGGCGTAGCCCTTCGGCATGGGAACAGAGAACGCGGTGGAGTTCGCCGGCGACGGGCCGTAGTTGGTGACCACGATCACGTGTTCCTGGGTCGAGCCGTAGGCCACATGGCTGGCGTTGCTGGACATTTCCACGCTGATTTCGCTCTTGGCCATGGCCTTGGCGGTAAAGACGACCGGGCCCAGGGCGATGCCCGGGATCTCGACGAGCAGCTCGTTGGTGCCAGGCGTAGCGCCAAGCGTCCAGCTGCCCGGTGAAGCAAGCCCGTCTGCATCGGTGAGTGCGCTCGGATAATCGATCCTGCCATCACCGGAGACCACCGTGAACGAAACGTCAACGCCCTTCAGCGGGGCGCCACCGGCATCTTCCACGCGCACCAACGGGACCGTTGCGACCTCGGTGCCGATCGTCGCGCTTTGCGACTGGCCGTCGACGATGACGATCCGCGAGGGGTTGCTTACGACTTCGACCGGCCAATTGTCCGAAGCGTATTCAGTGCCAGTGTCGATGCCGACCAGGCGCGAATGGAGGACGAAGGCCCCCGTCGACGAGAAGGTATTGAGCATCGCGCTCGTCGCCGAGTATCCCGCAGCGACGGCGAAACCGCCTGCCGCGCTGACGTCGCCGCAAAGATTGATCCCGCAGGCCACAAGCGGAACCTCGACATATTCGCCGGAACCCGGCGTGGTCTCCATGAGCGTGGTCACTGCACCTTCCTTGAGCGGCGACGGTCCGCTGATCTCGACGCCGAGATAGACATTTTCGCTCACCGCACCGGTGCCGGAGTTTTCGACGAGGGTGGAAAACCCTGCCACCTGTACGCCGCGATCGGCCGTGTCCGGCCCCGTATTGCTGATCGCTACATTCGACGCCAGGACGTTCGCGTTGATTTCCTTGCTGGCGAACTGGTTGCCGCTGCTGGCGCCGACCACGCTGACCCTTACCGTGAAGTCCCCGGCCTGGTTATAGGTGATGCGGAATGCCATGTTGACGTCATAACCCGCTTGCATCGGAAATCCGCCTTGCGGGCCGAGTTCGCCGCAGAGATTGGAGAAGCAGGTTTCCAGTGGAATCGGCGTGTAGGTGCCGGAATCCGGCGCGCTCTCGACCTCGATGGACACGTCGCCTTCACCGACGTTGTCGGATCCGAGGAATTCGAAAACCACGCGGACATTTTCCTCGACGTCGAAAGCGTCGAAATTGGTCAGGGTCGTCGAATAGCCCGGCGTGGCAATGCCACGATTGACGCTGGTCGGCCCGCTGAAGTCGAGCTGGACATCCTTGCCGCTGTAGATCCCCCCGGGAACGACCAGCGCCTGAACCAGCTGCGTCTGTGCCAGCATGAAGAGCGCGGCAAGCATTGATGCCGCAAACCGCCCCCGTTTAGCCATGCTGTTGCGACTATTACATCCATTCATGTCAATGCTCCTGCTTGTTATCCATTGATTGACCGGACGAATGGATTGATGCGTTGACGAGAGGCACGTCCTGCCGCTCGCATCTGCAATGCCAACCAAAGCCCGGACAACTCCCGAAATACGGGTTCCGTTCGCGAAGCACGCTGCCGGCGAGTGGGGGGCGTTCCGACAGATCCGGTTCGAATCTGACAATTCCCTTTGGCGCCGATGCATGGCCCTGAGGTGCATGCTTCGCACCTGGTACAGAGCAAACTGCAGGCCAGCCGCGGGAACTCGTGTGATGAATTCGACAGAAAATCCGGAATTCGCCGCCGGAACGTGATGCATGCACGCATTTGGCGTGGCCACGTTCAGCCAGCCGGCAAGGTATCGGCGCCGCTGGCGGGATCGGCAGCGCGAGCAATGGCCAATGCATTGCGCCGCTATTGACGAACCGTGCACGTTGCGGCGAATCCGGACAAGGCCGCCGGATCCGCGTTCAGCCGCCGAAGGCGAGGCCGTTGACGCGCCGCGTCGTGCGCGCGAGGGCGGCGGCGAGGACCTCGCGGCTGGCGTGGATGCGCAGCTCACGCCGCGCCCGGCTGGCGGCCGTATACAGCCATTCCCGCGTCAGCAGCGGGTGCGGCGCGGCGGGCAGGACAAGTTCGACGGTGTCGAACTCCGAACCCTGGGCCTTGTGCACGGTCATCGCGTAGGCGCTTTCGTGCGCGGGCAGCTGGGCTGGTAGCAGCGCATGCAGGCTGCCGTCGCTGCGCGCGAACCAGGCACGCAACGGCGCGTCGGGCCGCTCACCGAGGACGACACCGACATCGCCGTTGAACAGGCCAAGGGCGTGCTGGTTGCTGGTGACCAGCAGCGGGCGACCGGCCACGAACGGCTGCCGGGCCAGTAGCCCGTGCAGGACGCCGGCGACGGCCTGGTTGATTCCGGCCACGCCGTGCGGGCCCTCGCGCAGGGCACAGAGGATGCGGTAGCGGCCGAGTTCGGCGAGCGCGGCGGCTGGCGATTCCGCGGCCGCCAGCGCCGCATAGGATGCGCGAAACCTGTCGCGTGCCGCCGTGCCATCCGGTCGCCACGGCTGTTCGCTCCAGTCGACATCGCCGCCCGCCGACAGTGCGTCGAATACCTCCTGCGCATTGCCGCCGCGAATGGCGCGTACCACGCGGGCGATGCCCGAGTCGCCACCGAATCGACGCGGCCGTTCGAGGCGGACCACACAATCGCCGATGGCCGGGCCGCCCGCTCGCGCCTCGATGCGATTGTTGCTGGCGGCCTCGATCCAGCCCGCGGCCGCCGCACCGAAGCGGTTGGCAGGGTTCTCCGCGGCAAGCGTTGCCAGCACGGCCCCGTTCTCGACGGCGGGCAGCTGGTCCGGGTCGCCGAGCAGGATCAGCCGGCACTCCGGTTTCAGGGCACGCAGCAGCTTGGCCATCAGCGGCAGGTCGACCATCGAGCATTCGTCGACGACGAGAACGTCGAGGTCGAGCGGGTTCGCGGCATCGCGTGCCGGCAGCACCGACTGCGGGCGGAATCCGAGCAGGCGATGCAGGGTCATCGCATCAGCCGGCAGGTCGGCACGCTGTTCGTCCGTCAGCGGCAGCGTCTGCAGGCCGAGCCGTACCGACTCGCTCAACCGCTGCGCGGCCTTTCCGGTCGGCGCGGCCAGTCCGATGCGCAGGCGCCGCCCGGCGAATTGGCGGATCAGGGCGAGGACGCGCAACGCGGTGTAGGTCTTGCCGGTGCCGGGACCGCCGCACATCACGGTCAGTGGCGTGCGCAAGGCGGTCACGGCGGCCACGCGCTGCCAGTCGCTTTCGCCCGGATCGGCCAGCGGCAACAGGCGCTCGAGCGCGCTGCGGACTTTCGCGGGATCCGGAACGATCGCGAAGGGCATCGAGCGCATGTGCAAGGCCGACTCGATTTCACGCTCGTAGCGCCAGTAGCGGCGCAACCAGGCGCGGGCGCCATCGACCACGATCGGCGCTGCGCTCGCTGCATCGCCGATGAACGCGGCACGCGGCCAGCGGCCGCCAAGCAGCATTTCGCCCAGGGCGGGGCCGGGCTGCTCCGGCCATTCCTGCAGCAGCTCGGGCACGAAACAGCTGTGTCCCTTGCCGACCGCCCAGCTGGCCAGCGCGGCGAGCTCCAGTGCCGCCGCGTCGCTGCCGGGCCAGATCGAAGCGAAAGCTTCGACCAGGGCGACGTCGAGTGCGCTGAATTCACCGTCGCGCAGGCTGTCGAAGGCATTCATGCGGCAGCCCCCTTGCACCATGCATCGAGCGCATCGACCAGCGCCGCGGGTGGCCGGTCGTGATGGATGCCGGCGCGCTCGCCCACGCGCATGCCGCGCACGAACAGGTACAGGGCGCCGCCGACATGGCGCTCGTAGTCGTAGGCATTGCCCAGGCGAGAGCGCAGGAAGCGCTGCAGCGCGACCAGGTAGATCAGGTATTGCAGATCGTAGTCATGCGCGCGGATCACGGCTGGCAAGGCATCCGGCGCATACGCGGCGCGCGATGCGCCGAGCAGGTTGGTCTTGTAGTCGAGCACGTAGTAGCGATCCCGCCAGCGCAGCACCAGGTCGATGAAGCCGGTCATCAGCCCGCGGACCGCGGAACGGCGCACGACCAGCTCGCCGCGGCCACGCGCATAGGCCGGGTATCCCGCGAGGATCGCCTCGAACTGCTCGAGGCGCGCCGCGCCGAGCGGAAACAGGAATTCGAGTTCGGCCAGCGACTCCCCTTCGCCGAGGCCCATCAGGGTCAATGCCGTCTCGGGCAACAGCTCCGTGCGCACGCAGGCGCGCGCCATCCCGGCGATGATCGCCTGGTCCTCGCCCAGGTAACCATGATTGCCGCAGATGCGCACCAGTTCGGCGTGCAGGCCTGGCCGCGCCAGTTCGGCGAACGGGACCTCCTCGAAGACCTCGTGCACGCAGTTGCCGAACTCCGCGCCGCGTGGCCACTGCGGCACCGGATCCCCGACCACGACGTCGGAGACCACGGCCAGCGGGTTGCTCGCCTCGTCGTGATCGGCCAGCGGCGCATGCTGGCCGCCACCGAACAGCCGGCTGTAGCTCAGGGTCTCGAGCCGGCGCTCGATGTGGCCGTGGAATTGCGCGACGACCAGTTCCGTTTCTGCCGCGACATTCGGCAGCGGATCGACTTCCGGCAGGTCCGCTTCGAGCAAGCCGATGCGGATGCTGTGCGCCGAGCGCCTGGCGAGGTTCGCCAGCGCAGCATCGATATCGGCCACCAGCATGCCCGCCTGTTCAAGTTGTTCGGGCTTGCGCGCGGCGGGCTGGCGGAACCACAGCCAGCTCAGCGGACCGATCTGGCTGGTGCCGGCCTTGCTCGTGTTGGCCCAGGCCCAGGCCAGCCAGACGCGATGGCGCGCACGCGTGATCGCGAC
>DAIMYT010000045.1:0-9289 GCA_036734345.1 Dokdonella sp. | reverse complement strand
CGCCGCGTCGATTCCTGCTGCAGCAATTCGGCCAGGTGCAACAGGTTGGTGATGCGGCGACGTCCGTCCCAGCGCGGCAGAAGGCGCCCGGCCGCCTGCTGCACGCAGTGCGCGATCGTGGCGTAGGGTCCTGCCTCGAACCAGCGCTGGCGCAGCGCGGCGATCCGGCCGAGCTGCGCTTCCCACACGGCGAGGTCGTCCTGCGCCGCGCGCAGGCCCTGCAAGTCTTCGCCGAGCAGTTCGGTGGCCAGCGCGGCGCGCACGCGTCCGGCGTCACCGGGCGCATCGAGCGCCGCCAGCAGGCGCTCGATCTCGATCGCCTCGGCACTGGCGTGGACGCTCTCGGTGCTCACGTAGTCGCAGGCGATGTTCCACTGCGCCAGCTGGCGCGCGGTGGCTTCGGCCTGGCGGTTGCTGTTCACGAGCACGGCGATGCTTGGCAAGTCCTGGCCCTTGTCGCGCGACTGCGAAAGCAGATTGCGAACCTCGCGACAGACTTCGGCCAGCACGCGATCGGCGAACGCGCCGACGGTCCATGGCCTCGGCTCTCCTTTTGCATTCGCCTGGTCGGGCAGGCGCCAGACCGTCAGCGGCGCCTTGCTGGACAGCCAGTGCCGCGCCGGGTCCTTGGCCGCCGGGAAGCAGGCCGGTTCGAATGCGATGAAATCGACCAGGAACGGATCATCGACGCCGTCGAACACGCTGTTGGCCGCCGCTATCAGCGCCGCATCCGATCGCCAGTTCTCGCGCAGCGTATGTCGATTGGCGCCGGCGTCGCGCGCCGCCGCGTGGTAGGTATGGATGTCGCCACCGCGGAAGCGGTAGATGGCCTGCTTCGGATCGCCGATCAGGAGCAGCACCGCATCGGTTCGCGCCTCGTGGATGCGTCGCAGGATCGCGTACTGCTGCGGATCGGTGTCCTGGAACTCGTCGACCAGCAGGGCGGGGATCTCCTCGGCAACGCGCAGCGCAATGCGCTGGCCGCTGGCTCCGTGCAATTCATCGTGCAGCTGGCTGACAAGATCGTCATAGCCGAACCGGCGCTGCCGCTCGCGATAGGCCGCCAATCCTGCCCTGACGAAACCGATCGCAGCGCTGTTGAAGCGTGCCAGCAGGGCATTGTGCAATTCATCGCTGGCGCCCAGCAGGGTTTCCACGCAGGTCGAGACCTCGGCCAGCGCGGTCGGCAGCGTCCAGCCCGCTTTGCGCGCCTTTGCGGAAATCTCGCCCTCGATCGATCGCGAACGCAATGCCGCGAGCGCAGCGAATTCGACATGGCCCGGATCACTCGCGCAGGCCGCTGCACAGCGGGCGATTGATGGCGCGCCCAGCGGCGACGCCTTTGCCGAATTCAGCTGCTTCAAGGCGATCGCATCACGCAACTGCTGCAAGGCCGCATCGACACGGCCGTCGGCATGCATGATGCGCCAACTCGCGGCCGCTGCAATCAGCGAGGCACGACTGCGTTCCACCCACGCCTGCGGGTCGGCCGGATCAATGCGCGTGGCCGGCAACGCCAGCACCTGCGATCGCAGCAGGTCCCTGGCGAGATCCGTCGGGGTCTTCCATCGCCGCAGTACTCCCGCAACGGCCTCATCGGCTTCGGCAACCACGTACCTGCGCCAGAAATCGCGCACGAGTTCGTGCGCGGCCTCATTGCCCGCGTTGTCGTCGAGTTCGAAGAACGGCATGCCGGTCTCGAAGGCGACATCCGCCAGCAACTGGCGGCACAGCCCGTGCAGCGTCGAAACGCGGGCCTCGTCGAATCCAACCAGTGCCGATGAGAGGATGGATTTCGCCCGGTCCAGCGAAGCCATGTCGGCCCGATGCCTGCCCAGGATTCGATCCAGGTCATCCGGCACGCCGGACACAGGTCCCTGCAATCGATCCAGCGCCTGCGCAATCCGTTCGCGCAGGCGGCCGCGCAGTTCGCGGGTCGCCGCATCGGTGAAGGTGACCACGGCGATCTGGCGCACGCCGAGACCGCGCTCGAGCAGCAGGCGCAGGTACAGCAGGGCAATGTTGTAGGTCTTGCCGGTGCCGGCACTGGCTTCGATCAGGTGCTGGCCGGCCAGCGCCAGCGTCGTCGAATCGAGCGGCCGGCTCATGGATTGAACTCCGCGCCGGCATCGAACAGCGGATAGAACAGCTGCATGGCGAAGAGCTCGAAGACTTCGCCGGGAACGAGGTCCTCGCGATGGCGCGCCAGCAGTTCGTGATGCGGATCGGCGCTTTCCGCAAAGTCTCCTTCGGTCCAGATGCGCAATGCGGCTGCCTGTGCGCGCGGCACGTCGTTCCAGCGCTGCATCGATGCGGCGTAGGCCTCCGCGCTCTTGCGGAAGGCAGGCAACGGTTGCTGCAGGCCGAGCTGTCGCCAGACCAGCAATGAACGCAGCCACGATTCGAGGTCGGCCAAAGGCTTGAGCTGCGTCGTCCTGATCTCCGGCCGGTCGAGACCGATCGCATAGGCCGGCGATTCGCCGGCTTCGCCCGGCAGCAAGGCGCGCTCGAGGACGAGACGCGCCAGGTCCACGCCGCGCACGTGGCCGGGCCGGCACAGCAGCAGCGCCCTTCCGCCGGCCGCGTCGACGACAAGGTGGCGCGGCACGCCGAGCAGGCGCAGCTTCAGCGACTCGAATTCCACGGCCATCGGCTGGCCCGAGACCGCCGCGAATGGAGCGCCGGGAAGCAGACTTGCGGCCTGCTCGAGCGCGGCGATTTCGCTGGTCAGCGCGCGCCAGGCCTCATCGCCCGGCGTGCCGAGCGGAAACGCGCCTTCGCGGCGCACGCGATGGAGATCCGGGCGTGTTGCCGGCGGTCCGAGCAGGCGATCGGCCAGCTGGTAGCGGGCCAGTCCGTCGAGGGCGAATGCTTCCAGGTCTTCGTCGCGTTCGGTCTCGTGCAGGTGCAGGGGAAACTGCCGGCGGAAGAAGGCGCGCGCCGGGTGGCCAAGCCAGCCGAGCAGTTCGTCGATGGTCAACTCGGTCCAGTTCGTCGCTGCATCGAGTTCGATGGCCGCTTTCCCGTAGGCCAGGCCGAACTCCGCATCCGCGGCGACGAATGGCGCCGGCTCGATCCAGCCGTCCGCCAGCCTTTGTGCCGCCGACCACCAGCGCCGGTCGTAGCTGGCCGTGGGCGAGCCGGCTTGAAAGTAATCCGGCGCGAATGGATGCATCGCATGCTGGCGCACGATCGCCGACTTCGCCGTTTGCCACGCCGTTTCGCCATAGGCGGCAGCGAGGAATCCGGTCAGCTCCTCGACCAGCGGCGAAGGCGGGTTCGCGCTGCCTGATTTCGCGTCGCGATCGACATGGCTCATGTAGAACACATCGCGCGCGGCGACCAGCGATTCGAGGAACAGGAAGCGGTCGTCCTCGCGGATGGTGCGGTCGCCGGGCCGTGGATGCCGGCGCATCAGGTTGAAGCCGACCGGCGGTTGCCGCCGCGGGAATTCGCCGGCATCGAGGCCGAGCACGCAGACCACGCGATGCGGCACGTTGCGCATCGGCACCATGCCGCAGAAGGTGATGCCGAAGCGCCCTGCCCTGGCCGCACGCGGTTCGGCGATCTGCGCTTCGAGGGCGCTGCGCACGACGGCAAAGGCCAGCGCCTCCTCGCCAAGCCAGTGCCCGGCGCCGTCGCCAAAGCCGGCGATCGCCTCGCGCAGGTCGCGGATGGCGGCGAGTTCGGCATTGTCGGTGCCTTCGGTATCGAAGAGCCGCTCGAGGCGGTCGATCAGCCAGGGCTTCCACTGCGCTGCGCTGCGCTCGCGTTCGAGTCCACGCCGCGTAGCGGCCAGCAGGTCGACGAAACGCGCGAACCGTCCCAGCCACCCGGCGGCGCTGCCTTCCACGTTGATCGCCGGCACGACGCCGCCGGACATTGCCCCGTCATCACCGCTGGCGTACCCGAGCAGCAAGCGGTTGAAGCCGAATCGCCAGGTGTTCTCGTCGATGGCAGCGGCACCGAGCGCGGCGCGGAAATCCGCGTCGAGTCCCCAGCGGATGCCGCTGTCGGCGATCCACTCGCGCAGCCAGGCCTGCGCTTCGCCGTCGAGTTCATGGCGACGCGCGATGGCCGGCTCGGCGAGCAGGCCGAGCACCTCGCTGACCGCGAATCGGCTCTCGCCGAGATCGAGGATGCGTACGAACGCGTCGATCAGCGGATGCGTGGCGCGCAACGGCACGTCGCTGATGCCGTAAGGGATGGCCAGCTCATCGCCGGGGTCGCCGAAGACCGCGGCGATGTACGGCGCATAGTCCTCGATGCGCGGCGACATGACCACGATGTCGTGCGGCTGGAGATCCTTGCGCTGGTCGATCAGGCGCAGCAGCTCGTCGCGCAACACCTCGACCTCGCGGCGCCGGCTCGGGCAACCGTGCAACTGGATCGACGGTACCGGTTCGGCTGCGGGCGGCGCGGCATGCTGCGGATCGAGCAGCAGGATGCCGGCCTGCAACCAGCCGAGCAGGCTGGTTGGAGACGGCACCACGAACGCATCATCGTCGTGTACGACCAGTTCCGGTGCATGGATGGCCCTGAGGTATTCGCGCCCCAGCCCACCCCAGGAGGCCAGCAGCGGATGGCCCGATTCGAAATGCGCTTCGTCCTCGCGGCGCCCGTGCGCAACCCAGAGTTTGCGCCGCCGCGCGATCTCGCGTTCGGAGGTGATGTCGCCCCAGTAATCGAGGCAGGGATTGGGCTGGTAGAAGCGCAACGGCAGGCGTTGCGCGAGGCCGAGGAAGAATTCGAGCAGGAGCGGCGGCAGGTGTGCTGCGCCGAAGACGCTGAAGCCGCCCGCAAGCCGCGACGGAAGCTGGCGCGTGCCGGCGATTGTGGCGAGCGTGGCCTGCATCAGGCTGGCCCGATCCGCTTCATCGGCCGATCCGGCGAGGTGGCGCCACAGCGCCGACTGCCAGGCCTCGTCGATCTCCTGGCCGGCATCGAATTCGAGGCGGCCGCGCAGCCAGCCGCGGATCCAGTCCGGCCGCGCCATCGTGTATTCATCGAAGGTGCGCGCCAGCGCGGTCGCCAGTTCGAGACGCTGGCGCTGGTCGCCCGCCTCGCCGAGGTAATTGCGCACGCGCGCGAACTCCGGCTGCGCCGCGAACGCGGGCAGCGCCGCGAATATCCGCCAGGCCAGCGCCTCGCGCGAGAACGCGGATTCGCGCGGCAGTTTCTCCGCGAAGTCGCGCAGCAGGTTCCAGGCAAAGGTCGATGGCAGCGGGAATTCGATGTTGATGGCGATGCCGCAGCGCGCGGCGATGCGCTCCTGCAGCCAGCGCCCGAGCGCCGGATGCGCCACGACCACCACGTGCGGTCGCAACGGATCGGCACAGCCCGCAGCCGCGAGATCATCGATCAGGCGGTCAGCCAGTCGCTCGAGCCGGTTTCCATGGATGAACTGCGCGACCTGCATGCCCTGCTACCCGACTCCCGGATGAACGTCGAGCGCGGAGTCTGCCACGTGCAGGCAGCATTCGCCGAGCGCAGGCTACACTGCGCCCATTGCCCTACCTGCTGAATCCTGCGCCCTGCCCGCCGGCCTTGCGTCGATGAACCGTCCATGCCCATGAATCCTGCCCTGCATGCCCGAATGATCCTGTTGCCGGCCCTTGCGTTCGCCGCGGGTACGGCCATGGCCTCGTTCGCGCCGTTCGAATCCGAGCCGGTGCTTGGCGCGACCACGCTGGTGCAGCCGTCATTGATGTCCGGGCCCGGCTTCCAGGTCGACCCGCATGTCGAGATCCGCGGTTACATGGCGCATTTCACGCTGGATACCCCGGTCGGGCCGCTGCAGGCGGAAAGCGTCGAGAACCTCGCCGATCACGTCGCCGAATTGCCTGCACTCGAAGCGCTCGAGCAGGACAGCCATTCGCAGGCCTTCATCGATGCCGCCGGCGATTCGGCCACGCGCACGGCAAAGGGGATCGGCCAGGTCCTGCGCCATCCCATCGACACGCTGACCGGCATTCCCGCCGGCGTCGCGCGCTATTTCGGCCAGCGCCTCGGCAAGATCGGTCGCCAGGCACAATCGCTGTCGGACCGCACCGCGCGCGAGCTTGGCAGCGAGGGCAACCCGTATCCGCGCGCGGACGGTCCGATGACCGAGACGCGCGAGATCGATCGCGAGGAAGCGGGACGGGATCCTGCGCGCAAGAGCCGACGCTGGTACGACCGCGCCGGCGCCGAAACGGAACGCGAAGTGAAGCGGCAGATCAAGTACGGCCAGGTCAAGCGCGAACTGGCCGAGCGCCTTGGCATCGATCCGTACACGAGCAACCCCTATCTGCGCGAGCGCCTCGACGAACTGGCCTGGGCGGGATCCGGTGGCCGATTCGCGGCGAGCGCCGCGATCGGAACCATCGGCGGCGTCGGCGGACTCACCGTGGCCTATGGCAGCCGGCTCAATGAACTGGTCTGGAAGCTCGATCCCGAGCAACTGCGCGAACGCAACGCGCAGCGCCTCAACCGGCACTGCAGCGATGCCCTGCTGATGCGCCAGTTCCTGCGCCGCGGCGTGTTCACGCCGACCTTGCAGACGGCGCTGGTCGATGCCCTCGATGCGCTGCGGCCCGCCGCAGGCGGCGATGCCCTGCTCGAGCTGGCGATGACCGTGCAATCGGACCTTGAAGCGCGCTACCTGGTCAACTCGCTCAAGCTGGTCGGCGACCGTCTCGGTGCGCGCGCGCACGCCGGCACCCTGCGCATCGTCGGATCCGGCTTCGCCTACGACAGCGCCGACGGCGAACGCATCCTGCCGCTGCCGGTCGACTACCTGGCCTGGACCGACGACATCGCCTCGTTCATCGATCGCGAGGAATTCCGCGACCCGCGCAAGACCGTGCTGGTCACCGGCACGCTGACGATGCGCAGCCAGCAGGAGCTGACCGCACGCGGCTGGAATATCGTCGCCGAGGCCAAGCGCGAGCGGGCCGATGGGTTGGCAGGACTGGCAGACAACCGGGAAGTCGCGCGCTAGACGCGCAGGCTCGCGGTTGCGGCGGCCGCGGCTTGCCCCTGTTCAACGCCGACGCGCGATGCGTGCCTTGCGCGGCGGCTTCGTGGCCGTCGCCTTCGCCGGCGCGCCCGCGGGCCGGGTCGCCAGCCAGATGAGATGCCGCGCGCCCTTGTTGCCGTGCGCGCGCACCGGCACTTCCTCGACGCGGAATCCGGCCTCGCCCAGTCGTTCGGAAAATTTGCGGTCGGGATGCGCCGACCACACGGCCAGCACGCCATCCGGACGCAGTGCGGCCATCGCTGCGGCCAGTCCGGACAGGGCGTAGATGCGGTCGTTGCCGACCTGGGTCAGTCCGCCCGGTCCGTTGTCGACGTCGAGCAGGATGGCATCCCAGGCAGCCGCTTGCGAACGGATGATCGCGAGCACGTCGGCTTCCCTCACCTCGACGCGTGGATCCTGCAGCGGATGCCCCGCATGCGCGCCCAGCGGCCCGCGATTCCAGCGCACCACGCCCGGCACCAGTTCGGCCACCGTGAGCCGCGCCTGCGCGCCGAGACGATCGAGCGCAGCGGCCAGGGTGAAGCCCATGCCGAGGCCGCCGATCAGGATGCGCGGATCGGCGACGCCGGCGATTCGCGCACAGGCGATCTGCGCGAGGGCGTCCTCGGAGCCGTGCATGCGCGTCGACATCAAATCGCCGCCGCCAGCGATCTTGATCGAGAAGTGTTCGCCCTCGGCAAACAGCCGCAGTTCGCCGCCCTCGCCCGGAATCGGCGCGGTATCGATGAGGGTGAGTCGCTTCATGCGTGACGGGGCCCTTGCCGGTTGGACGAATGCCTTGCACCGCCCGCAATGCGGCGGCCGCTTCCGCAATGGCAGCGCGGAACGGCACCAAGCATACCCGGGTAGGCGACGGCCCTGCTTTGAAGGACACTACGCATCTTTACGCCGAGCACCCGCCATGGATTCCGCAACCCGCGAACGCCTCTCCAGCGAACTTGAATCGATCCGCGAACAGGGCCTGTTCAAGACCGAGCGCATCATCGCCACGCCGCAATCGGCCGCGATCCGCACCACCGACGGCCGCGAGGTGCTGAATTTCTGCGCCAACAACTATCTCGGCCTGGCCGACAACCAGGAAGTCATCAAGGCCGCCAAGCTCGCCCTCGACACGCACGGATTCGGCATGGCCAGCGTGCGTTTCATCTGCGGCACGCAGGACCTGCACAAGCAGCTGGAGGCGCAGATATCCGAATTCTTCGGCACCGAGGACACGATCCTCTACACCAGCTGCTTCGACGCCAACGGCGGCCTGTTCGAGACCATCCTCTCCGACGAGGACGCGGTGATCTCCGACGCGCTCAACCACGCCTCGATCATCGACGGCATCCGCCTGTGCAAGGCCGAGCGTCGGCGCTACGCCAACAGCGACATGGCCGAGCTCGAAAAACATCTCGTCGAGACCCGGGACAAGCGCACGCGCCTGATCGCCACCGACGGCGTGTTCTCGATGGACGGCTATATCGCAAAGCTCGACGAGATCGTCGCGCTGAAGAAAAAGCACAATGCCCTGCTCATGGTCGACGATTCGCACGCCACCGGCTTCGTCGGCGCGAACGGCCGCGGCTCGGCCGAACTGCACGGCGTCATGGACGAGGTCGACATCTACACCTCGACCCTCGGCAAGGCGCTCGGCGGCGGATCGGGCGGATTCACCACCGGCCGTCGCGAGATCATCGACCTGCTGCGCCAGCGCTCGCGTCCTTATCTGTTTTCCAACACCCTGCCGCCACCCCTGGTCGCCGCCAGCATCAAGGTCTTCGAGATCCTGGCGCGCTCGAACGACCTGCGCGACAAGGTCGAGGCAAACGCGCAGCATTTCCGCAAGCGCATGACCGACGCCGGCTTCGACCTGCGCCCCGGCAACCACCCGATCGTCCCGGTCATGCTCTACGACGCCAAGCTCGCCCAGCAGTTCGCCAGCGCCCTGCTCGAGGAAGGCATCTACGTGATCGGCTTCTTCTACCCCGTGGTTCCGCAAGGCCAGGCGCGCATCCGCACGCAGATGAGCGCAGCGCATTCGATCGCGCAGATCGATCGGGCGGTGGATGCGTTTGTGAAGGTGGGACGGAAACTGGGAGTGATCTGAGTTCGCACACTTGCGCCGTCGTCCCGGCGAAGGCCGGGACCCAGTGACTTTGGCTGTTTGGTTGTTCTGGCATCGCGAGATGAAAGCTCTGCTCCACTAGATGCCCCGCGGAGCGACGCCAAAATCAAGAAAAAGCGAGGAACTGGGTGACGCGCTGCATCCGCAGCTTGCCCTTCGGG
>DAIMYT010000044.1:18761-25671 GCA_036734345.1 Dokdonella sp. | reverse complement strand
CGTGGTCAACGTGACCGATCGTGCCCACGTTCACGTGTGGCTTCTTGCGCTCGAACTTCTCTTTCGACATGGCAGTGTTCTTCTCGGGGGATCGATTGAGTGAATGGAAAAAAACTGGTGCTCACGAATGGAATCGAACCATCGACCTCTTCCTTACCAAGGAAGTGCTCTACCGACTGAGCTACGTGAGCGGTGCTTCAATGCAACTTTGGAGCGGGAGAAGGGAATCGAACCCTCGTAATCAGTTTGGAAAACTGATGTTCTACCATTGAACTACTCCCGCTTTGGGCCGGGATTCGGGATGTGGGTTTCGGGATTCGTCAAAGCTCAACCTGGCTTCTCGAATCCCGAATCCCCAATCTCGAATCCCTTTTATCTGGTGGCGCTGAAACTGGTGCAGCTTGTGACTGGTGGAGGGAGGTGGATTACTCCGGGCATCCTGCCCTTCGCCCCTCCGGGGCCGCGCCGCTTTCGCGTCGCGTTCCAGATCGCATCAGCGATCTGGCGAACTACCCCGGTGGTTCTCAACCACCTCCTTCAAAATCATTCTCACTTCTGTAGCTGGTGGAGGGAGGTGGATTCGAACCACCGAAGGCGTAAGCCAGCAGATTTACAGTCTGCCCCCGTTGGCCGCTTGGGTATCCCTCCGAATTCTCTGTTGCTTCGTTGCTGCGACCTCGTATCGTGTTGTCCGGGAGGTGGATGACGTCGGGCATCCTGCCCTCCGCCCCTCCGGGGCCGCGCCGCTTGCGCGTCGCGTTCAAGTTCGCTCCCAGCGAACTTAGTCGAACCACCGAAGGCGTAAGCCAGCAGATTTACAGTCTGCCCCCGTTGGCCGCTTGGGTATCCCTCCAGCTTTCTTTCCTGTTTCGTTGCAGCAACCTCGTATCTTGTCGTCCGGGAGGTGGATTACGTCGGGCGTCCTGCCCTCCGCCCCTCCGGGGCCGCGCCGCTTGCGCGTCGCGTTCGATGGTGGTCACCAGACATGCAAACCAACCGGCCGACGGTCGGTTGAAGGGTTCGGGTCGATGCGTATCCTCACACGGAGCCGCGCATTTTCGCGGAGCGGGCCCGGGGTGTCAACAGCAAAAGTGGTGCCATCGTGTCCCCGCATGCCATCCGGGGACTGCGCAAGCACCCGGGTGGCGCCTGATCCGGCGGCCGCAGCGCCTAGGGGCCGATACCCTTTGCCGCAGGACGCAGGTCCGAGGTTTCCTGGTCGAGCTTGCGGTGCACCTCCATGACCCTCTCGGCATACAGGGCAAGCGCCCTGTCCTCCTCGCTTTGCGGCACCCAGGCCGGGACCGGGCTGGGCTTGCCATCCGGGGCGTCGAGGGCAACGAAGGTCAGCACGCACTGGGTTGCCAGGCGGTCCGTGACGTCCTTGAGGTCCCTGGCACGCACGTCGACGACGAGATTCATGCTCGAGCGGCCGGTATGCACCAGCCGGCAACGAACCTGAACGAAGTCCCCGATCAGGATCGGAGCAACGAACTGGATACCGCCCATGGCCGCGGTCACGCAGTATTTGCCGCTCCACGCCACGGCACAGGCATAGGCGGCCTGGTCGATCCATTTCAGCACCGCGCCGCCATGCACCTTGCCGCCGAAATTCACATCGGCCGGTTCGGCCAGGAAACGGAATTCGAGGACGTGCTGTTGGCCCGGCATGGCTGATTCCCCGCAATTTCAGACGTTGAAGCGGAAGTGCAGGACATCGCCTTCCTTGACGATGTAGTCCTTGCCTTCCAGGCGCAGCCGGCCAGCCTCCTTGGCCCCGGCCTCGCCACGGTACCTGATGAAATCGTCGTAGGCGATGGTTTCCGCGCGAATGAAGCCGCGCTCGAAATCGGTGTGGATGACGGCCGCCGCCTGCGGCGCGGTAGCCCCGATCTTCACCTGCCAGGCCCGCACTTCCTTGACCCCGGCGGTGAAGTAGGTCTGCAATCCGAGCAGCGTGTAGCCGGCGCGGATGACGCGGTTCAGGCCGGGCTCGTCGAACCCCATGTCAGCCAGGAACGCATTGCGATCGTCGTCCTCAAGCTGTGACAGCTCCTCTTCGATCGCCGCACATACCGGCACCACCTCGGCGCCCTCCTGTTCTGCGCGCGCCTTTACCTTGTCCAGCAGCGGGTTGTCCTGGAATCCGTCCTCCAGGACATTTGCTATGTACATCAATGGCTTGAGGGTCAGCAGGAACAGATCGCGAACGAGCGCCAGTTCCTCGGCATCGAGTCCGGCCGCGCGCGCCGGCTTGCCCTCGTTGAGGCAGCTCGCGAGCTTCTGCAGCACCGGACGCCGCGCCAGGGCCTCCTTGTCGTTGGCCTTGGCCGCCCGTTCGGCCTTGTTCAGCGCCTTGTCGACCGACTCGAGATCGGCCAGGGCCAGTTCGGTATCGATGGTCTCGATGTCCGATATCGGGTCGATCCGGTTGGCGACATGCACGATGTCGGGATGCTCGAAGCAGCGCACGACATGGGCGATGGCGTCGACCTCGCGGATGTGCGCGAGGAACTTGTTGCCCAGCCCCTCGCCCTTCGACGCGCCGGCGACCAGGCCGGCGATGTCGACGAATTCCATCGAGGTCGGGATGGTTTTCTGCGGCTTGACGATCGCGGCCAGTTCGCCCAGGCGCGGGTCGGGCACCGGAACCACGCCGACGTTCGGGTCGATCGTGCAGAACGGAAAATTGGCCGCGGCGATGCCCGCCTTGGTCAGCGCATTGAAAAGGGTCGACTTGCCGACGTTTGGCAAGCCGACAATTCCGCATTTGATACCCATGGTTTGAATCCGGGAATTGAGAATCGGGAATGGGGAATCGAAAAGGCGTCAGGCTTGCGGCATTCGCTGTTTCGATTCCCCATTCCCCATTCCCTATTCCCTGTCTGTATGCAACCGCTTCATCGCCTCATTGAAATCCCCGCGTACGGCCAGCGGCAGCACGTCGAGCGCCGCGCCGACGGCACCGAGGATGGACTGCTCGTCGTTGGCGCCGGGGCGGCCGAGGACCCAGGAAGTGACCCGGTCCTTGTGTCCCGGATGGCCGATGCCGATGCGCAGGCGGTGGAACCTGCCATGGCCAAGGTGGGCGAAGATGTCGCGCAGTCCATTCTGACCGCCGTGCCCGCCATCGAACTTGAGCCTCGCGGCGCCGGGCGGCAGGTCGAGGTCGTCATGGGCGACAAGCATCTCTTCGGGCTCGATCTTGTAGTAGCGCAATGCCGAGGCAATCGCGATGCCGCTCTTGTTCATGAAGGTGATCGGCTTCAGCAACAGCAGCGAATCACCATCGAACGCCAATTTCGCGGTTTCCGCGTGCAGCTTCGATTCGATGCCGAATCGCGCGTCTTCGCGCTGCGCGAGGGCATCGACAAACCAGAACCCGGCGTTGTGCCGGGTCCTGAGGTGCTCGGCCCCGGGATTGCCGAGGCCGACGATCAGTCGCAAACGGGCCATGTCGGTCAATTGGCCTCCGGGGCCCACGGCGCCGGAGGCCCGATGACTTACTTGTCTCCGTCGCCCGACTCTTCCTTCTTCTCGCCAGCGGCCGGTGCCGCGGCCTCTTCGCCCTCGGCGGGCTCGACGTCAACCTCTTCGCGGCCGAGCTTGGCGCTGACCACGGTGATGTCATGCTCCTTGCCGAGCCTGAGTTCCGGGATCTGCACGCCGGCGGGCAGCCCAAGCTGGGACAGGTGGATGATGTCGTCCACGTTGAGCCCGGCCAGATCGACTTCGATGTATTCCGGCAGGTCCTTCGGCAGGCAGGCGACTTCGACCTCGGTCACCTCATGCATGATGATCACGCCCGCGGTCTTGCCGGCCGGCGAGGTATCCTGGTTGAGGAAGTGCAGCGGAACGCGAACGCGGATCTCCTCGCCCTCGTTGATGCGCAGGAAGTCGAGGTGCAGGATCTGCGCCTTGAACGGGTGCCGTTGCATGTCGCGCAGCAGGACCTTCTGCACGTCGCCATTGAGGTTCAGGTCGAGGATCGACGAATAGAACCACTCCGACTGCGATGCCATGAAGACATCCTTGTGCGCCAGCTGGATGCTGACCGGACCAAGTTCTCCGCCACCATAGACGATGGCCGGTACGCTACCGGTACGACGCAGGCGGCGGCTCGCACCCTTACCCTCGTCCGTACGCAGTGCTACCGAAAGTTCATGTGTCTTTGCCATTTTGTGTTGCCTTTTTTTTCAAATGATCCGCCTCGCGGCGAATGAAAAACTCCCCCGCGACCAGGAGAGTTGTTGGAACCGGGAATAGGGAATAGGGAATAGGGAATCGGTAAAAGCCTAGAAACCGCCTTCACCATTCTCCATTCCCTATTCCCCACTCCCTCTTTCTAATCCACATACAACGAACTGACCGACTCGCCGAAGGCGATCCGGCGGATCGTCTCGGCCAGCAGGTCCGCCACCGAAAGCTGGCGGATGGTCTTGCAGGCGCGCGCCTCGGCCGACAGCGGTATCGAGTCCGTCACCACGAGCTCGTCGAGTTGCGAGCCCTCCAGGTTCTTGATCGCCGGGCCGGACAGCACCGCATGCGTGCAGTAGGCGACCACCTTGCGCGCACCCTGGCGCTTCAGCGCAGCCGCCGCGGCACACAGGGTGCCGGCGGTATCCACGATGTCGTCGACCAGCACGCAGACCTTGTCCTTGACCTCGCCGATGATATTCATCACGGTGGCCTCGTTCGGTCGCGGCCGGCGCTTGTCGATGATCGCCAGGTCCGCATCGTCGAGGCGCTTGGCGATGGCCCGTGCCCGCACCACACCGCCGACATCGGGGCTGACCACGATCAGTTCGTCCCTGGCGTAATAGCGCCAGATGTCGGCGAGCAGGACCGGCGATGCATACACGTTGTCGAGCGGGACATCGAAGAAGCCCTGGATCTGGTCGGCGTGCAGGTCGACGGTGAGGACCCGGTCGGTACCGACCGCGCCGATCATCTTCGCTGCCACCTTGGCCGTGATCGCCACTCGCGCGGAACGCGGCCGGCGATCCTGCCGCGCATAGCCGAAGTACGGCAGCACGGCGGTCACGCTGGCAGCGGAAGCGCGCTTGAGCGCGTCGACCAGCACCAGCAGTTCCATGAAATTGTCGGCGGTCGGAGCGCAGGTCGGCTGGATGACGAACACCTCCTGGCGCCGCACGTTCTCCTCGATCTCGATCTGCACTTCGCCATCGCTGAAGCGGCCGGCCAGGGCCTTGCCCATCGGCACGCCAAGCTCCGCGCAGATGGCCTGCGTCAGCGGTCGATTCGCGTTGCCGCCGAACACCAGAATGCTTGCCGAACTCGCCGCCGTGTTCACTGAGCCACTCCATACAGATGCTTGTGGCTGCCGGAACGGCAGCATGGATCGAATGCCGCGCCCGGAAATCCGGGAGTGGCTGGGGCGGCAGGATTCGAACCTGCGAATGCCAGGATCAAAACCTGGTGCCTTACCACTTGGCGACGCCCCACCAAGATAACGAGATCCCGCCAATCAGACTGCATGGACAGGGCGGGCCTGCCCCACGCATCTTAACTACTGCCGGTTGCGCAATGCACCCCGCAATGGTGAAACATTGACTCCCTGCGCCACCCAGGCACGCATTCCCGGAGGGCAACTGGCCGCCACCGCCTGCGCCTTGCCGGCATCGACCGGAGCAAAGACCGCGCCACCGGTACCGCTGAGGCGCGCTTCGCCCCACTGGCCAAGCCAGTCCAGGGCGCCTGCAACGGCCGGGTATCTTGCGCGCACCACCGGTTCGAACGCATTTTGCGTCCGCGCCCCGGAAATGAAGCCCGCAATTGTCGTAGGTGCGCTATCGCGTGTCAATTCGCGGGCCTGGAACAGGTCCCGGGTCGGCACGCTGACCCCGGCATCGACGATGACATAGCAGCGCAGGGGCAAATCGAGCGGCTGCAGCCGTTCGCCGACACCCTCCGCAAACGCGCTGTGGCCATGGATGAAGACCGGCACATCGGCGCCGAGCTGCAGGCCGAGGTCGGCCAGCTCGTCGGCAGGGAGACCGCAGCCCCACAACGCATTGAGTGCGACCAGGGTCGTCGCGGCATCGGAACTGCCGCCGCCGAGGCCTCCACCGACGGGAATCCGTTTGTCGACCCGGATGTCCGCACCGGTCGGCGTGGCGGTCGTCGCCTGCAGCAGACGGGCAGCGCGCACCACCAGGTCATCCGCTTCGGCGATCCCGGCAACCTCGCCGGGCCGGCGGATGTCGCCGTCGGCGCGCAACCGGATGTGCACCGTGTCGCCCCAGTCGAGCAACTGGAAAACGGTCTGCAGCAGGTGGTAGCCATCGGCACGTCGGCCGGTGATGTGCAGGAACAGGTTCAATTTGGCCGGCGCCGGCCAGTGCGTCCAGTCGTCGCCCATGGCGCTCGCGGTCACGGAACATCCCAATGCTGGATGGCCAGGCGCACCTTGTAGTCGCCGTTGCTGGCAAAGATCCGCACCGGCAACGCCGGCTGGCGGGCGGTGTCGTAGTCGCGGTATTCGATCTTCCAGCCGTTCTGGACGAATTCGGCGGGCAGTCCGTCTTCACGGAATACGACCTTGGCCGGGCCCGGCACGCGCAGGCCGCGCACCCAGTCCACCAGTTCCGCCACCGGCACGTTCCAGCCCAGCTCGCGTTGCAGCAGGCCAGCCGCATCGGCTGCGTGCACCGGCTGCTCGCGCAATCCGCTGAGCTCGGCGTGCCCGGCATCGCCGCTCAGGGTCCAGGTCTTGCCGGTGACCGGCGCGCTCACGGCGAAGCGGAACCCGGCGCCGTCCTGCGTCCATTGCAGGGAGCCACTGCCGCCCTCGCCCGGCCCTGAAATGGCCAGCCTGCCGGAGAGCGACCACACCGATTCCGCGCGCAGCGCACGCTCGCGCTGCTCCTGCCCGGCCATCAGGCCGGCG
>DAIMYT010000044.1:0-18751 GCA_036734345.1 Dokdonella sp. | reverse complement strand
CCGGGCGCAGTCGTGGCGCGGCGCAGGAGGCCAGCAAGAGGACCAGCAGGGCCGCCGCAATGCGCTGCGCTGCGGTTCGCCACCCGCCGGTCACGGCGCCAGCCGCTTCATCGTTTCGGTCAGGACCTTGTTTTCCGGATCCTTCTTGCGACCCTCGGCCCAGATGCGCCGGGCCTCGTCGCGGTCGCCGCGCACCCAGAGCACCTCGCCGAGGTGCGCCGCCACCTCGCTGTCCGGCTGCCTCTCATAGGCCTTGCGCAGCAGTTTGACCGCTTCATCGAGATGGCCGAGCCGGTACTGCACCCAGCCATGGCTGTCGATGATGGCCGGCTCGTCGGGCTTGAGCCGGATGGCCTTTTCGATCAGGGTGTTGGCTTCGACATAGCGATCGGTGCGGTCGGCCAGCGTATAGCCGAGTGCGTTCAGTGCGTCGGCGCTGTCGGGGTTCTTCGCCAGCACGGCGCGCAGGTCGCGCTCGCCGGCTTCGATGTCGTCGAGGTCGATATACAGCATCGCACGCGCATACAGGAGCCGCGGCTCGTCCTTGAGCTGGTCGAGCCCGCGCGTATAGACCGCGATGGCCTCGCGCTTCTGCGCCTTGCGGATCAGCAGGTCGGCTTCAAGCAGGTACAAGTCGACCGTTTCGCGGGTGTCCGTGCCAACGGCGATGCGCAGCTCGTTGATCTTCTGCAGGGCCGCCTTGCTGTCGCCGCGCTTGTCGACCAGCACGACCATGCGGATTCCGGCATCGAGCCACCGTTCATCGTCATCGGGGACTTGCGCATACCAGTCCGACGCCCGGGCGTCCTTGCCGATCAGTTCGGCCACCTGTCCCAGCAGGAACAGGCGCTTGCCGCTGCGCGCGGAGGTATCGGCTTCCATGTCGCGGTAGAGCTTGCCGAGTTGGGCCTTGTCGTCGGCGCGGGCGGCATAGGCCGCACGTGCGCCGTACACGACATCGGTCTGCTTGCCCTGGGCCAGGGCGCGCGCCGCACCGGCGTTGTCGCCGCTGTCGGACAGCAGGGCCGCATAGCCGGTCCGCAGGCGCAGGCTTTCGGGATCGCGCTTGAGCGCCTCGGCGTATTTCTTCCGTGCGCCGTCCTTCTCGCCGCGATCCAGGGCCAGCTGCGCGCTCCATGCATAAGCGTCCGCACTGCCAAACCGGGTGAGGGAATCCTCCGAGAGGCGCTCCGCCAGCGCCTTGTCATCCAGCTTGAAGGCAAGCTGGCTCATGGCAATCCAGTCCAGATCCTTGTCGCCCAGGCGCTCAGGCGTGGCCAGCCGGGCCAGCAATCCGGCCGCCTGCTTCTTGTCGCCGGCACCGATAAGGACCTGTGCCACCGGGCGCCATTTGCCGGCACCGTCGCGCCCGGCCAGCGCCACAAGATCGGCATACGCGCGCTCCGCATCGCCCTCGGCCAGCTCGATCCAGGCGCTGGCCTGGAGTACGCCGGCCGCCTTGGCGTCCAGCTCGCGCCAGCGTTGCAGCGCCGTTCGCGCCAGCGGCCATTGCTTGACGGCCAGGGCCAGCCGGGTCGCCTGTTCGGCAATCGCCGGATCCGGGGAAATGGCCGCGGCGTCGACATAACTCCTGGCCGCGGTGGCCAGGTCGTTCTTCTGCAACGCATATTCCGCGCGGATCAGCATCAGCGGCAGGTCGCGATCGGGCGGGACCGGAAAAACGCTTTGGGCCTCGGCCCTGGTCACCGGTTGCCGCTGGGGCGCAGCTGCACAGGCCGCCAGCAGCAGCATGCTGGCGGCCAGGGCAAGGACGCCGATGCGGCGTCCGCAGCCAGTCAGAACACTCGCTCGTTGGCCAAATGGTTGGATAGGCACGCTGTAGAAATCCTCGAAAGTCCTGTACTTGCTTGAACTTGCGCCATGCCGCCCGCACAATTCCATGCGCCCAAGAATACTCAATCGGATGATGCGGAAGCGGTCGGGAAGGCAGGAAACCGGTAGCGGGCGGGATACGGACCGCCTGCGGGCAGGCTTGGGCAAACGATGATGCATTTTACGCAGACACCGACATTCCTGTCTGTCGACGCCCCCTTTGACCGGCCGTCGCAGCGATGGTTGCACCCATGGCCCTGATCACGCTCGGGCTGAACCACCTGTGCGCGCCGCTTTCGCTGCGCGAGCGCGCCGCATTCACGCCCGATGCCACCGGCGACGCGCTGGCCGACCTGATCGCGCAGCCGGGTGTCCGCGAAGCCGCGATCCTGTCCACCTGCAACCGGACCGAGCTTTACTGCAACGTCGAGGCGGGTGCGGAGGCATCACCCTTCGAGTGGCTGTACCAGCACCGGCAACTGCACGGCGCCAATATCGAAGAGTTCCTCTACCGCCATCACGAATCCGACGCCGTGCGTCACCTGTTCCGGGTGGCCACCGGGCTCGAATCGATGGTCCTCGGCGAACCGCAGATCCTCGGCCAGGTCAAGGATGCCTACACGCTGGCGCGCGATGCCCGCACGCTCGATGCGCCGCTGGAGCGCCTGTTCCAGAACACATTTTCGGTGGCCAAGCGGGTGCGCTCGGATACGCGCATCGGCGCGAGCACGGTTTCGGTGGCATTCACGGCCGTGCGCCTCGCCGAACGCGTATTCACCGATCTCGCCGACGCCTGCGTGCTGCTGATCGGCGCCGGCGAAACGATCGAGCTGACCGCGCGTCACCTGACCGAGGCCAAGGTGCGCCGGCTGATCGTCGCCAACCGCACGCTGGACAATGCCCAGGCCCTGGCCGGCCGGTTTGGCGGCTACGCCATTGCACTGAGCGATCTCGAGAAACACCTGGCCGAAGCCGACATCGTGATCTCCTCGACCGCGGCGCGCGAACCGGTGCTGACCCGGGCCATGGTTTCGAGGGCGATCGAAGCGCGTCGCCGTCGGCCCATGTTCCTGGTCGATATCGCGGTGCCCCGCGACATCGAAGCCGATGTCGCCAAGCTGCCGGATGTCTTTCTCTACACGATCGACGACCTGCGCGAGGTCATCGACGAGAACCTGCGCTCGCGCCAGCAGGCGGCGCTCGAAGCGGAGGCGATGATCGAGCTGTCGGTCGAGCATTTCATGGCCTGGTGGCGATCGCTCGAGCTGCAGAACCCGATCGCGCATGTCCGCCGCAGTGCCGAGTCGAGCCGCGACGAGGTCCTGGCCAAGGCGCACGGCCTGCTGGCGCGTGGCAAGAGCCCGCAGGAAGTCCTCGACTTCCTCGCCCATACGCTGACCAACAAGCTGCTGCACGCACCGAGTGCCAATCTGCGCGCGGCTGCGCTGCGCGGTGACGCCGAACTGCTGCAGGCCGCGCAGAAGCTCTTCGATGCCCAGGCCGGATTGCCGACCCGACCGGCCGATCCGCCGAAGCGCTAGCCGGTCCGCCTTGCCCGAACGCCGCTGCCGGAAGGTCGCCGGCATCACGTATCATGCGCGCCGCCGCCCGTGCGAGCGGCCCCCAGGATATCCATGACCCCGTCGATCCGTCGCAAGCTCGAACAGCTGGCCGAGCGCCACCAGGAACTCGAACACCTGCTCTCCAGCGCCGAAGTGCTGGGCGACGCCAAGCGCCTGCGCGAGGTCTCGCGCGAACACGCGCATCTTGGGCCCTTGACCGAGGCATTGGCCGATTTCGATGCCAACGCCCGCGCGCTCACTGCCGCACGGGCCATGCTTGACGATGCCGAGCTGGCAGACCTGGCAGCCGAGGAGATCACGGCGCTCGAGGCGCGCGAGGCCGAGCTCGACGAACAACTCAACCTGTTGCTGCTGCCCAGCGATCCGCGCGATGAAGGCAATCTCTTCCTCGAAATCCGTGCCGGCACCGGTGGCGACGAAGCGGCGATCTTCGCCGGCGACCTGCTGCGCATGTACCTGCGCTATGCCGAGCGGCGACGCTGGCAGGTCGAGATCCTCAGCGAAAGCAACGGCGAACACGGCGGCTACAAGGAGGTCATCGCGCGCATCGAGGGCAAGGGCGCCTATTCGCGACTCAAGTTCGAATCGGGCACGCACCGCGTGCAGCGCGTTCCGGAAACC
The DNA here is from genome assembly GCA_036734345.1 of Dokdonella sp. Classification (GTDB taxonomy): domain Bacteria; phylum Pseudomonadota; class Gammaproteobacteria; order Xanthomonadales; family Rhodanobacteraceae; genus Dokdonella. Next base: position 14,714 of record DAIMYT010000044.1, on the reverse strand, counting down.
GAATCGCAGGGCCGCATCCACACCTCGGCCGCGACCGTCGCGATCCTGCCCGAGCTGGCCGAGATCGACGACATCGAGCTCAACCCGGCCGACCTGAAGACCGACACGTTCCGCGCCTCCGGCGCCGGCGGCCAGCACGTCAACAAGACCGACTCGGCGATCCGCATCACCCACCTGCCGACCGGCATCATCGTCGAATGCCAGGACGAGCGCTCGCAGCACAAGAACCGCGCACGCGCGCTGTCGTTGCTGAAGGCGAAGCTGCTCGACGAGCAGCGCAGCAAGCAGACCGCCGAACAGGCCGAATCACGCCGATTGCAGGTCGGCTCCGGAGACCGCAGCCAGCGCATCCGCACCTACAACTTCCCGCAGGGCCGGGTCACCGACCACCGCGTCAACCTCACGCTCTATCGCCTGCCCGAAATCATCCAGGGCGATCTCGACGAGCTGATCGATACGCTGACCCGCGAGGACCAGACCGACCAGCTGCAACAGCTGGCCGGTCTAATCTGAGCGAAGCAAAATTTAATCTGGCGCAATCTGCGGAAGAATGTTCCCGGTAGAAACATTGGGCCCGCTACCTACCCATTTTCGCCAGAATCTTGCTGACTAAGGACAGTTGGGGTACGGCTTGCAATTGACATGACCGTCAGCAGTGACGCAGGCAATTATCTGCCCTCCGCAGACATTCTCGTAAATTGCGCCAAGCAGGTTTGCATGCTCGCCGAAGTACCCACTATCTTGACCATTGCCACCAGAAAAGTTGAACTGGCGTCCATTCAACCCTGACACAGAAGTTGGAATGGTGTTGTTGTTGCTATCCCACGCTTCGGTCATGAGCGGAGTGCCGCCCTTTTTCCATACAAATGTCACCCTATGCCCATTGGTGAAGATGAGCGTGATCGTCAACTGACCAAGATCCCCATCTTCAAGCACAATATTGGCTGGCGAAGTACGGATAAGTGCAATAATGTCACGCACTCTTTGCTCAAAAGAAGCTGGATAAGGAGGGCCGTAGCTCGATCCCACTTGAGATAACCAGCTGCCAATGTTGTTTTGCATTGACGAAGTGCGAACTATTTCGTAGGCGCTCGCGCCAGCACCGATGACGGATGCGCCGGGCGTCGTCGGCGTTACATTGAGTGTCGCCACAACTTTTAGAAATGCGTTATTGCTGTTCCACGCCTGAACGGCGGCGTCAAAATACGCCTGTTCGGCGGGAATGACTGTCAGCGGGTCAGCATAGTATGTGAAACCGCTTCCATTGGGCTCCCGCGTCACCTGGTACTTGCGAATATTTGAGTTCGCAAAATCATAGACGTACCGCACTCCTAGTTCCTGCGGTCCCGTTGCAGCTGAATAGTATTGCGTTTCGTTGCATCCATTGCATCGATACGCGTTTCTTTGAGCCAATACTTCACTTGGGCAAGCCAAGAAACCAAGTAGTGCCACAATGGCAAACTTTATCGCAAAGTTCATTACAAAATCTCCTTCCAGTTCAATCATGTGCGTTTCCAATCCATTGCAAACGCACTTCGTAGCAAATACCCCCACTCACCGAGAGTACCCCCCCAGAAATCATGTCAACCTTGTTGTATATTTATTACATACGGAACTACGCGCTACGTCCATTTATCGATATTCCACCAAACCTTATGATTTGTTCGCACAACTACTGCTCGGACACTCGCGCGATCGCCAGGATCCATTGCAAGGGTTGCGGCCCGGAAACTAACTTGCCTTGGATGCCGCTGAGACTGAAAGGTAAGACGAGTTGCTTGGTAACCAAGTTCGAGCGCCAAGAAGATCATTCCCGTCTTGGGTCTAGCACTTGGTCCAAAAACGCCAGCGCCTCATCGGTGCCGGCCTGGCCGAGCCAGAACAGGGCTTTTTCCTTGACCGGGCGCGGGTAGTCGCCGCGGACGACAGCGATCAGGGCGGCGGTTGCCCTGGTTTCGTCGAGTTGCGAAAGCGCGAACACGGCTTCCTCGCGAACATCGTCCGTCTTTTCACGATCCAGGGCCGCAAGGATGTCGGCCTCGGCGCGCGGGTCATGCATCTGCGCCATCCAGAACAGGGCCTTGCCGCGCACATCGCCCGATGCGTCGCGTTGCGCGATCGCCCGCACGCGCTGGTAGGCATCCTTTTCCTTCGATTGCGACAGCGAAAACACCGCATGCTCGCGCAGATCCGGGCTCGGGTCGGTCGTCGCCACTTTCTCGACGAAGTCGGCGCCCTGGCGGCCGCGCAGATGGCCCAGCCAGAAGATCGCATCCTTGCGCCGGGCCATGTTGCCCGCGGTTGCGGCAAGCCCGATCAGCGTGCGGGTAGCCTCTTCGTCGGCGTGCATGGCGATCGCGGCCAGCCCGGGCGTGTCGTCCCTGTGGCGATCGCCGTTGCCATCGATCCACGCCGCTATCGCCCTGATGCTGTCGCCCGGGTCGACCGGGTTGATCCAGTGCACGGGCCGCCGGCTGGTCACCGGACAATCGGCGGAGAATGCGCGAACCTGGTCCGCCCTGCCCTGGCTCACGTGCCAATAGACGCTCATTTGCGAGGATGCCTCCGCCGTGGAATCGCCGCTGACGAAGCCACCCTCGTCCGTGTCGAGGTCGCAACGGGCCTTGCGCATGGCGCCGTCGATGTCGCCCGAATAGCAGCAGGGCGACCCCGCCGCTGGCGCGATCGGCACCTTGTAGCCGACCCAGCCATCCTGGCCGGCCAGTTGCTGGCGCAATGCCGATTCGTCGGCGAGGACGGTGGTGCTGCCCAGTGCCGCAGCGAGGGCGAACAGCAAGGACAGGCGCCTCATGGCTTCTTGCTCCCGTTGTCCAGCTCGGCTTCGATCAGGTCGAGCGTGGCGTCGCTGTTGGTCAGCGTGAGCATGCGCAACAGGGCCTGCTTCTCTTCCTTGCTCGTCGCCTGCCGGTACAGTTTCAGCATCGAATCGCTGTCGCCGCTGATCAGCATGCCCTGCAGCGCCGCTTCGCGGATGGCCGGGGCATTCGCCGATGCGTAGATCCGGCTCAGGGTCGCGCCGGAATCCTTGCCATCGGCGATGCCGATGGCCTGGATCGCCTGCACGCGGATCTCCTCGGGCTGCTGGCCCGAACCGGCGATCCGGGACAGGGTCTCGGTGTCGCCGGCCACGCCGAGCGACTGCAGGATGGCCTTGCGGTTCTCGACCGATTTCTCGCTGTCGAACAGTTCACGCAGTTCCGCGGTCGCATCCATCGCGCCTAGCGCCTGGATCGCCTGCTTGCGCAGTTCCTCGTCGGTTTCGGTGCGCGCGGACTGCATGACCAGCTTGGGCCGATCGGCGATCAGCCAGGCCTGGATGATGTTGCGCTTGTCCAGAGGGTTCTTGCTCGAGGCGTAGATCGTGCGCAGGCCGTCGATGGCCTTTTCCTCGCCGCACAAGCCCATCATGCGTATCGCTTCCGCACGCAGCTCCGGATCGGCCGCGCTTTTCGCCACCTCGTTGAGGGTATCGATCGCCACGTCCTCATCGAGCTGGCTCAGCACGAACAGGGCGCGCTTCTTGACCTCGATCGAGTGCGATCCCTTGAGCACCTTGCGCAGGATCGGCAGGGCGCGCTCGGGTGGTGCCTGCATGAGTCCGGTGACCGCGATCTCGGCGAGATCGTCGTCACCGCCCGCAACCGCCGCCGCATTCGATCCGCCCTCGGCCTGGTGCATCAGGCCCTCCGCATCCTTGCGCCAGCGGCTGTCCGGGAAATCGCGCAACAGCTTCTCCAGCGATGCCCGCGCTTCGGTGGTGCGCTTCGCCTGCATCAGCGCATAGGCCTGCCAGTAGATCGCCGCATCGGCGCTGGCCGGTTCCTTCTGGCGCAGCGACGCTTCCAGCCGGCGGAAGCGCTCGAGCGCGCCGGTCCAGTCGGACTTCTTCAGCGACTCATGGCCCTGCCAGTAGAGCTCGGCGAGCTGCTTGTCGTTCGGCGCCATGTCGCCGTCGGGCATGGCCAGGACCGGCGTCGTGGCCAGAAGGCAGAGGCCGAAAACCAGGGTATTGAGGATCTTGATCATCGCAATGCTGCTCCAGTGGGAAGTCAAAGGCTGCGCTTGCTCGCAACATCCATTCGCGATTCGGTGGCACGCACCTGGAAAAGCAAATCGGTATTACGCAAATAATCCCGCAGTCCTTGCATGTCTTCGACGGTGGACGATGCCGGCTGGTTAGCCACCTCGATGAGGACCGGCTCCAGCTGGCGCAGGAAATCGGCGAGTCGCGCATTGCCCGAGCGTGCCGCGGCCAGGGCATACATCCGGTTCGAATCGACCAGGGCCGCCGCCAGCTTGCGGTTGCCATCAAGCAGCTCGCCGCCGTCGTCATTGACGGCCGTCATCAACAGGCCTTCGGTCGCGCGCAGGTGCCCGGCGACATAGCCTTCGAGCACGCGGTCGGCCATACTCGGTGCACTTGCGGTTGCTTCGGCCGGCGCCAGCGGGGCGCTGTACCGGCCGGCCTGGAAGGCGACGCCGAGCGCGAGCATGACGGCGAACGCACCGGCCACGGCCCAGGCCAGTCGTGGCCCGCGCATGGACTCCAGGAAGGCACGCAGGTGAACCCGGATCCCGCTGGTCGCAACCTCCGCGCGCTGGTTCGCGATGCGCTTGTCGAAATTCGACCAGAGGCGATTCTCGAACCCGGCCGGCGGCGCGGGCGGTTCCGCATCGGCATCGACGAGGACGCGGCACAAGCGCGCGTAGCGCGCACGCAGTTCGGCCGATGCCTGCAGTGCGGCATCGATCTGCGCCAATCGCGCCTCGTCGAGGCCGTCGCGGTAGTGGAAGAGGATCAGGTCGTTGTCGTTGACCGCAATCATGTCGATCACCTCAAGGGTTCGAGCGCGCCGCGCAGTTTGCGCACGGCGCGGAAGATCGCCTGCTTGCAGGCGTTGGTGTTGAGCGAGAGCGTCGCCGATATCTCTTCGAGCGAGTGGCCGCCGTGGTGGCGCATGACGAAGGCGGTACGCTCGATCGCGCTCATGCGCCCGAGCTGGGCTTCGGCGTGGCGATGGATCTCGGCTCCGAGCGCACGACGGTCGGGGCCGGGCTGCTCTTCGGCTGCATCGCCGAGGAAATCGTCTTCGCAGTCGATGGCGTCGACGCTGGTTTCGTGGCGACCCCGGCGCCGCAGCTGCTCGAGTGCCGCATTGACCGCGATGCGGTGCAGCCAGGTGCGAAATCCCGCCCTGCCATCGAATGACTGCAGGTGGCGCCAGGCATTGAACAGGGCTTCCTGCACGGCATCTTCGGCCAGCGCCGAATCCCGCGTGATGCGGGCACACAACCCGTACAGCGGCCGCGCATGCGGCTCTACCAGCCTGCGGAAGGCCGTGGCATCGCCCTCGCGGGCACGCGCTATCCAGTGTTCGTCGGCTTCATTCATCGCACCATGGATGATGGCGCAACGGGTTTGGTTAGCAAGCGCGTGGTGCGAGCCGCACGAATGGGGCTGCGGGGCATCGTTGCGGAGAGAATACCGGCTGCTTCGCGCCAGGCTTGCCCTGGCGCGAAGGATCCAGCCGGTGCGGACCCGGCTCGCCTACTTCGCGTCCGCCGACGTCCAGCGCTTGAGCCAGTCGTTGACCGTGTCGTGCCATTGCACGCTGTTCTGCGGCTTGAGCACCCAGTGGTTTTCGTCGGGGAAGACCAGCAGTTCACTCGGAATGCCGCGCCGCTGCAGGGCGTTGAATACGGCCAGCCCCTGCGTGGTCGGGATGCGGAAATCGTTGACGCCCTGCACGACCAGCATCGGCACGCGCCAGTCCTTGACGTGGTTGAGCGGATTGAACTTCTCGTAGCCCTCGGGATTGTCGTAGACGGTGCCGCCGTTCTCCCATTCGGTGAACCAGAGCTCCTCGGTCTCGTAGCCCATGGCGCGCGTGTCGAACACGCCATCGTGGGTGACCAGGCACTTCCAGGGCTCGTTCCAGTTGCCGGCTATCCAGTTGACCATGTAGCCGCCGTAGGAGGCACCGAGCGCACAGGCGCGATCCGCGTCGAGGAACTTGTACTTCTTCAGCGCCGCCGCCCAGCCCAGCTTGAGGTCCTCGAGCGGCTTGCCGCCCCAGTCCTGTGAAATGGCATCGGTGAAGGCCTGGCCGTAGCCGGTCGATCCGTGGAAATTGATGGTGACCACGGCGAAGCCCTGGCCGGCATAGGTCTGCGGATTCCAGCGGTAGTGGAAGTCGTTGGTCATCGCGCCTTGCGGACCGCCGTGGATGATGAAGGCGACCGGATACTTCCTGCCGGACTTGAAGCCGACCGGCTTGACGACATAACCCTGCACGGTCGCGTCACCGGCCCCCTTGAAGGTGAAGAACTCGAACTCGCCGGTACGAATGTCCTTCAGGCGCGCCGCGTTGAAACGCGTGATCTGGCGCAGATTCCTGCCGCGCAGGTCGGCGCTGTACAGGTCGGCCGGTCGGCGAAGGTCGTTGCGCGAGACCAGCAGGGATTTCGCCCCAACGTCGAATCCGGCCACCTGGCCATCACCGACCAGTTTCGTGACCTTTCCGCTGGCCACGTCGATGGCGAACAGCGGATGCTGGCCCTGGTCGTCGGTAGTCGTGAACAGGGTCTTGCCATCGAAGGATTCCTTCAGCGCGCTGGCCGAACGATCCCAGGCCGGCGCGACTTCGCGCTTCTCGCCGGTGGCGAGGTCGAGCGCCTGGATCGCGAAACGGTCGGCTTCGAAGCCGGGTCGGCTCATCGCCAGGTAATAGAGCGTCTTGCCGTCGCGCGAGGGCAGCGGGCTGGCATCCCAGGCCTTGTTGTCGGCGGTGTGGTTGGTCGGCTCGGCCGAACCATCGGCAGGTACGGAATAGATGTCGAAATTGGTCGACCACGGTTCGCCGGCCTTCATGTTGCGCACGTCGAAGTAGACCGTTTTCCCGTCGGGCGAGAAGGCATACTCGCTGTCGTCTCCGAACGGCTTCGACGGGATGTCGCCGTCGATGCCGCCGGTCAGCAGCTTGGGCTCGCCGAGGTTTCCGTCGGCACCGATCGCCGCGATCATCAGCTGCGAACGCCTGCCGTCCGACCAGGTGTCCCAGTGGCGTACGAAGCCCTCGGTGAACAGCATGCCGGTAGCCTTGTCCTCGGCCGGCTTGTCGAGGCGCTTTTTCGTGCAGGCGATCGGCGCGGCGTCTTTCGCGCAATCGACGAACAGCTCGACCGAGAACAGCACCGACTTGCCGTCCGGCGACAGCTTGTAGCTGCCGATGTCCAGCGACAGGGTGCCGACGGCATCCGCCTCGCCGCCCTGGGCGGGAACGCGCCAGAGCTGGTTGACGCCGTCCTTCGCCGCGAGGAAGTAGACGCTGGAACCATCCGCGGACCAGCGCGGTGTCGTCGCGTTGAGTGCGGCATCGGTCAGGCGCGTCGGCTTGCCGCCCGCGAAGGGTACGCTCCAGATGCTGTTTCGCCCCTTGTTGGCGGCATAGTCGGTTTCGCGCAGGTGCAATGCGACGGTCTTGCCGTCCGGCGACAGGACCTGGTCGCTGACGCGATCCATCATGACCAGGTCCATGGCGCCGAATGGATGCGGCGCGGCGGACACGGGCAGTGCGATAACCAGCAAGAGTGCGGCAATCAACGGCTTCATCGGATTGGATCCCTGTAGGGTGAGCGTCAGATGTTAAGACGCGGCGCAGCTTCGCGAAAGCGCCGGCAGTCACACGATGGCAATCCCCCTGGCGGAAATCGACCATGCCGCGGCTTGCTGCCTGCATTCGATGACGCGATTGGCTGCCGCTGACCTCGCTGTATCACCGCGCGGCGGGCCGGTTCGGCGACAACAAGCGGCTTTGGCGAGTGAACCCGGGATGGATCCGACCCCGGGCAGCACGGCATTCAGCGTGAAGCGAACCGGTCCAGCGCCTGCTCGGCCTGGCTGCGTTCGTAGTCCGAGAGCTTGCGCGCGGCATCGCGATAGCGACTGATCAGCTGCGCATCGTCGGGCATCTTGCCGGCGAGTGCGACCAGCACTTCGCGGCGCTCGTAATCGGATCCGACCGAAGCCAGCGAATCGAGGACGGCAGCCGACGCGCGCGCACCGAAACCCCTGGCGTTGATCAGGGCCATCAGCGCTTCACGACGTTCGTAGTCTCCATCAATGCCGGCTACCGCGGCCGCATAGGCAGCGGCGACCTGATCGGCATTGCCAATGGTCTCGGCCAGGCTGGCCAGGAGAACGCGTCGCTCGTAGCCGGATTCGATCGTCTTCGCCGCGTCGATGACCAGGGCCAGCGTGGCGTCGTCGTTGCCACCGGCCTCGATCATCGCGGTCAGGCAGCGGCGGTGCTCATAGTCGGAACCGATGCCATTGGCTGCCTGTATCCACGCCTCATGCACGCTGCGGTCGCCGGCCAGATCCGGCAGTATTGCGAGCAGCAGTTCGGCACGTTCATAGTCGGACCCGATCTTCTCCGCCTGGCCGATCACCAACGCCTGTTGGCCCGCGTCGAATTTTCCGGCCGTGCCGAGCGCGGTCAGTGCGGTGCGGCGTTCGTAATCGGACTCGAACGGTTCGACCAGGCTGAGCGCCCGCGTCATTTCCGCGGGCGACAGTTTGCCGATTGCGGCAAGCTGCTGGATGTACTGGCCACGCGCGTAATCGGAATGGATGCGCGCGATCTCGTCGAGCACCGCCATTGCTCCGCCGCTGGCATGGATCTGCCTGACCCGCTTGTCTGCATCGATTGCGGTTTCGCGCACGAGTTCGGGAATGGTGCCTGCGATCCAGGCATCGGCTGCCGCGTCGATCGGCAGCTCCTTCTCGCCGACAAAATAGCGGCGCTCGAGCTTGCCGCCCTTGCTTGCATACTCGATGCGCCGGTTGATGCCTTCCCGGGTTTCGCCAAAACTGGCCGTGCCATCGCTGTCGAGGCTGGCGATGCCCTTGTAGTCCGGCGTAAAGGTGACTTGTCCGTCGATCCTGGCCCGATAGATCCGTCGGCCATCCGCGCTTTGCATCGAAATCGTCTGATGACTTCGCCCGAACAGATCGGTCTCGCTGGAGACATGCAGGTGTTGGCCAGGCGAGTCCGCCGATTCCGCGGGTGGCGCCGGTGGCGCTGGCGGGGCGGCCGGCGCTGGCGGCGCAGGCGGCGCAGGCGGAGCGGGTGGCGGCGGCGGTGCCGGCAAGGCGCTACCGGCGGTTGCCGCGCTCACGCCGATGCCCGGCAGCAGGACCACGGCGGCCAACAGGGCGAGGGCCGAGGCCGCTATTGCGCGTGGAACGGAGAGGGTCGTGTTCATGGAGTATCCATCCATCAGCTGGTTGATGCGTTTCAACAGGGGGGAATGCCGGCCGGCCATGGCCGATGCCAGTTCTTCCGATTCGGATCTGCGCACGCTGCGCGCTGCACAGCCGGCCAGGCATTCGGCCAGCGGGCGTCCGTCGCCCATTTGTCCGGCTGCCCAGGCATCGCAGGACTGCTCGGCAATCTCGTCGAGCCGCCTGCGGGCGATCGCCGCGAGCGGCATGAACCAGAGCAGCGCGCAGATCAGCGCATGCAGGAGTTTGCTGTTCGGATCACGCCGGGCCAGGTGGGCGATCTCGTGCGCCAGCATCGCGCGCAACTGGTCGCGGTCGAACTGCTCCACGACCCAAGGCGGCAGCACGATACGGCCGCCGCCCACGGCAAGCGGACTGTCCAGGCCTTCGAGCACGCCCAGACCGGGACGCGCAATGCCGGCCAGCGCGGCAAGTTCGGCGGCATCCCGATCGAGCGTCGGATGAACCAGCGGGCAGACGTTGGCGAGTGCGCGATGCAGACCCAGCCATGCTGCGCCAAGGCGGCCGAACACGATCAGGCAGCCCGCCAGCCAACCGACCACGACCAGCACATGCCAGCCCGGCAGTTGCAATGAAAAAGCCGGAGCAAGCGGCAGGCTGCGCGTGGCAGGGGCCGGCTCTGGCAAGGTCCGCACGGGCGTCGATGCCGTCACCTCCGGTGCTCCCGCAAACGTCCGCCGCGCCGTCGGATTCGCGGCCACGGCACTCGCGGATTCCGCGCGCTCTGCCCTCTGCGGCACCGGGCCGGCGGCATTGATCACCGCTATGTGCGCCACCTTCGGAGCATCGATCAGGAACTGCCCGGTCGCCGTCAGCACGCCGCCGAGCAGCGCAATCCGCCACAGCCACTCGCGCCAGCCAAGATGGCCGCGCAGCACGGTTCGATCGGCAATCCAGGCCAGCGACAGCAGGATGCCGACATGCAACCCGAGGGTCAGCAGCCAGGCTGCCAGATACTCAGTCCTCATCGCCGCCTCCGCGCGCGAGCCGCCCCCGGATCCGGGCCAGGTCGCCCGGTTCGATTTCCGATTCCTGCACCAGGTGGGCTACCAGCTGGTTGGCATCGCCGGCAAACAGCGAGCCGATCAGGTCGGCGACCATCGAACGACGAACATCGGACTCCTCGACGTTGGCGCGGTAGAGCAGTTGCCGGCCATCGCGACGCTGGGTGACGACGCCGCGCTTTTCGAGCCGGGTCAGCAGGGTGGCGACGGTGGTATGCGCCAGTCCGCGGTCCTCGGCCATGGCAGCCGCCATCTCGGCGGTGCTGGTCTCGCCGCGGTTCCACAGCACGCGCATCAGGGCGATCTGCAATTCGCTCAGGCTGATGTTTCTTGAATCCGCCACGGCATCCTCTTCTACAGTTGTCGTACTACAAGCGTAGTACCAAGCCGGGAAGGATGCAACGGGCCGGAAGTCATGGCCCCGGAGCGTATGCCGGGCCGACCCCGGCGCGCGGCCTGCGCGGGCCCGGTTCGCGTCGACGCGCGAACAGGCCGTCCACCATCAGGCCCCAACCACCGGCACGCAGGCCGCTGGCGCCCCGCGCCCCTGCGCGCGATCGCCGGCGTCGCTGCGGCTGTCGGCCGCTGCCGGACTGCCGGGCGTCTTCCGGTCTTTGCCGGGGACGGAAAACGGGACCATCGGGAACCCTTTCAGGCCCAGCATGCCGATCGCTATGCTGTTCAATTCTTTCAACATGACTCACTCTCCTGTGCTTGCGATTTCACTTGCCAGGCGCAAATATATTGGGCGATCGTCCAGCACAGAAGCGACAAGATTGATAGACAGCGTTGAGGAAAATCGAATATGGAAAGGCTCCCCCTCAACACCCTGCATGTCTTCGTTGCGACGGCCCGCGCCGGCAACATGACGCGCGCCGCGGAACAGCTTCACCTCACCGTCAGCGCGCTCAGCCACCAGATCCGCACGCTTGAGCAGCGCCTCGGCGTGAGCGTCTTCGTGCGCGGCCCGCGTGGCCTGAAACTCACCGGCGAGGGCGCCTCCCTGTTCGATCGCGTCGCCCCCCACATCGACGCGATCCGCACGGCCCTGCAGACACTCTCGGCCAATCGCGATTGCGTGCTCAGCGTCAGCGCCCTGCCCTCGCTTGCCACGAGCTGGCTGGTTCCGCGCCTGCCGAACTTCGTCGCCCTGCATCCCGACCTCGAATTCAACCTCGACTCGTCCGCCGAGCGCGTCGACTTCGCCGATGGCCGTTTCGACGCTGCGCTCCGCTACGGACCCGGAAATTGGGCGGACCTGGAAGCGGAATTGCTGTTCGAGGAATGGCTGACGCCGCTGGCGAGTCCCGACCTGCTGAAGGGACGCGAGCGACCGCGGCTCGACGCGCTCGGCGAATGGCCGCTGCTCAGCCCGGGGGATTCCTCGTGGCCGCGCTGGTTCGAGCTGCACGGCGGCAGCGCACCCGAGCGCTACGTGGCCAGCTTCAGCGATTCCGAAACCACGCAGCGGGCGACGGTGGAAGGCATGGGTGTTTCCCTCGGCCGCGAAACGCTGGCGCGCCCGTTGATCGAGAGCGGGCGCCTCGTCGCCCTTTTTCCCGAACGCATGAAGGCACTTTACGCCCACTATCTGGTCTATCCGAAACGATCGGTCAACCACCGCGGATTCCAGGCGTTCCGTACCTGGCTGCTCGCCGAAGCCGCCGCGTTTCGCGAAGTGACCTCGACGCGGAATACGGGCGCCGGTCACGCGCACCGACCCGACTGAGGACTTGTGGCAGATGCTTGTCCTCGCCACCCTGCTAACATCGATCGTCTTTTTTCCCCGGAGAACCACGCGATGAAACGAATGCTCGCCAGCGCCATTGCGCTAACGCTACCGCTGCTCGTGTCTGCGCAGGACGCACCGACCTTCGACGCCAAACGCCTTTCCGACGAAGTCAGGACCCTGTCGTCCGATGCCTTCGAAGGGCGCGGCCCGGCAACGGCCGGGGAAAAGAAAACCATTGAATACGTCGTCGCCCAGATGAAGGGCGCCGGCCTCGAGCCCGGCGGCGACCTCAAGGACGGCAAGCGCCTGTGGACGCAGGCCGTGCCGCTGCTGCGCGCCGAGATCGTGGGCAAGCCCGACTTGTCCATCGCGGTCAATGGCAAGGCCCAGGCGCTGAACCAGGGCGAACAGATCGCCGTGCGCGCGGCCATGGACGGATCGAAGAACGTATCGATCAAGGATGCGCCGATGGTTTTCGTCGGCTACGGCACGCTCGCCCCGGAGCGAAAGTGGGACGACTTCAAGGGCGTCGACCTCAAGGGCAAGATCGCCATTGCATTGATCAACGATCCGGATTTCGAAACAGGCGAGGGCGACTTCGGCGGCAAGGCCATGACCTACTACGGGCGCTGGACCTACAAGTACGAGGAAGCTGCCCGCCAGGGCGCGCTGGGCCTGCTGGTCGTGCATGAAACCGACCCGGCATCGTATGGCTGGGCCACGGTGAAGAACTCCAACACCAACACGATGTTCGATGTCGTCCGCGATGATCCGAAGGCCGCCCATACCCAGGTCGAGGGCTGGCTGCAGCTCGACACGACGAAGAACCTGTTCAACAAGGCCGGGCTCGATTTCGACACGCTGAAGAAGCAGGCACAGACGCGCGCATTCAAGCCGGTCGTGCTCAAGGGCGCGACTTTTTCGGCCAGCTATGCCGTCGACTCCGGGGTCATCACCTCGCAGAACATCGTCGGCCGCATCGATGGCAGCAAGCGGCCCGACGAGATCGTGATCTACAGCGCGCACTGGGATCATCTCGGCGTCGGCCAGCCTGATGCCAAGGGAGACACCATCTACAACGGCGCCGTCGACAACGCGACCGGCACGGCAGCATTGATCGAACTGGGTCGCGCCTTCGCCAGGGCGCCGAAGCCCGAACGCTCGATCGTCTTCCTCAATGTCACCGCGGAAGAGAAGGGACTGCTCGGTTCCGAGTACTACTCCTCCAAGCCGCTTTATCCGCTGGCCAAGACCGTGGCCGTGATCAACATGGATGCACTGGATCCGACCGGCGTCGCGCGCAACTTCACGACCTCGGGCAGCGCCAAGTCCGACCTGCTCGACGAGCTGATTGCCGACGGCAAGGCCGCCGGCATGGCCTATGTCACCGACCCGCATCCGGAAGCCGGGCACTTCTTCCGCTCCGATCACTTTCCGTTCGCCAAGCGCGGCGTGCCGGCGCTTTCCTACGGTTCGGGCAACGACTGGGTCGAAGGCGGCATCGCCGCGGGCGAAGCGGCGGGCAAGGACTACGTGGTCAACCGCTACCACCAGCCGGCCGACGAATGGGAAGCCAGCTGGACCTTTGCCGGCATGGTCCATGACCTGCCCCTGCTCTACAAGCTCGGCAACGACCTGGCCAATTCGAAGCGCTGGCCGGAATGGGGCAAGGACTCCGAATTCCGCGCCACCCGCGAGGCCACGGCGGCGCAGCGCAAGGACCAGTAGCCGCAGCGACACCTGCTACCCGGAAAACCGGCCCGCTCTCCTCCTCCCCGAGGAATGCGGGCCGCTCGCTCATGGGCTGCGGCGGCAGCCTGCGAATTCATCAGCCAGCCCGGTTGCTTGGAAGGATCACCACCATGTGGCAATACGGCATCAAGATCGCACTCACGGCGCTGGTCGTGGTTGTCGTTTCGGAGATCGCCAAGCGCAGCTCGTTCTGGGCGGCGATCCTCGCGTCCTTGCCATTGACCTCGCTGCTGGCCTTTGCCTGGCTGTACCTCGAGACCGGCGACAGCCAGCGCGTCGCCGCCCTGTCGCAGGGCATCTTCTGGCTGGTCATTCCGTCATTGCCGCTGTTCCTGGTGCTGCCCGTGCTGCTGCGCGCCGGTGTGAACTTCTGGGCCAGCCTCGGCGTGGCCTGCGTGGTCACGGTGGGGGCCTATTTCGTCATGCTCCTCGTGCTCGGCCGCTTCGGCGTCCGCCTCTAGCGCGCGCCGCCGGGCTGCGCACCGGCGCGCAATGCACGCGGACTGTCATGCCGCGGACGCAGAGTGGTTATGCTTCGCTCTCCGCAATACTTCGCATGAGATGTGCATGAATACTGCCGTTCGCTGTGACCGGACCCGGGCGTGGTCGCTCCTGCAGGATGCCTTTCGCAACGGCGGATCGGGCTTCGACATGAGAACGGCATTCGCCGGCGACGCGCGGCGGTTCGACGAATTCTCGTTCGAGGCGCCGGAGATCTTCGCCGACCTGTCGAAGAACCTGATCGACCGCGAGACCCTGGCGCTGCTGCTCAGCCTCGCCGCCGAGTGTGGCGTCGAGCAGCGACGCGACGCGATGTTCGCCGGCGAACCGATCAACACGACCGAGGGCCGTGCGGTCCTGCATGTCGCGCTGCGCGCGCCGCGCGATGCCTCGCCCC